>JBJEJE010000186.1:0-5207 GCA_051877755.1 Lachnospiraceae bacterium | reverse complement strand
AATTAAACCCATTGTCATAATAAACTTTTTCATAATGAATTCCTCCTTTTGGAAAGTAGTCAATTAACATACTTATCCTTAATCTTATCCCATTGCATAAATAATTCTAACTCTGAAGAATATGCATTTTCCTGTTTTACCTTTTCTAAAAATTCGTCATAATACATACCCGACCGATGTACTGCTTCTAAAAAACTGGATGGCACATTAACTAAGATTCCTTTTTCTTCTGGTATTAGTTCCGATAATTCATCAATAAAAGTACCTACCCATTTCAAATATTCTCTTTCAATTCTGGCAGCATAAGAACGTGCTGATGATTCATTATAATGATGTGCATCATCATTTCTATCTACTAAGATTTTAAGCCAAATCTCTTCATTGTTAATCAGCTTTTGTTGATATGCTAATTTCAAAATGTCTTTTGGTGAACCTGTTTTCGCAGCTTCTATATACTTCTCTTTCTGCAAATATTCTTTTAGTGTTTTCCAACACAACTCAAACAATCTATCAAAATCAGATGTTATGCCAGAAACAAATAAACTGGAATCAGAATGCTGAGCATATTCTACTGACATAGTATTATAGAGTTGCTTTACTTGTTCAAACTTTTTCATACAGCAATACCCCTTCATCTTTAATACTTTTTCGCAAATCAAGTGATATCATATCACTGCTAAGATTGACTACATCAAACATTAATAACGTTGGAATTTCTTCAACCTTATCACAAAACTCTAAATACTCACTTGAAGAGTTAAAATTAGCTGCAAGATCAATATCACTACGCTCCCAACAAGTGTCAGTAGCTCTTGAACCAAATAATATTAATTTCTCCAACCCAAATTCTTTTGCTATATTCTCTAATTCAGTTTTTATAGAATCTTTCAATACCATTCTAACACTTCCCTAAAATATTATAAGTTTATAAAAAATTATATATATTATAACAAATATAGTTGTAAAATTCATCCCCATTTATTAGTATTTAATGTTGTGGTGGATTTTAAACCCGCCATGAAATTTTTCTGTAGCAGCTTCTTCCTTTGTTTTTTCTACTGTAGCTGTCCAATAATTATAGGAGAATTTTTTGACATACCAAGCCCATCCAAAATCCGCTCAAATTCCTCCGGCAAAGGGGCATGAATCACCTGCCCTGCAAGATTAGATGCTGCCTCTAATCCCTCTCCCGGGAAGGTAATCTCAAAAGCGTGTAACAGCTGGTGCTTTAATCCGAATTCTTTTTTCAGCACTGCGTTGACACTCTTTAATCCGTACTTTCCGTCTCCGATAATGGGATGTCCAACGGAGCGCAGGTGAGCACGAATCTGGTGCGTTTTTCCCGTAACCAGCTTTACCTTAAGCAGGGTAAAGTCCATATCCTGAAGATGTCCATATGCCAAAGACTCATATCTTGTTTCGATAAATGCCGGCTTCTCCACGCCGTTTCTGTGTGCCTGTTCTATACTTTCATAAACCACAACCTGGTTATGGCTTGCTTTCTTTGTCAAAAAACCTTTTATGGTGCTTGCCTGCTCCACCTTTCCGGAAACAATGGTGAGATAATACTTATCCAAAGTTCTGTCCTTCAAAATCCGTGAAAGCATCTGTGTTCCTTTCAAAGACATTCCTGCTAAAATGATTCCACTGGTGTTCCGGTCCAAACGATTGCAGACCGAGGGCGTAAACAGTGTATTGGCGTACTCTTTTTTCTGATAATAGTCCACAATCCTCTCATTCAGGGAATAATCCGAGGCATCTGCCTTCTGGGACAACATACCGGCTGGTTTATTTAATATAAGAACATCCGAATCTTCATACAGAATAGGAATATCCGCCAGGGGATTTGACTTCTGATTCTTTGCATCTATGCAATCCTGTTTTTCCAAGTCATAGGAATCCTTTTTTTTCTGCAATGCTGTATTCGAAACACCGGAATCTGACAAGCCACTCTCTTTTGCAAATACAGGTACCTTTCCATCCTTCCGGAACTTTGCAATGGTTTCATCCGTCATATAAATCTGAATCGTATCCCCGGTCTTTATAATCTCATTGCCGGTTGCTTTCCCATGATTCCATTTAATATTCTTTTTACGAAGCATTTTATATAAAAAGCTCTGAGGGGCAGCGTCTAAATATTTTCCAAGGAATTTATTCAGACGTTGTCCCTCATTCGCTTCATTAATCACAATCTCCTGCATAAAAACCTCATCCATATCCATTTATTGATTTAACAGATATAGTATATCATTTTCTTTCTGCAAAAGACATTCTTTTTTTGTAAAAAATTATAATACACTCTGTAAAAAGGCTGCTGCTTTCTCATTCTTCGGGTGTTCAAACACCTCCTGGGGTGTGCCTTCCTCTAATATCATACCGTCTGCCATAAAGACCACCCGGTCTGCCACTTCCCTTGCAAATCCCATTTCATGAGTTACACAGAGCATGGTCATTCCCTGCTTTGCCAGTGCCTTCATAACATTTAGCACCTCTCCCACCAGTTCCGGGTCTAATGCACTGGTAGGTTCGTCAAACAGCATAATCTGAGGCTCCATGGCAAGTGCCCTTGCAATTGCCACACGCTGCTGCTGGCCGCCGGAAAGCTTGTTTGGATATTCATCTACCTTGGAAGAAAGTCCCACCTTATCAAGCAGCTCCAAAGCGGCTGTTTTCGCCTCTTCCTTTGATTTCTTCCGGACAGTAACCGGTGCAATCATGACATTTTCCAAAACCGTCTTATGGGGAAACAGATTAAACCGCTGGAATACCATGCCGATTTCAAGCAGCATCTCCTTTTGCTTATCTGCAGCAATCCGTTCAATGGTGTGGTTATGTTCCCGGTGCAGAAAAAGCTGGTCGTTAATGTAGATTTTTCCGGTGGTTATCTTTTCTAACTGGTTTAGAGAACGCAAGTATGTGGATTTACCGGCACCGGAGGGTCCGATAATACAGATTACCTCTCCTTTTTTTACCGCCAGATTGATATCCTTCAAAACCTCAAGGGAGCCAAAGGATTTTCCCACATGTTCTGTTTTTATAATATATTCATAATCCTCCATGGCTGCCTCCTATTCATATACAGAAAGCCGCTTTTCAAGCTTTCCAAAGATATAAGAAAATATAGCTGTAATCACCAGATAAATCACAAGTGCCGGTATAAATACCAGATAATTTCCTTCACTGGTCATGATTGTCTTTGAAATTGTAGTAATATCCATTAAGGAAATGGCAAATACCAGGGATACATCCTTTATCATCATCACAAACTCATTACACAGCGGCGGAATCATGCGCCGGATAGACTGCGGAATGATGATAAGTGACATTTTCTGCACATAATTCATACCCAGTGCCTTTGCCGCCTCATGCTGCCCCTTATCAATGGACTGGATGGCTGCCCGCACAATCTCCGCGCAATAGGCTGCTGAATTTAAGGAAAATGCAATCAGTGCTGCAATAAATGCCCCTTTATACACCGCTTCCGGATCAGAGCTGTCAAAAAGCCCTCTCCATGCAAATCCAAAAATTCCGGGAATGGAAAAATATACCACAAAAAGCTGTATCAGAAGCGGGGTGCCACGGAAAAAGAAAATATAGCCACTACACAGCTTACTTAACACCGGATTCTTTGCAATCTTACCCAATGCAAGAAAAATACTGAATATAAATCCAAATACCATGGAAAGTGTGGTAAGCAGTAAGGTAAGCTTCACTCCATGCAGGAGATTTTCCCCGCAGCCCAGCATACGATAGGTGTAATTCACCATGGAACCTGCAAATTTTGCCGCGCCTTTTTCTGCCGGATATATTTTTCCTAAAAATCCAACATAACTCTCTTTAACCGCCTCTGCTCCGGAGCTGGTAAAGGAAATATAGCTGATAATCCCAAGATTATTATAGGTTATGGTCAAATGCTTTCTTGTATTATCCTGTTCCTCAATAATCATCTGCTTCACTTCGTCCGATGCATTTTTAACCATTTCAATCTTTGTAGGGGTCAGCATGGATAGGATAACACATACGATAAAAACTGCCAGAACAACAAGCACTGTCTTTTTTGTTGAAGATTTCCAATCTTTTATATTAACTATTCTTTTTAATATTTTCATCTACATCACACCTGTTTACTCTGCAGCACCAAACCAATGTTCAATATTCTCTTCAAAGAAGCCTTCTTCCGTTAACTGTGCAATTGCTTCATTGATTGCAGCCTGCAATGCTGTATTCTCCTTACCCATTGCTACACCAAACTGCTCCGGCTCCTGGTCATCCTGATAGATTTTAATGTATTTGCCAGGGTTGGAAGCCAAATAACCGTCTGCAACGGTTGAATCCACAACAACTGCATCTATTTCGCCGTTATCCAACTGGGTAAAGCAGGTAGTAACCTTTTCATTTGCAGAAATGGTACAATTAATGGAACCGCTGGATACATAATCAGACATCAGAATGTCAGATGTGGTTTCCTTCTGAACTGCGATAGCCATGCCGTCTAAATCCGTAAAGCCTTTGATTTCTCCCTCATAATCTGCCGGCACAACAACTGCCTGGTAATTGTTGATATATGGGTCAGAGAAAATCATGCTTTCCTTACGTTCCTCTGTAATGGTAACCGCAGAAATAACACAGTCATAATTGGTATCAATGCCCTGGAAGATACCGTCCCATGCGGTATTGATAAATTCAACCTCAACACCCAATTTGTCACCTAAGGCTTTTGCAAAATCAACATCATAACCAATCGGGGTTGTACCGTCTTCTGCAAAGTCTTCAAATGGCGGGTATCCAATTTCCATACCAATGGTAAGGGTTCCGTCATTCATCAGTTCCACTCCGGACAGATCAATTGCCGTATCCGATGAAGATTCCTCTGCCACAGCTTCTTCTGTTTCCGATGCTTCTTCTGTTGCTGCACCAAGCTCCTCCGCCAGGTTCTCTTCTTCCTTGGAGCCACAGCCTGTAAATGCAAATACCATTACTAAGCTTAATAAAACTGCTAATACTTTTCTTTTCATAACTTTATCCTCCTTCACATACACGGAAATTAAAACAGAAAAAAGGAGTCTTCTACAAAATAGAAAACTCCTTCGTTTGAAACAAAGTTATCACACTTTTTATATTCTGTCAATGAAAATTTCCTGGTTTAAACTCCAAATGTTGTTTGCAATCCGAAATTCCACTTTGGGGTGGAATTTAATCTTTCCAAA
>JBJEJE010000185.1:0-5215 GCA_051877755.1 Lachnospiraceae bacterium | reverse complement strand
ATCCTGACCTGCAAAAGCATTTTCCTCCACAGTTGTCACACTGTAATCCACACCATTAATTTCTATTATGGAAGGAATGTTTACTTCCCCTTCCAAAGTTTGTCCCTCCTGTGCTGCCACACTTACGGTACCAGAACCCTCATTCTTATCTAAAATCGTATATCGTAATCCATTGTAATTGACATAAAGAATGTCCCCGCAGTTTTGACAGATGCCATCTACATAGTTATGTCCCGTGGGTTCCGTTTCACTCTGAGCAACAATAATACTGCCACATACGGAGCAATGCGAACCGGCAGTCAGCCCGGTTTCCGTACAGGTGGCCGGTACGGCAGCATCTGTTACACTTGTATGTTCCAGTTTCTCTATCACCTCTGTCTCATAATCACCACAGATCGAACAATATCTTCTTTTCTCACCTGCTTTGGTACAGCTTGCTTGTGTTACAACCTGCCATTCCCCATATACATGTTCTGAATGCTCACCAGCCGAAATGGTGAAATTCTTTCGGATACTTCCGGTGAAAATACCATCACCTGTAATTACTACTGTGGCTGTACCCGCCGCTTTATTGTTCTCATAGGTTACCGAATAATCGGTTCCCTTTGTCAGAACAGTATCATGATAAGAAACGCTCACAGAAGGCGTGCATTCATTTCCACTATATTCATAAAATGTCTGGGACAAAGCAACGTCTGCAGTCGTAATGTCTACACTTCCAGAACTCCCAATCCGTACCACATACTTCTTTGTCAAGCTGGGATTATACTTCGGATAGATTGTCAAGGTAGTGATCCCCGAACCAAGTATATTTAATGTGTTAAATGCAGAATTGGCAATTGCTGTGTCTGGAACCGAAACAACCGATTCATCTGTAGAAGTCATTACCATATCCCGATAACTGCTATCACCATCCACATCTTTAAGCCAGCAATATATAGTCGAGCCCACCGAACTTGAGCTTGGAAATGACGAATAATAATAATCCGAAGTTGATGCACTATCCCTCCACCATACTGTGTATGTCGTTGGTGGAATAATCGTAATCGAATCTCCACAACCGGAACAGACACCAGTCCGGTATCCACTGGAATCCGCATCGCCATAGATATAATCATGAGGAATCTTCGGGATTTCCTGCTCTATAGATGTCCCACAAATTTCACATCTGTATACCTTTACTCCGGCAGTTGTACAAGTTGGCTGCGTCTCAGACACGAATTCTTTTGCATGATCACATTTTACCGTAATATCAGTGGAAGCAAGTGTGGTTTCACCTGACTTGACAGTAATGGTTGTGGTTCCATTTTTAATACCCGTTACAACTCCGGCATCCGTCACCGTTGCAACCGAAGTGTCAGAAGAAGTATAGGTCACAGAATCCAATATCCACAATTTATGTGTATTCGAACCATTTATCAGGCTGGCTTTTGGTGTCAGTGTCGTTGTCTTATCTGTATATATCGTGTCAACTCCCTCTAAAACATATCCTGTAATATAGGAATCCTTAACTTCAATTTTCTGCATAACATCGGTCTGGGCAGGCTGCATGGTCTGATCCAGATTCTGGGAACTGGAACAAAATTCCCCTGCCAATGTATTCGGATAAGCAGCCTCCTCCGTATAGAAATCGCCAAGACCTACATAGGTATAGTTCGGATTAATCATACTGGTATAGTGTCCTGTAACCGTTCCAGACACCTGATTTACCCAGTCGCTTTTTTCTGCATACCACTGATTGATACCACTGACCATACTGGTTCCCCAATTGTATGCCAAATCCTCTGCATAGGAAGATACCCCATTATATTTTACAGAAAAGGTATCTTTTCCATTCAAACGGTTATGCCCGGATGCCATAAAACCATATGCCAGTCCACCTTCCATGGCACGGATTCTTGCAATGCTCTCCAAATCCGTTGACCACTTAATGGGAACATAATCAGCAGCCGACAACATACGGGATGTGTTTCTAGGATCCGGCACATTACCCGCATCACATGCCTCTTTTCGAATCTCGTTAATACGGTCCAATGCCTCCTGAGCCTGACTATAATAGGAACCATACACCCCTAACAGGGTACATCCATCCGAAGCCACTGTCACATCTGTTTCCAGAACCGTCATGGCACTGACTTTCTTGCAGGAATATGGTGCAATTAAAGACAGACAGATAACAACTGTTGTAACCCATGATAAATAAACTTTTTTCTTCATTATCCTTTCTCCTCCCGTGTATATCTAATTCTCTAATCCTATGTATCACGCTAAAAATATTCGGTATTATAACTTCAGACATTTTAAACTTGTCTTTAAATATCATGGTTTTATAATAGCAAAAATCCCGTAAATTCTCAATGGGTTTGTGAAATAATGATTGCGTAAATTTACTTATTAAACATGGCATATTCTTTATTGCAAAATACCGTTACTTACTATTAAATCAACTTAAATATTTACCCGATTTTTAGCCTCTGTACCTATTTTTAATTGTATTTGTAGGAGGATGGCTGGCTATCATTTCCTGGTTTTTATTACATTAATAAAGTGAAAAACAAACAATATAATCTTGTCATTTTATGGCATTTACGTTATTATAGATTAGGTTGCTATGCATCATCTCTTGATTGATGCACACCACTTACAAATCAGGAACAAAGTGTCCATAACAAAAAGAAAAGAGGATAAAAATATGGAAAAGGTTATTTTAGCCTATTCAGGCGGACTTGACACAACTGCAGTTATTCCATGGTTAAAGGAAACCTATGGCTACGAAGTCGTTTGCTGCTGTATCGACTGTGGTCAGGGCGAGGAGCTCGATGGATTAGAGGAACGTGCACGGATTTCCGGTGCATCTAAGCTTTACATTGAAGATGTGGTTGATGATCTTTGCGAAAATTATATCATGCCTTGCGTACAGGCCGGGGCAGTTTACGAGCATAAATATCTGATGGGAACTGCAATGGCAAGACCAACCATTGCTGCAAAATTAGTTGAGATTGCACGGAAAGAGGATGCCGTTGCAATCTGCCACGGTGCAACCGGTAAAGGTAACGACCAGATTCGTTTTGAGCTGGGAATTAAGGCTTTGGCTCCAGATATCAAGGTTATCGCTCCATGGCGTGATGATAAATGGCAGATGGATTCCCGTGAAGCTGAGATTGAATATTGTAAGGCACACGGCATTGACCTTCCTTTTGGAACGGACCAGTCCTACAGCCGTGACAGAAATATCTGGCACATCAGCCATGAAGGATTAGAGCTTGAGGATCCTTCTCTTGCACCAAACTATGACCATATGCTGGTTCTTGGCGTTACTCCGGAAAAAGCTCCGGACGAAGGAGAAGAATTAACTCTTACCTTTGAAAAGGGTGTACCAACAGCTTTAAATGGCGAGAAAATGAAGGTGGCTGACATCATCAGAGAACTTAACAAGATTGGTGGAAAGCATGGTATCGGTATTGTTGATATCGTAGAAAACCGCGTCGTTGGTATGAAGAGCCGTGGCGTATATGAAACACCTGGCGGAACAATCCTTATGGAAGCACATCAGCAGCTGGAGGAGCTTGTTCTTGACCGCGACACCATCGCTCTGAAATTAGAGCTGGGCAGCAAGCTTGCAAGTATCGTTTATGAAGGAAAATGGTTTACTCCTGTCCGCGAAGCAATTTCTGCATTCGTAGATGTAACGCAGCAGTGCGTTACCGGTGAAGTGAAATTACGTCTTTACAAAGGAAATATTATCAAGAACGGAACCACTTCTCCATATTCACTCTACAGTGAGTCACTTGCGTCATTTACCACAGGTGATATGTACGACCACCATGATGCAGAAGGCTTCATCACTTTATGGGGACTTCCACTTAAGGTTCGTGCCATGAGAATGAAAGAATTGAAGAAGGATAATACAAAGTAAAATATTCTAGACCGTGCAAATCTAAGCGAAAATGTATATGAACGATTATTTATACATTTTCGCTTATTTTATGTTATTATGCCCGCATGAAGAAAACTCCAGTTCCTCTAAAAAAAATGGAAAAAATGTACGAAAGGAATAATTGAATTAGGGAACTTTTTTAAGAAAGCCATATCAAAAAGTTCCCTAAAAATAATTGAAAAATTAGGGAACTTATGGTAATAATATTAAAAGAAAAGTTCCCTAAAGGAGGATTATATATGAGTAGTTTTGATGAAATTCAATCTCTTCTGCAGGAAAAGGCTGATTGTGGAGCACGAATTAATCTAATTCCGTATGATGGAAATCCAGAAATTAAAGAAAATGCAAGTGGAAAATACTTATATGTAAGAAAAAGAGTAGGTAGTCGTCTTACATCGACATATGTTGATGTATATTCGGAAGATTTATACCAACTCTTGCTTCGTAATGCAAAAGAACTGAAGGAATTAAGAAAGAGAATACGTCAAATTGAGAAAAGATTAGTAGAATTAGGATATAATTCATCTGAATTGGATAACAGAGTGATTCAAAATCTTGATTTTGCCAGAGCAAATATGAAGGTCAATATATACGATCAAGCAGTATTAGAGGGTGTTGCAACATCATTTCCGCAAACGGAAGATATAATTGACAATGGGACAGTTAATGGGATGACTGCCAATGATATTCAAAAGATTCTTAATTTAAAACATGCATGGGAATTCATATTGGATACGGATGTTATACAAGCCACGTCTGATTACTACCTTTTATGTCATATAGCAAAGCTTGTAAACGAAGGATTCTTTGCTGATGGCGGCAGGATTCGGGGTGTGCCAGTTACAATAGGTGGAAGCACATATAAACCGCCCATTCCGATCGAATCGATTGTGAAAGAAAAAATAACGGAAATACTTTCTTCAGGAGAGGATGTAATTGATATTGCAATAAGACTTTGTTTGTATTGTATGAAAGCACAAGTTTTTATCGATGGAAATAAACGCACTTCAGTAATATATGCGAATCATTTTCTGATAGCGCATGGGCAAGGTTTTCTAATTATACCGGAAGAACATGTTCCTGAGTTTAAAAAAAAGTTGATAGCCTATTATGAAGGTGAAAATATGGAAATGATAAGTGGTTTTCTAAAGGAAAAGTGTTGGAAGAATTTTTGAATTCAAAATAGATTGGTAAATCGGGATTTGAATAAGATTGGAGAATATTATGGAATGGAAAAATAAATGTAAAATCACAGTTCTTAGAAAGGAACTGTTTCCT
>JBJEJE010000184.1:0-5253 GCA_051877755.1 Lachnospiraceae bacterium | reverse complement strand
AAATGCGATATATTTAAGCTACAGGTTTTTGTACACTCTTTTTAGCGGAAGAGTGAAAAGTATACACTCAAGGAGGGTTTTATCATGGACAGATTAAAAGACAAGGTTGCTATTGTTACCGGTTCTACCAGCGGAATTGGTGTTGGTATTGCCAGACTGTTTGCAGCAGAGGGTGCTAAGGTAGTCATTTGTGGACGACGTGAAGAAAAGGGACAGGCTGTAGTGGACAGCATTGCCAAAGAAGGCGGAGAAGCGTGGTATCATTTTATGGATATGACAGTTATGGAAAGTGTGGATAAGCTTTTTGAAGACACTGCTGAGAAATATGGAAAGATTGATATTCTTGTAAATAATGCTGCCAATGTAGGTCTTAAGGATGGCCGCGTGGATGAATTGACATTAGAGATGTGGGATGCTGTGTTCCAGAGTGATATGCGCGGAACATTTTATGCTACCAAGTGTGTACTCCCATATATGCAGAAGAACGAAGGCGGTTCCATTATTAATATCGGTTCCATGGCTTCCTGTGCAGGAGATCTCGGTTCCACAGCCTATGCCTGTGCCAAAGCTGGTGTGGATATGCTGACACAGTCTACCGCTTTACAGTATGGTAAGCAGAACATCCGCTGCAACTGTGTGCGTCCGGGTCTGATTGTTACACCGGAGAATGAAGCACATGTACCACAGGCGTTGAAAGATATATTCTTAAGCAACATTATGGTGAACCGTTACGGATGTCCGGAAGATATCGGACATATGTGCGTATATCTTGCTTCTGATGAGAGTGCATATGTAAGCGGACAGATTGTCAATGTGGACGGTGGTCTGAATTCCCATGCTCCTACAGTTGCCCAGTTTAAAGCAATGAATTCACGTACATGGTAAAACAATAGAATACATACTGCAGCTTAAAGCATGAAAAATGCAACTTAACGGTTCCGCTATTGCGTGAACCGTTATTTTTGTTTATAGTAAATATATAAGCACGAGTCCAGCTTTCGTGTGAAGCCATTGACTGCTTGCAGGCAAATGTGCGAACGCGGAAAGATACGAAGGGGAAGAGTTATGAAACTTACCATGAAAAGAATTACAGAGGGTGAGGATGAGGTAATCATCCGTTACCAGCAGATGAATGAAGAGATAGAAGCCGTTGCATCTATGGTACAGACAGCTGGCAGGCGGATTGACGGATATGCAGATGGCAGGCAGTTTCTTTTGATGCCGGAACAGATTTTTTATTTTGAAAGTGTGGATGGCACAACCTATGCTTATCTAAAGGATATGGTGTGTAAAGTAAATGACAGCCTGGAACGGCTGGCAATCCATTATGAAGACCGGGGGATGTTCCGGTGCTCCAAGTCCATGGTGCTTAATATATACAAAATATCCTATTTGAAAAGCGAGCCGGGAAACCGAATTTGTGCCACCATGGAAAATGGGGAACAGGTTATGATATCCAGACGATATGCAAGAATTTTAAGACAGATATTGAAGGGAGGAAGAGAAGATGAGTAGGGAAGCGAAACATTCCGTAAAAACCAGTAAAAAGAAAAGCAGCTTCATTGAAAATTACAAGAAAAACTGGAATTCCTATCTGAGTAAGGAGATAGCCATTGAATATAAGGCGTGCCTGTATTTTTACAGTATTCTCGTATTTTATTGTATTTATCTGGCATGCAAGGGTGTATTTCAGGCGAGTGTACTTTATATGTGTGAAATGATAGCCTCTACCTATCTGATGGGCTATCTGCAAATCTATTGTCTGGATAATTTTGACGAGGCAGAGCAGTTTGGTGGAAAGGAGTTTCTAAAAACCCTGCTTTGCAGCATCATTTATACAGAAGTATCCTATCTGTTTGGGTGGTTTGATAGAAAGTTACTGGTAACGGTGTTATTTTTTGCATTTTTTGTATTTGCATACTGGTGTGTGTATCTGATTAATAAGATAAAACGGAATATTGATACCAGAAATCTGAATGACATGTTAGAGCAGTTTAAGGAAGGGGAGAAGGATTATGCAGCCAATTGAGATTGACCATGTAACAAAGGATTTTGGGCAGGGAAGAGGTGTGTTTGACATCAGCTTTTCTGTAAAGGAAGGAGAAGTGTTTGGCTATCTTGGACCAAACGGAGCGGGAAAGAGTACTACCATACGCCAGCTTCTGGGATTTGTGAAACCAGACAAAGGTTCCCTTCAGATACTGGGAATGGACTGCTTCCGGCAGGCGGCGGAGATTCATAAGCACATTGGATATCTGGCAGGGGAGATTGCCTTTGTGGAGAACATGAAGGGCATGGAATATATTCAGTTCATTGCACAGCTGAGGGGAATGAAGGATGATACACGGATGAAGGAACTGATTGAGATGTTTGAGTTAAATCCCACAGGGAAAATCCGTAAAATGTCCAAGGGAATGAAGCAGAAGATTGCTCTGGTAACAGCATTTATGGATTCGCCGGAGGTCATCATTTTAGACGAGCCTACCAGTGGATTGGACCCGTTGATGCAGAACCGTTTTGTGGATCTGATCCTGGAGGAAAAGAAGAAGGGAACTACTATACTGATGTCTTCCCACATTTTTGAAGAGGTGGAGCGTACCTGTGACCGTACCGCCATCATCCGCCAGGGAGAAATTGTGGATACGGTGGACATGGCAGAGCTTTCAAAGATACGGAATCAGGTTTATACAGTAACACTTGCAAGTGAGGAACAGGCGGTAAAGCTATCCGGACAGCCGGAGCTTACGATACAGTCGGTGGAGGGTGCAGTTGTAAAGCTTTTGGTAAACAACAATGTTGCAGACAGTCTGAAAGTCTTGGCACAGTACGAGCCAGTGGATTTGCAGGTTGCTACCCAGAGTTTAGAAGATGTATTCCTGCATTACTATGGAAAGGGGGAGGAGAAAGATGCTTAGTATTCCAATGTTAAAACATAATTTTAAGACCTGTCTGGTACCATTTATTATTATCTTTGCTTTTTTGGTGATGTATACAACGGTTATCATTTATATGTATGACCCGGAGATTGCAAAAATGTTTGATGCGTACCGTGAAATGATGCCGGAAATGATGGCAGCAATGGGAATGGGAGGAATTGCGTCCTCTCTGTTAGAGTGGATAAAGGTGTACCTGTATGGATTTATCATGTTGCTTTTTCCGTTGATTTTTATTATTATTGCTGTAAATAAACTGGTTATGGGATTCATTGATAATGGTTCCATGGCAGGAATTCTGGCGACACCGAATTCCAGAGGAAAGATTATTGTAACACAGCTTTTATCTTTGTATGTCTGGCTTTTTCTGTTGATGGTTTGTGTAACGGTGGTGGGGATTGTATCAGCTGATGTGATGTTTCCGGATGAGATGGATGTAGATAAATATCTTTATTTAAATGCCGGAACCCTTATGCTGTGGTTTGCCGTGGCAAGTATTACGTTCCTTGCAGCCTGTATTTTCAGTGATGCAAAGTATTATTATTTCTTTGGTGCCGGTGTTCCGATTCTGTTTTTCTTCTTTAACATGATGGGAAACATGGGAGAGGATTTGGAATTTTTCAAGTATGCCACCATTTATTCTTTGCTTCCTGCGGATAAGCTCATTGCAGGGAACAGCGAGGCGTTACTGCCGTGCGTTATCCTGCTTTTGATTAGTGTAGTACTTTCAGCAGCGGGAGCAATCTGGTTTACGAAGAGGGATTTGTCGCTGTAGGATAGTGATAAGTACAAAGAGTTGATTTTGAAGTGGGGAGGTAGTCATGAAGAGTAAGGTTTTTAAAAATATTATTATATGGTTTGCTGGAATGGTATTGATAGCCCTGATCATGAATGGTATTGCTACGCTGTTTGTTAAAGAAGTGATATATGATCAGTTAGGCGTTCTTACCAATTATGTCCAGAAGGCAGATTCGCTCCTTTATCCTGAAGAGTATGTGAAAACAATGGATAAGCCGGAGAAGATATCAGCAGTGTTAAAGCTTAGAACGCTGCTGGATGATAACTTTGTGGATTTTGACCGGGGAATCAAAGGAGATTTGGTTTGTACGAATATTAAGATTGATACGGCGGTTTTGTTTTCTGTAAAGGATGGGGATTCAGATTTATCAGATGGCGTGTGGTCTGCAGTATGTAAGGAGAATAACGGGCAGATGTCAACCTTAGAGGATACCGTGGGATTACTATGTGTAAATGATTTGTGTGAGATGGAATATGCCTCACAGCTTTACGATGTATTAAAGGCTAATCCGGATGCCAAGGTTAAGCTTGATTCCTATGCAATGAAGGGCTATATCATTGTTCCTGTATCCATTACTGTAATTGACGCCGGTGGTAATGAAATAGCGCAGTTGGAATGTCAGGATATACCAGATGGTTATGAGAAGATAGAAGCAGATGATATTTACATATATAATGTTTATGGAGACGATGAATTTGACAGAGCAGATGAATGTCTGTATACGGAAATGGAACTGGCATATCGGGGTGAAAGAGAGGTAGACAAAATAGCCAACGATGCGCAGCAGCAGATTAATAATGGTTCAGAATCAGGAAGCACAAATGATATTACATGGAGATTTGGAAAGTTTACGGCGAAAAATGTGGGAGTATCCGAGAATTATTCTATGGTCATGGTTCAGGAGATTTCCTATGTAAAATCGGCAGTATTGTATGTATTCCTTTGGGGCTTGGTATGGACGGTAGTATTTTGGCTGGTGGTTTTAAGTAAAAGACGGGAGAAGTAAAATGGAAAAGAAGAAAAGTATCAAAAAAATAGTAGCCATTATCGTAGGTATTGTTATCATTCTGGCTGCGATTTTCTATTTTGCATTTTATAGCCCTGTAAGGAAATATATCGATACACATACATGGGCAACAATAAGAATTGTGGAAGCGGTAAATGCAGAAACCAGTGATGTCTTTGTTGATTCGAAGGAATATTCAAAAGGGGATACGGTTTCTCTGGATTCTGTAACACTATTGATTGAAGAAATCACCCACGACGGAGTTGTAACAATTTCAAGCAGTGAGGAAGTTACAGATAGCAGAACTGGTGATGCAGTCAGCAGTTTTACCATTAATTGTGGAGAAAGTTGTAGTTTTAAAGAGAAAAATGGTTCTGTTACAATATTTGTAGATAGCAGCAGATATGAATAGTTTGTGATAAGAGCAAATGCAGAATGGATTTCCTGAGAGAGTATACAGCAGGATATCATACATAGGTTGAACGATATATAAGAGGGAATAAAGAGAATGAATT
>JBJEJE010000183.1:0-5255 GCA_051877755.1 Lachnospiraceae bacterium | reverse complement strand
GAAAGTGAATGCCTTTCCTATGAAATAAAAAACGCTCCGCGAGGATCGCACTGCGGCGGAATGGTGGATGTTGCTGACGCAACCCGCCGCAGGCGGAGAATCCTGCGGAGCAGGATTTTTTTTTATAAAAAAAATTGACAGCGTATTATGACGCGAATTCCCGGTACTGCTACCGCCGGTTAATTTTATTTACTTAGAATCCATAGGAAGAGAATGCATACTATGATATTATGGGCATAAAGGAGGGGATGGAAATATGGTAAAACCTTTTGGTGCCAAAATATATGCCTTAAGAACGGCAAAGCATATTACACAGGCAGAGCTGGCCAATAAGCTAAGCGTTACTCCGGCGGCTGTTTCAAAATGGGAAAGGGATTTGACTGCACCGGATATTGACAGTTTATTAAGTATTGCAGATTTTTTCGATATAAGTCTGGACCAACTGTTTGACCGTGACAGAAAGAGGGAGGAGGCGGCAAAAAGAGAAGAGGATGGGAAGATTCAAAGACTTATTACTGCTGAAAATATACTGGAACTGAGCAGACAATCGCGCAGACAGGGATTATTAACTATGCGAGACGGAGTTGCCTGGTTAAAAAACTGCAATCCGTTTTTAACCTTTTCAATCGAATATTCGCTTCAACTTCTGGCAGAGCATACGGATGTAGACCTGATAAAAGAATTGCTTTTTCGATATGTTGAGACCCTGGAGGAGAATGAACAATTAGAGGGTAGAATGATTGCTCACGGCGTTATTTTAATCGTCATGGGCGAAAGCCAGGAATTAATTGGCGAGGTATTGGCTTCCTATATCGGAATGGAGTATCGGGAGCAAATTGTAAAGGGCAGAAGAGTATATAACAAATCAAGAAATGAATTATATAAAGAACTCGACAATTTGTGCAAACAGAAATTAGATATGTTGGATTGCTTTGCAGCTATTGATGATTTTCATATCCAGTTAATCCTTCGCCAGATGAATCATGATGAGTTGGTAACGGCTCTTGTTGGGACGTCGAAAGCGATTGCGGTAAGAGTGCTGAATAATGTGTCGGATAGACTTCTGCCATTTTTAATTGAAGATATGTATAAATACCAGGGAACAGAAGAAAATATTATGCTTGCACAGCGGAAAATGCTTGAGCATGCAATCCGAATGCAGGCAATTGAACCAAATTAGTTTGTGTGATAAGATTTATATATGCTGCTGATTTGGTCAGTGGGAACATGTAAAACTAAGGTGATGTTAGTGCTGTTGGAGTGTAAGAATGAAGCAGAAAAAAGCAATTGGTATTGCAGGTGGGATGATACTTGCCGTAATGCTTATGGTGTTCATTGGGGTGCTTATCGGTATTGTCCCAAAGATGAAATTAAAAGCAAAGTTAAATGAATTAATGAATGAAACATATGAGTATTCCGTAGATTACACCGTTTCGGGAACAGAGCCGGAAGTATCAGACAGCGAACTTTATGGGAGCGTGTCCGGCACAAAGGGGGATGATATATTATACGGTAAAATTACGTATAAAGAAATTGAATGTATGGAAATGTACGCGGATTCGGACCATAACATGATATTTAATGTCACACCATTATTTGAGAGCATGGAAAAAACGGTCGAAGAAAAAACCGGGCTTTCTCTTTCCATGACAAGTCTGTTAGGCGATATCAATATTTCTCCTGAACAGATAGAAGAGATTACAGGAAAAGACATTGCCACATTATCGGATGCCGGAGTATCCTCCGATATGCTTGAAAACCTGGCAGGAGCAGGTGCCGATCACATTGCATATATTCTTAAGCGGATAAAAGAGGTAAACGAAGAGGATAAGCTTCTGGGAGACGATGCAATATATTTTTCTATAACATTAGAAGGAGTTGATTCGAGTATAATAATCGGAATACCGGAATCAAAGGAAGATAAGCGGATATCCTTAGAGGTTTTCTATGACGATATCACATGGAAATTGGTGGGAGAATATGAACTGAAAGATGTGCAGCAACGGAAGATGCCGGAAGAAACTCTGTCTGACAGAACAATAGAAGTCTTGAGAGAAATCTATTTGTTTTGGACGGAAGCGAAAGAAAAATAAATCTCAAAATATATGCATATATGATTTGGAAAAAGAAGTATACATTTTGCAAGATGGGAGAGATGTTTTATTTATGAAAATCAGAATAATGATTGCAATTGTTTGCCTGATAGTGTTAGATGCAGGTGTGCTTATTCATTTTAAACGGTATGTGAAAAAACACGAAAATGAACTTGTGGAGGGCAATCTGAAAAATCTGATTGTCAGAGTGTCTGCCATGGTGGCAATAACGGCAATTGTGGGAGTACTTGGTATCCTGTTGCAGGTTGTTTAACGTTTGGAGAGCAGTATCATTGAAATGCATGGGGAAAAGAGGTTGTGATGCCAGCAGAAAAAGAAAATATCCTGCTGACCGCTTTTTGTGGCAGCTCCGCAGAATTGCTGGTCAGGGATACAGAAAGGTACAAAACGTTAGTGCTGCCCAATGACAAATTGAGAGATTCGGAATACCTTATTAATTTTATTTCAAAAGACAAAATAGACTATGTAATCAGTCTGGGACAGAAACCCAGTCTTAAAAATAAAGTTTGTATTGAAACAACTGCCAAAGACGGCGCACTTTATTTTAATACGGATTTTGACTGCAATTTGTTAAAACAGTTATTGGAACGGAATGGAATCCCTTCGAAAATTTCACACAATGCAGGGACTTCGTTTTGCAATCAATTGTATCTGAATGGATTGA
Source organism: Lachnospiraceae bacterium (assembly GCA_051877755.1). GTDB lineage: Bacteria > Bacillota > Clostridia > Lachnospirales > Lachnospiraceae > CAG-590. The sequence goes on along the minus strand of JBJEJE010000183.1, from coordinate 2,477 downwards.
AACACATCCTGCAAAATGATATGGATACCAAAATGGTTTTTGTACATATTCCGTTTACAAAGAATATCTCTGATTTTGAGCGTTTTCGTGCAGGAATACTTGATGCGATTGGGAGGATAGAATGTGTATGAAAAAATTTGCTGGCTTGCAATATCTGCCAGAGGGAAACAGGTATGATTAAAAGATTTGTTTTATGTTTTGCGGTAGTGATACTTCTGGCAATTGCAATTTCGGGCTGTGTACCGCCAGAATATTCTTCTGCGACTTCAAAACAGGTTGTGTCGGATGCAAAAGAAATGATAAATACTTATCTGACAGAGAATTTTGGAAAGGACACCTCACATAATTATAGTATGCTGGAAGCTGGGCTGTGCATGGATGAAGATGGTTATGATACCGGACGAAATGCATCCTATGTAGCAAGGGCTGACTTTACAGTGGATGGCGAGAACTATGTAATTTATGCGGACACAGAGCAAGGGGATATCTACACAAATTACTATTTCTCTGTGATAGAAGATGCTTTTTCAGATATTATAACAGATGAATTTGCAGCAGAAGGGCTGGCATGTAATCTGAAGGTTAGTGACTTTTCGTACACAAATGAGATTCAGACAGATGTCATTGCTTCAAAGGAAAATGGAACCGTTTCAACAGTTACCACTTTTTCTGATGCAGTGATAAGTACGGTAACCCCGCAGAATGCACAGCAGTTTATACGCGATGCCATAGATTCGGCTGACAGTGATGTCAGAGTGACGGTGGCATTTTATGGAGAGGGGAACTATATATCGGAGGGTGCAGCTGTCAGTATATTTGACAAAAATCCTGGTCTGTATTATGTTGAAGCATACAATTATGCAGAGGTGGACATGCTGGATTATATAGCCACGGGCGAGCTGAGACTCTGTGCAGATTTGAGATTTACGGAGTATTATCGCATTGGGCGGGGGTTTTATAGGTATGATCAGTATGAGCAGATTGAGGATGGGAATGTGGGACTTAATGCAGTTGTATATTCCTATAGTCATGATTTTGAAACTGGTGAGATTAGTGAGACAGAATATCGTCCGTCAATTTCGGCTGACAGAGATCACATTATCATAGATGCGGTTGATTTTTTTAATTATCTGTATTTTACGGATATTTCTGATTATGAGGGCAGGGTAATAACCCAGTATGACGATATCCTGGATTATACCACAGAATACGATTTTAAGGATTGTGGGGATGGATATTACACCCTGGCATATGATGTTTTCGAAAGAACATTTCCCGTTATAGGAAGTGAGGAGTTTTCGGTAGAGGACAGGCAGGGAATACGTGATTTATTCATTTTTCAGTAAAACAGAATAGGGGTAGAACAAATCGTATTTGAGAAATCAGATAATCATAATATATTGAATATTTGAAGAAGTAGTATATATTGACAGGATATGCGTTGGGGGCTAATTGTTATAAGAGCATTGTTCAGAATTGGAAAAGGACTGCAGGAGGAAGAGTATTGTCATATATATTCTGTTAGAATTAACAAAAAGTACTTGCATTGACGATTGAAAATTGTTATAATAACCAATGTGATCGTTGAAATGAATGGGAAATCTTCGGCAAATTCTTCATTTTGGTTGGGGAACCGGATGAGGGAGAAGATTTTTCATAAAGTGCACGTAAGTGTAAGGTTGGAGGAGAAGGTTTCAGATAACGGGAAGAACCCTTGGAACGCCGCGGGCGTTTTAAGGGTTCTTCCCGTTAAAAACATAGACATTGTTTTTGCGGCAGATATTTATTATACTAGAAGCAGCAAAAAACAGAGGAGGAATCTTGAAATGGCAAAGGACAAGGGATTTATTGCAGAGTTTAAGAAATTTATCATGCGGGGAAATGTGCTGGATATGGCAGTTGGTGTAATCCTTGGCGGGGCATTTACAGCGATTGTGACATCCCTGAATGTGGATATTTTAACTCCGTTGTTGGGAATTTTTGGCGGAACGGATTTTTCCTATCTGAGTGTAACGCTGGGAAGCGGAGAGAATGCACCGGTATTGAATTATGGGAACTTTATTACGGCTGTTCTTAATTTCCTGATTACAGCACTGGTAATTTTCTGCCTGATTAAGGGAATCAATAAGGTGACAGAAAAGCTTGTGAAAAAAGAGGAGACACCGGCAGTGCCCACTACAAAGAAATGTCCCTATTGTATGAGTGAGGTTGACATAAAGGCGACCAGATGTCCGCATTGCACTTCACATCTGGAAACAGAAAACGCGGAGTGAATGATTCTTCGGAAAATAGTTTCGACGGAATCGCTTGACAAAAAGCAGGAAAGCTTTTATACTGTAAACCGTTAATCAAATATTGTGTGAATGAGAGTGAACAGAGTTCATGAAGGGGTACACCACCACGGGTGTAGTTCTTTGTGAACTCTTTTTTATTTCATAGGAAAGACCTTGTTATATTAACGTGTGAAAGTGAATGCC
>JBJEJE010000182.1:0-5260 GCA_051877755.1 Lachnospiraceae bacterium | reverse complement strand
TCACGAAACAGGGATTTCCCTTAATTCTTGTATGAACTCGCGTAAGCGTCCAATGGCGGTCTTCAACTCCTCCAATGAGTAAGCGTAAGAGATTCTCAAAAATCCCTCTCCGCACTCTCCAAATGCATCTCCCGGAACCACCGCTAATTTCTTAGACTGTAAAAGTCTGGTTGCAAATTCTTCCGATGTCAAGCCAAATTCCTTGATACACGGAAATACATAAAATGCTCCCTTTGGCTCAAAACAAGGAAGTCCCATTTCCTTAAATGCATTTAGCAGATATTTTCTTCTCTGGTCATAGGCTTCCCGCATATGCTCCACATCTTTATCACAATCCTTCATGGCGGAGATTGCCGCATACTGGCTTGTGGTGGGAGCACACATAATCGCAAACTGGTGGATTTTGGTCATCTGTTCGATAATCATAGCCGGTCCTAATGCATATCCCAGTCTCCATCCCGTCATGGCAAATGCCTTGGAAAAACCACTGATCACAATGGTACGCTCCCGCATCCCTGGCAGGGAAGCAATACTGACGTGACCGCTGTTATATGTAAGTTCTGCATAAATCTCATCGGAAATGACATATATATCATTCTTGATAATCACCTCTGCAATTGCCTCCAAATCCTCCCGTTCCATAATGGCACCGGTTGGATTATTCGGATAGGAAAGAATCAGCACCTTGGTTTTGTCTGTAATGGCATTTTCCAACTCCTGCTTTGTAAGGCGGAACTGATTTTCATTTTTTAAAGAAATGGTAACCGGTACTCCATCTGCCAATTCCACACATGGTACATAGGATACATAGCATGGCTCCGGAATGATAACTTCGTCCCCCGGATTCAACATTGCCCGGAGTGCCATATCAATTCCCTCGCTGCCACCAACGGTCAATACCGATTCTGTTTTCGGATTATATGCAACATGGAATCTTCTATCCATATATTCACAAATCGCCTGTCGAAGCTCCAGCAGACCAGCATTTGATGTATAAAAGGTACGCCCCCGTTCCAGGGAATAAATGCCCTCCTCCCGGACACTCCATGGTGTGTCAAAATCCGGTTCCCCTACACCAAGGGAAATAGCATCCGGCATCTCACTTACAATATCAAAAAATTTCCGGATTCCCGATGGTTTAATCTTTATCACCTTGTCCGATAATGGATTTCTCATGCTGTCACCACCTGTCTCTCATCCTTCTTGTGCTGTTCAATCTTCGTTCCTGCTTCTTTATATTTTTTCAGTACAAAATGGGTAGAGGTGCTTAACACACCCTCCATAGGAGCCAGCTTTCTTGCCACAAACTGGGCAACCTCCTTCATGGTTTTTCCTTCAATGAAGACCGTCATATCAAAGCCGCCGGACATTAGATAAAGCGAGGTTACTTCCTCATAGTTATAAATCCGTTCTGCCACACGGTCAAAGCCTTCCCCGCGCTGGGACTGCACCTTTACCTCAATGAGAGCTGTTACCCGCTCATCATCTGTTTTATCCCAGTTAATAACAGTGTTATATCCACAGATAATCTGCTCCTGCTCCATATCATGAATGGTGTTAATGACAACGGATTCATCCATACCCAGCATAACAGCCATATCCGCAGTACTCATCTTTGAGTTATTCTCTAATAATTTCAATATCTTCGTTCTTGTATTCTGCATATTTTCTCTTCCCTTCATCCTCTATCATTTTTCACACAGGAACCGGCTGTCCATAAAAAACTGCATTTAGTGCATCTCCTTTCGGCGGCACTAAAAAGCGTTCTTCTTCGCCGATTATGATTTTGCGGTCTTTCCCGCTGGTTGTTGTCCCGATTACATGTGCCGCAACACCTGTCTTTTCCATTGCTTCTACAATATAATTTCCATTATCTGTAACAAGTAACAGACTTCCCTGTCCATTCATCATATATGGATTGATATCAAAATATTCACTCACTTCGATAATTTCCTGCTTCATGGGAATTGCTTCAATTGGAAATTCTGCACCACAGTTACAGGCTGACAGCATCTGCCATAATGCACCAAAAACACCTCCATTTGACACATCATGAGCGGCATAAATGCAATCAGGATTCTCCGCGACTGCAGCCTCCATCGCCGCAAACTCCGGCATTAGGGAAGTATGTTCCATATACCCTGCCGCCGTCTTGATATAACTTTTGGGATACCTGGTAACAAGTTCTGCTTCTTTCAACACTGCCAGTATGGCTCCTCCATATAACCCGGTCCATTTGGTCATGACAATATCCATACCCGGAGTGACCTCAGCATGCCGGTTCTCCCAAAGTTTCTTTCCATAAGCTGTAATCGTAACTGTGGGATGAACCACACTTGGCACCAGTTCCGTATGCCCAGCCAATATGTCCACCTGATATTCTTCTGCCTTCTTTGCTAGATTACCGGTAATTCTCCGAAGCGTTGCTTCCTCACTGTGCTCCGGCATTAAAACTGCCATGGAAATACCATAGGGTTTTCCCCCTGCCGCTATTAAATTATTGATTGCATTATCCAGAGCATATAATTCATTATCCCTATAACAAAAGGCAGTGGTGGCCATGGATGTTACCATATTGCCAAACACTGCCCCATCATGTCCAACTGCCGCCCGAAATGTGGTATCCTTTGCCCGATACCGGATCGGATTGATTACGGAACGTTTGAATGTATGCTCTGGTAATTTACCAGTTCTCATTCTGTTTACTCCCTTTTCTTTGTCATTGCCTGTCCCACTGGAGCACTCTGTGCAGGTACACCTTCTGCCGGTGTCTCCGTTGCAGGCGCTTCTGTTGTTGGTGCCTCTGTTGTCGGTGCCTCTGTTGTAGATGAATCCTCCGCTGCTGTATCCTCGTCTTCCGTGCTATCGTCCTTATCTTTCTTCTTATCTTTTACCTTCTTGGTACCAATCCGGATTTTGGCTGCCTGGGCTTTATACTGGCTTCCGTCCACCTTAACGGAATCCGTTAACACCCCATCAATATAAATATTCTTCCAAAGTTCAACGTAATATCCGGTATGTGCTTCCTGTTCTGTTACCTCTTTTCCCTCTTCAAGGGTATCATCCTCAATTTCCTCCGGTTCTCCTGGTTCATAGGTTTCAATCACTTTGCTTTCAAAGGAGATTGTCCGGTTGGACGGTCTTGTATCATGTCCATAAATTGCAAAGGAAATGGAACCTCCTCCGGCATATCCCTCAATATAGATTGGATATTCCGTATTATTGGTAAACTTAAAATCCATATAATCCCCTGCAATAGCCGCATCTCTTCCCTTGTCCACATAGCTGACAGTAAGGGAATGTGGATAACGCTCATCTACCTGCAGTTCTGACTTTAAAACTGCATTGTACAAAGTGGTAGATACCTGACAGATTCCACCACCGAGTCCATCAACCAGCTCCATGCCTTTTCCGTTGCTGACATACTGTCCCGCATTGGCATATCCATTTTCTTCCGTAAATGGTGACACAGTATTATACATAGAAAACTGTTCACCCGGCATCAACACGGTTCCGCTGACCTTACTTGCTCCAGTAGCTAGATTCTGGCTTCTGGCAGTATTTCCGGAATTATAATTTGTTACAGACTGTCCAAGAACACTGTCAATCTTATAGAAATCATCCGTTGTATACTGTGGTTCCTGTTCTTCAACTACTGCAGAAATCTTAATATCCTTCTGTTCCCATTCCGCAGCAAATATATCTTCTACTTCTTTGACTGTTTCATCTACTTTAATAGAAGTTCCCTTTTCTCCATCATATATGATAAATTCACCATTTTCCCGTGTAATGGATGCATTCTTCGGTGCATTTACAATATCAGAGGTTTCATTTTCCAATTTCTCTTTCAGCTTCTCTTCATCAAACTTCTTCTCGGGAACCAGAACGACATTCTCTTCCTCTAATGCTTTAATCTCTTTGTAACGAGTCAGAATATTTCCCTGACGTCCATAATTAAATGCCGTATCTACCGCATCTTCAACAGAAACCGAAACATCAATCTCCTCCAAAGTAGTGGAATACGAACCTACACTTGTTGTAAAAGTCAGCTTCAAATCCTCTATTCCATCTATGTATTTGTCATATTCCTCCATGGCTTCTTCCTTTGTCAAGCCGCCTACATATACGCCATCCAAATACACACCGGCATAAATCGTCTGCTTATCGGCGTTCTCCGCCTTTACATGACAGGCTGCCACCGTAACAATTCCCGCTATCAAAAATAATGTACATACTTTTAAAATGTTTCTTTTCTTCATATTATCAGTCCTTAATCTATATATTTATCCAATTACTTTTTCACTTAAACCATTTTAACACAATCAATCATCTTTTCAAGTCCCTAACAGAATACTGTCAGATTTTACTAAGAAATTGACTTTTTCCTACTAATTTTGTATATTTTACTTAATGTAAAAAGAAGCATATGCAAATAAATATTTACATACACTCCTTTTTATATGGTTATCAAAGCTTCCTGTTACCTTAGAAACTACCGACACTTGTAACAATACAGCTGATAACCATAACCAGAACCAGCGCAATCGCAATAACAGACGAAATGATACGCTGTGTTTTCTTATTACTGAAATTAAACATACTGACACCTCTTTTCTGAAAGGATATTTCTATGAGAGTTTTTGTATTACCAATTGTCATCACCATACTGGTGTGGGTACTCAATCACAACATTAAAAAAAATAAAGTTCCAAATAAGGTAGATGTACGCACTTACCTTGCACGGGAAGATGCTGCCAACAGTACCCGTAAAAAGGACATCTCAAAACTTCCTTATATTCAGGTTCCTATTGAGTCATTTCCTTTTGATATTACCCTAAATGATGAAAAAAAGCAATTACAGATTGCAAATTATAAAGAAGAAATTTTAAATCTTGCCAAAAAACCCATGTTAAACCTGATTGGTGTATCCAATACAGAACTAAAAGAGTCCTATGGTCCTGCCAATCTGGAGATTCTTTCTAACTATGACCAGAACTATAGCCGCTATATCCGTGCTTTGCACTTATATGCGGAAGCCATCTATGAAGAATATCCGGAAAAGGCCATATCTGTTCTCGAATACTGCATTTCCATCGGAACGGATATTTCCGGCACCTATGATCTGCTTGCCCGCTACTATCTAAGCAAAGGAGACCGCCAGCACTTTGAGGCCCTCTATGACAAAATACCAGACAAAACATCCATCAGTGGCAAAACAATCCAAAGTAAACTTGACCGTATTTCCGAAATCCCTGTTTAG
>JBJEJE010000181.1:0-26865 GCA_051877755.1 Lachnospiraceae bacterium | reverse complement strand
CGCCAAATTAATTCTATCTGCAATACAATTAATGATATAAATATACTTTCCAAAATACTATATTCCATATATAATTAAAAGAAAAATAGAATAAAACAGGAGTTATAAAATGGACACTCAGAAATTGTTAAGCTATCTAAGACAATGTATTAAAAAATATAATATGATAAGTGCCGGAGATAAAATTGCTGTTGGATTATCCGGTGGCAAAGACAGTATGACATTATTATACGGTCTGAAGAAGCTTCAAGCATTCTATCCGGAAGCATTTGATCTGGTTGCAATCTATGTCAATCTTGGAATACAAAACAATATGCACTCTTCTATTCAAATTATGGAAAAATACTGTCAAAGTCTGAATATACCATTCTACCATGTGGATACAGAAATATATCAAATTATATTTGAAGAACGGAAAGAAAAAAATCCATGTTCACTCTGTGCTAAAATGAGGAAAGGGGCGCTTAATGAAAAGGCTGTTTCCTTAGGCTGCAATAAAATTGCATATGCACATCATAAAGATGATTTTATCGAGACCAGCCTTATGTCACTGTTTCTGGAAGGACACTATTACTGCTTCCCCCCTGTTACTTATCTGGATAAAACAAAACTTACAGTTATCCGTCCATTATTATATATAGATGAAAAAGAAATCCAGGGTATTATAAATAAAAATCATATTCCTGTTATCAAAAATCCATGTCCGGCTGATGGTTATACAAAACGCCAGGAAATAAAAGATTTCATAAAAGAAAGCAGAAAACAATTCCCTGATATTCAAAAAAATCTGAATGCTGCTCTATTAAATTACTTTGAGGAAACTTCCTCATAAACCGGAATCATTAAATAACAGCCTGCATGAATGGTATCACTCTTAAGATTATTAATACTCTTAACCTCTGCAATATAGTCTGTATATTCTGCTTCAGACACAGCATACTCTCTTGCTATGGAAGTCAGGGTATCACCATTCTCAATCTCAATTGACATAAATGACTTGTCATATTCTATGCTCTCATCTGCCTGTACCATTCTCATACCTCCAATAATAAATATGCTGAAAAAAACAATAACCCCAACAGTTAACATAATCTTATTACTGTTAATCTTAATATTATACATCATAGTAAATCTCCAATCTAAATCGAATATTTGTTCGTTTTCTGTATTCTAACAGACAAACATACGTTTGTCAATAACATTTTCGAAAATTTGTTCGGAAAATTTGTTCGGAATAAATGTTTGCTTTTTTTGAGTGATTATGTTATGATAAATATAGATTATTAATATAAACTATTATACATATACAAGGAGGGCTTCCTATGCCAGGTAAGATCAGTACCAAACAACAGGAGATTCTTGATTACATTAAAGAGAATATATTGCAGAAAGGATATCCACCATCTGTTCGTGAGATTTGTGAGGCTGTTAAGTTAAAGTCCACATCTTCTGTTCACTCACATTTAGAAACATTAGAAAAGAATGGATATATTCGCCGGGATCCTACAAAACCCAGAACAATAGAAATTTTAGATGATTCTTTCGGACTTACCAGACGTGAATTGGTTAATGTCCCGATTGTAGGACAGGTAACAGCCGGACAACCAATCCTTGCAGTGGAGAATATTGATGGATATTTTCCTGTTCCACCAGAATACCTTCATAATAAGAACACCTTTATGCTCAAAGTAAAAGGTGACAGTATGATTAACGTTGGAATATATGATGGGGATTTAATATTGGTTGAAGAACAGCCAACTGCAATGAATAGTGAGATTGTTGTTGCTTTAGTAGATGACAGTGCAACAGTTAAGCGCTTCTATAAAGAAGACGGCCATTACCGTTTACAGCCTGAGAATGATTATATGGATCCTATCATTGTTGATCAGGTTTCTATACTTGGAAAAGTCATAGGTCTTTTCCGAACATTTTAGTCATATTCTGACTTGATAATAAGATGTGACTATCATATTAAAATAGGGCTATCACATTAAGCTACATCTATCAGAACGATGTTTATCTTAATGTGACAGCCCTATTATCATTATTAAACCATACTTTTTCATAATCAATCATACAATACCGCCAATATCTCCGGTTCCTTAACTGATAATTACATCACAATAAAAGCCTTCCCTGTTTTCTTTACAGGACGCATATCGATACCGAACCATATTACCCTCGTTAAATCTTATAAAATAAGCAGAATAATGATATCTTGTACATTCCATAAAATGATTCATAACATCTACTGCCAAATCAACAGAAAACTCCTTTAACCGGATATCCACTATATATTTATTTGCTTTGATTAATATACTATCCTTTGCAATAGCCTGTTGCTCTAATAAAGCTGCATGAAGAATACTTTTTGTAACGTCATCTGCTGTAAGTTGAATCTTGGATACATATTCATTCATTACAGAAACCATTTTTCTCTCCTTCCGAAATATCTCATCACTCAATAAGGAATATAATATTATGCCTCTCTAATATATTTCTCTGTCTGGCATTGATTTTAATATTTGCTTAAACTCATCAAAATGTTCAACAAATAGCTGCACCACATCCGGATCAAACTGTGTCCCACTGTGATTGACAATTTCATTATAGGTATCTTCCAACGACCAGCCTTCCTTATAGTACCGTTGGGATGTCAATGCATCAAACACATCACAAACCGCCATCAAACGGCTGATATAGGATATATCTTCCCCCTTCATACCTAAATATCCGGAACCATCCCACCTCTCGTGATGTTCCAAAGCAATGGTCTTCGCAATTTGCATAATATCTCCCGGACATTTTGCAAGAAGTGCTTCCCCGTACAGAACATGGTTTTTCATAATTGCATATTCCTCGTCTGTAAGTTTATCCGGTTTGTCCAGTATTTCCTCCGAAATCATTAATTTACCTATATCATGCATCATGGATGCAACCGATAATTTGTCCACATAATCTGTTGTAAAACCAGATGCCTCACCAAGTACACGCATGTACTCTGCTACTCTGCGGATATGTTCACCGGTAACCTTGGATTTACTCTCTGAAATCTCTGCAAATGCGTAAATCAACTCCTCCTGGCTATGCACCAGATCCCGGTTTGCTTCAATGGTCTTATTCAACATTACCATATTTCGGTCTACAATATAATATGCAAACAAAGTCGCTACCAGAACTAAAACAATCCTTAAAAACACTCCATATATCAAAGCTTCTGAGAAACTGGAATATTCCTGTGTTGAACTTTCCTCAAAGATAAAATATCTTAAAAGCATAATAATAAATACACAGATACAATCAATCAAAGAAGTAGCTACGATTAATTTCCTGTCACAATACAAAGTAGCTATCAATAACGGGAGAATTACAAGAACAATAAAATCATAAGAAATAAATGTACTTAGCAAAAATACAACAGCTAGTATACACATGATCACATAATATTTGATCCACTGTTTTTCCATATGAAAAATATTGACCAAAATAGACGGAATCAACAGTAACACAATACTGCTGGCAAACACAACCATAATAGAACATTCATCATAATCATAGTAATCCGTCATCGCAAACATCCAAAGGGATATTAAAAACAAAATAGTAATCCGCAGACATTTTGCTGCTAACTTATTTACTTCTAAGTTATTTTTCCGTATCAATAAATCTCTATCCATATTTCCCCCAAAGTAATCTACTTTATATTACCCTACAACCTATAAATCTGCCACATCTATCACTTTACCATCCAACCAGATCTTTTCCAGATTATAGAAAAGACGGTCTTCCTCATTAAAAACATGAACAATAATATCATTAAAATCCATTAAAATCCAATTCGCTGTCTGGTATCCCTCTATCTGTCGAGGATGAACACCTAACTCATGAAGCTTCTCTTCTACGTTATCTGCCATAGCCTGTACCTGATTACGATTTGAGCCGTTGGCAATAATAAAATAGTCTGCCATAACAGAAACTCCAGAAATGTCAATCACTTTGATATCTTCTGCCTTCTTATCCTCAAGACCTGCTATTGCAGCTTTTGCTAATTCTCTACTATCCATATCATTCTCCATTCTGTTTACAAAAATAAATCACCTGTATAATATTAAATTACCGTTTCAATTTACTGTAATACTCATAAGTTTCTTGTGTGATCGGATCCAATACAGAGCCCTTCTTACACAAATAATGCATACTATTATGTAGTATGTGCAACAGACATTGATCCAAATCCGAATAAGCTTCTTTGCGAATCATATCCATTTCTGGTAAAACATTCCGGTTAGGCTCAATAAAATCTGCGATATAAATAATCTTCTCCAATGTGGTCATAGCCGGTTTCCCTGTGGTATGATAGGTAATAGCAGATAAAATCTCTTTATCATCCACACCATATTTTTCCTTTGCATATACAGCAGATAGCTTTGCATGCAGCAATTCCGGATTCTTATATTCACAATCAGAAATTGGAATCTTGCGCTTCTCACATTTTGTAATCTTCTTATCATTGGGAACATACTTTGCACAGTCATGTAACAAACCTGCAATCAAAGCTTTTTCATAATCCACACCATACATAAAAGCCATTGTTCCAGCTGTATATTCTACTCCAATGGAATGTTCAAATCTCTTAGGTGGAAGCTTTTCCTTTAACTTTTCTGTCATTTGTAGTCTGTCCATATAAAAAACTCCTATCAAAAACAATCAAACATAGTTATTATAGCAAAAAATGTAAGCAATTTCAATGAAACAGCTTACATTTTTAATGTATTTTATTCTATTTTTACTGATACAGCTTATTCTTCATAATATAGGTATAGACTATCTCCGGAAGATACAGATAATCCTCTGTTTTTTTATCCAATTCAGTCCGGGATTGATAAATATCATGTATTTTTTTTCGGATTTCACTGGAGGAACACGGTATTTCCGGACATTGAATCAAATGAAAATAATTTCCTCCAAACTTAGAGTTCATTTCATCAATTTTAGACTGCATCTCTGCCAAAGTCCTGTCATTGCGAACCGCTGCAAGAATTGTTGCATTCCGGACAATCCGTTCCGGATATACCCACTGCTCAAAATAGAACAGGGAATCCGCTCCCATAATAAAGAAAAAGTCATCTTCGGGATAATCCCTTTTTAGTAAATGCATGGTTTCATAGGTATAGGTGTTTCCTTCTCTTCTCAATTCATAATCTGATGCCTTAAAATATGGATATTCCTGTATGGCAAGCCTGATCATTGCAAGACGATGTTCTCCGGAAATAATGGATTCACTGGCTTTATATGCTGGTATATGATTGGGCATAAACCAGATTTCATCCAGATGAAATTGTTGAAAAGCCGCCTTTGCAATTGCAATATGCCCAAAATGAATGGGATTAAATGTACCTCCCATAATACCAATCAAAGCCATGTCCGTCTCCTATATGATAAATTTATACTTACTATCCCAACATAAGTTTACATAATAATATTATTATAAACCTATTTAGGAAGTTCTATTTTTGATTTTTCTTTATTTTTACGATAGAGTATAATTTTTTTACCAATTACCTGAACCACCTGGGATCTTGTACGGTCTGCAATGGTTTCTGCTATGGCTTTTGGATCGTCCAAACAATTCTTTAAAACACCAATCTTAATCAGTTCTCTTTTTTCAATTGCTTCATCCACCGAAGCCACCAGTTCCGGTGTGACACTGGATTTTCCAACATTTATAATCGGGTCCATTGTCATGGCAAGCCCTTTTAAATATGCTCTTTGCTTGCTGGTCATGTTGATTCTCCTTTCCTAATTCACAACAATTATCTATTCGTAATAATCGAAGTCAAGATAGTACATCCGTACTACATCACCTTCCTGGATTCCCTTCGCTTTCAGTTCATCAATGATTCCATTATCTTTTAGGAAACGCTGGAAGAACTCAAATCCCTTTTCTGAATCCAGATTGGTATAGCCTAACATTTTCTCAATCTTAGGTCCCTCAACAATAAATACATGCTCATCCTTCGGATCCACTTCCACGGTATATGGATCATTAGAAAAATCAAAGGTTGGAACATATTCCTGTTCAAACTCGATAATATCCTCCGGTGCATTCTTAACCAGTTCGTAAACATGCCACAAAAGTTCTTTGACGCCCTCGCCGGACACGGCAGAAATCGGAAATACTTCCATTCCCTGCGGCTCAAACTCCTCCTTCAGCATATCGATTACTGTTTCTTTTTCCATGTCATTCATGGCATCCATCTTATTGGCCGCAATCACCATTGGACGCTTTGAAATCTCTATATTATATTTTTTAAGCTCCTCCAAAATGGCATAAACATCATTAATTGGATCTCTACCCTCTACCGATGCACCATCAACAATATGAAGAAGTACTTTTGTTCTCTCTATATGACGCAGAAACTGCAATCCAAGTCCCACACCTTCACTGGCACCTTCAATGATACCCGGAATGTCAGCAATGACAAAACCTGCTCCGTCTGAAAGGTCTACCACTCCCAGGTTTGGATTCAATGTTGTAAAATGATAATTGGCAATCTTTGGTTTCGCATTGGTTACCCTTGATAAAAATGTAGATTTTCCTACATTTGGAAATCCCACCAGTCCAACATCAGCAATTACCTTTAATTCCAATGTTACATAAAGCTCCTGTGCCGGTTGTCCCGGCTGGGCATACTTAGGTGCCTGCATGGTGGAGGTTGCATAGTGCATATTGCCATTTCCACCCTTGCCACCTTTTAATATTACCACTGGTTCTGTCTTGTTGGACATATCCATAATCACTTTACCGGTCTCAAAGTCCTTGATTACCGTTCCTGGCGGCACTTTACAAATCACATCTGCGCCATTGGCACCGTGCTGTCGTTTCTTACCGCCCTCTTCTCCGTCTTTTGCACAGTATTTTCGTACATTTCGAAAATCATTTAATGTATTCAGTCCCTCGTCCACAACAAAAATAACATCTCCGCCTTTGCCGCCATCACCACCGTCCGGGCCGCCTGCCGGTACATACAATTCCCGACGGAAACTGACATGGCCATCACCGCCTTTACCGGAACGAAGGAACACCTTTGCTCTGTCTGCAAACATATTCTGTCTCCTTGATTATAAATAAAAGAAAGAAAGGCTGGAGAAAACTCCAGCCTAAAGTTACATGTATCTTATTCGTTAACGGATACTGGATAGATAGAAACCTGTTTCTTATCTCTACCCTTTCTTTCATAACGTACAACGCCGTCTACTAATGCAAATAAAGTATCATCTTTACCTCTACCTACGTTAGTACCTGGATGAATCTTAGTACCGCGCTGTCTGTATAAAATATTACCAGCTTTAACGAACTGACCATCTGCTCTTTTCGCACCAAGTCTCTTAGATTCGGAATCTCTACCGTTCTTGGTAGAACCCATACCTTTTTTATGAGCGAATAACTGAAGGTTAAGCTTTAACATGTTTTACACCTCCTGATTCAAAATTACAATGTACTTCTTACCATACTTTTGTTCAATCGTAGTGATTCCAAGCAGAAAAGACTGAAACAACAACTCCGCTTCTTTGCTTGGCATACTTTTCAAAATGACATTCTGAAAATTAATCTTGGTACTTCCATTCAATTCCTTCTCGTCATCTGTAAAGCTTTCCAGGGAATTCACCAAATTAATGTACAATATGGATACCGCACTACAAACAATATCCTTTCCCTTCTTGCCGAATTCGGCATGTCCTTCTAACTGGACACCAACTATCTCTTCTTTTTTCTTAAAAACAGTTACAGTAATCATAGTCTAATTAAGCGTTGATTGCTTTAATCTCAACCTTAGTAAATGGCTGTCTATGACCATTCTTCTTGTGATAGCCGGTTTTTCTCTTATACTTGTAAACAACAACCTTCTTTGCCTTGCCGTTCTCAATTACGTTAGCTGTAACGCTTGAGTTCGCAACTGCATCGCCACATAACATGTCTTTGTCGTTGTTAATAGCAATAACATCAAATTTTACTTCAGAACCAGCTTCTGCATTCAGCTTTTCTACTTTAATGATATCACCTTCAGCTACCTTGTACTGCTTGCCACCTGTTGCAATAATTGCGTACATACGGTTACCTCCTATTATCATTACTCGCCAAGTACGGTGGTGTCATACAGACACACTTCGACCTCCTTGTGCGGCACACTTGTAAAATATAACATTCTGCAAAGGAAATGTCAACTGTTTTTTCTTTTAATTTTCGAAGTTTTCATGCAACGGTCTTCTGACTTTCTTTCTGGTCAGTTCAAATACATCAAGCTTTGTTATCTCCACAAAATATCCAGGTATCTTATCCTTCTTAAGTCCCTGTTCTAAACACTTCACTACCTGCTGCTTATCTTCTTCTCGCGACATATTGATAAAATCCACCATAATAATTCCGGATAAATTCCGAAGCCGTAATTGTTTCGTAATCTCCTCTGCTGCCTCTAAATTCAGTTTCAGAATATGTGTATCTTTATTCTTCTTACCAATGGCTTTTCCGGTATTCACATCAACTACAACCATAGCCTCTGTAGGTTCAATCACAAGGAACCCACCGGATTTGAGCCATACCTTTTTGTTTAGCAGTCTTTTCAGTTCAGTCTCCAAGCTTAGCAACTTGTAGAGCGGATACTCTTTTTCCTCATAAAATACTGCATTCAATCCCGCATTTTGCAATTCATCAAACACTTCTTCTATGTCCGTCTTTATTTCATCAAGACGTTCTATACCATATTCCGAAAGCAGGGCAATGTATTCCGGCAGACCTTGCTTAATACAGCCTGTTTTTCGCTCAAATTTCCCTTTGTGGAGTATTTGCTCCATCTCCTCACAAAAATGGCTGTATTCGCTTAATACGGCTTCATTGGAGGCATTTTCGCAGGCAGTCCGCAGCACACAGCCAAAGAAAGGATTCTGCTGCCCGGCAATTAAGTCTTTTAATTCTTTGATTCTATCTGCATCTTTTATTTTTTTAGAGACACCAAGATTCCCTTCCGTCAGATCCAAAGCTACATAGCTGCCGCTTAAACAAAGATTGCTGGTTACCCGTGCCTGTTTCATTTTCTGCGGTTCCTGTTCCACCTGGACCAATATCAAATCATTTTCCGCAATGGATGGAAGCCCTTTTGGCAACTGGCGGTTCAAAACCACTGCCGGCTTGTCATTTAACGGCAGATATCCGACATGTTCTTCATCTAACCGGATAAATGCAGACTGGATATTCTTTACAACCTTTTCTACCCTGCCGATATAAATATTGCCAATCTGCAGGGACTGTTTTTCCTGTAAAGGATGACATTCTGCCAGTTCATTCTCCTCGTATATAAGAAGAAAAATGGTATTATTAAATTGTGTAATAACTGCTCGATTCATAATACGCTCCATTTTAATAAGAATAGGTTCTGACATTTCATCTTTTACACATTTGAACACATACAGTAATCATATCTTTTTACGCCTGAAGCTTAGCTGCACGTTCCAGTGCTTCATCGATATGAACACAGAAGTTTTCTTCTTTAATCTTATCATATAAACCAGACTTGCGAAGTACCTGCTCCGGTTGTTCATTTACATGAGAAAGAACAAGGGTAATTCCACGTTTTTCACATTTTTCGTAAAGCTGTTCAATGGAATGTACTGCTGTTGCATCTATGGCATTAACACTGCGCATACGCAAAATTAAACAATTCTGTTTTTTATCCATGGAAATGGCAAGTAATTTGTCGGCCGCACCAAAAAACAACGGACCACTGATCTCATAAACCAGAGTATTCTCTGGTACTACCTTCAAATCAATGGAATCCGGATCGTTTTCATTCTCAATATATTTCCAGCCTTCTACATTGGTGACATCACTCATACGTTTCATAAATAAAATGCAGGCTAAAATCATGCCAAATTCAATGGCGACCACAAGATCAAATACAACGGTAAGCACAAAGGTTAAAACCATAACCGTAATATCACTTTTCGGAGAGGTTTTCACGATATGCACACAGGTTCTCCAGCCACACATATTGTAGGCAACCATAAACAAAATTGCAGCAATAGTTGGCATTGGAATCAATGCTGCATACGGCATGAGAATCAAAAGGACTAATACAAGCACGATGGAATGTACCATACCGGCAACCGGTGTACGTCCGCCATTCTTGATATTTGCCGCCGTTCTGGCAATGGCTCCGGTTGCCGGAATCCCACCAAACAAAGCCGAACCGATATTACCAATTCCCTGTGCCACAAGCTCCATATTGGAATTGTGTTTAGAATGTACAATACTGTCTGCCACCACACAGGAAAGCAGCGACTCAATGGCTGCCAGCACTGCAATGGTCACTGCATCCGGCAATATATTACGGATTGCAGATAGGGAAACAGCTGGAAATGTAAGGCTTGGAAGCTTATTGCTTATGGTGTATAAATCGCCAATGGTATTTACCTCCATATGAAGACCGCTGACCATTGCAATTCCAACAATCACTGCAATCAGGGAACCAGGTATTACCTTATTGATAAATGGCCAGATAATCAGTACAGCCAGACATACAGCTCCTACAATCAATGCCTGTACATTCAATGTGCCGAAATTATGAATTAATGCAGATAACTTCTCGGTTGTCTCAATTGGCGTTTCTCCGTGTTGATAGGTGATTCCAAAAAAATCCTTAAACTGTCCGATTACAATGGTTACTGCGATACCTGCAGTGAATCCGGTTGTGATAGTATACGGAATAAACCGGATTAAATTCCCTAAACGGAATATTCCCATCAGTATCAAAAAAATACCGGCTAAAATAGTAGCTAAAATCAACCCATCCATTCCCTGTTTTGCAACAATACCTGCCACAATGGTAGCAAATGCTGCAGTCGGTCCTGCAATCTGTACCCGGCTGCCGCCAAACAGGGAAATCAAAAATCCCGCAATGATTGCTGTATAGATACCCTGTTCCGGACCCACACCGGAAGCCAGTGCTAAAGCAATGGATAACGGCAAAGCAATGATTGCCACAATGATTCCAGCCACCACATCCTTTGCAAACTGCTTTGGAGTATAGTCTTTCATGGTTTTGCAGATTTTAGGCTGCAGTTTCTCTTTCTTTTGTTCCATCTTCTCTTCCATCCCTCATATAAATCTAATAATGTTTTTGGCTCGGATGATATTTTACTCAATCCTCGTCCCACTTTTCAACAACGAAACCAGTTTTCCATCTTCCTTCTTCATATAAGTTTCCAAACGGTGGATTTTATAATCAAAACGCTTATATTCATAGCCGATTTCACGGCAGATTGCCTGAATAATAAGTTCCGGTTTCAGATTATATTCACTTCCCGTGGAAAGCTGCACATAAATCTTATCAACTGATTTGACATCTTCTATAGATGGGTTATCAAAAGAAGACTCTTCTCCTGTTAAAAGTTTGGCAGACTCATAACTTTCCACCGACAATATCATAATTCCCGGCTTGATATCTTCCACTTTTTTATTTTTCTTCGTTTTCTTTAAAATCTCAATACTTTCCTTTTCCAGTAAATGCGGTGTATAGGAAAGAATCTGTTCTTTTACATCCTCCGGCACGGTATCTAATATGGTAATCACATAATCCGATGCTGCTACAATGGCCATGGCTTTTTTGGCATTATCCGGAAGCAAAACCACATCCTTTACCTCTATTCCTGCCGCCATCTGTTCGTTAAACCGTCTTACAAATTCATCAGAAGAAACAAAGGAGTTAAACTCTGCATCAAAATATTCCCCTTCACTGGTAACCCCTAACGCAAGGGGTGCCGCAAAGGACATGAGCTGATGAGGGCTGAACCCTTTCGAATACGCAATATCCAGCTTTGCCCGTTTTACCGCCTTTTGAAAATAACGCATTAAGTCAAGGTGTCCAATGAATTTCACCTGTTCTGGTTTGGTATATTTAATTCTTACCTTCAAAGCAGACACCTCCTTTAAACTTCGCTGCACCACAGCCGGAGCACTGTTCCCGGCAGTTTGGTGTTACGATTCCTTTCTTTGCCTTCTCCCACTCGGAAGCAAGAAAACGCTTGGTCACGCCAATATCAATGAAATCCCAGGGCAGCAGCTCGTCCACATCACGCTCCCTTGTTGTGTAGAATTCCTTTTCGATTCCGTTCTTCTCAAAGGCTCTCATCCATCGGTCATTATCAAAGAATTCTGTCCAGGCATCAAAAATGCCGCCATCCATATAGACATCATAGAGTACCTTGGAAAGCTTCCGGTCACCTCTTGCCAACACTCCTTCCAATACGGATACATAGGTGTCATGATACTGGTATTTCATGGACTTTCCATTTAACTGCTCCCGGAAGGTATCCTTTACATGGTGTGCCCGTTCAATATAGGTTTCCGGGTCTAACATCGGTGCCCACTGGAATGGGGTAAATGGCTTTGGCACAAAGAAGGATGACGAAGCTGTGATACGGATTTTACCGTTCCGTTCCTCCTTTGGAATGGTATAATATGCCTCTGCCACCTTTTCACAGAGAGCCGGAATCCCTTCCGCATCCTCCATGGTTTCCGTCGGAAGTCCTAACATAAAGTAAAACTTCACCTTGTTCCAGCCGCCCTTAAATGCCTGCATGGAACCATTTAAAATCATTTCCTCCGTAAGTCCCTTGTTAATCACATCCCGAAGTCTCTGGGTTCCCGCCTCCGGTGCAAAGGTTAAGGAACTTTTCTTTATATCCTGCACTTTCTGCATCACATCCAGGGCAAAGGAATCAATCCGAAGAGACGGCAGAGAAATATTGACATTATTTTCCTCCATTTCATCAATCAGAAAATAAGTCAAATCCTTCAAACATTCATAGTCCGATGAACTCAAGGAACTTAAGGTAATCTCCTCATGTCCTGTGGTTTCTAACATTTCTTTAGCATACCCTTTAATAGTTTCCAGGTTCTTCTGTCTGGTTGGACGGTATATCATTCCCGCCTGGCAAAACCGGCATCCCCGGATACAGCCACGCATGATTTCCAAAGTTACTCTGTCCTGTGTAACCTGAATAAATGGTACCAGTGGCTTTGTAGAATATGGCACTTTATCAAAATCTAATACGATTTCTTTGGTTATGGTTCTTGGAACATCCTCATATCCCGGTTCAAAGGAGGCTAATGTTCCATCCTCCTTATAGCTTACTTCATACATGGATGGTACATAAATCCCCGGAATCTTTGAAAAGGCATGAAGTATTTCCTCACGTCCTGCCCCTTCTGCTTTCATACTGCGATAAATGGCAAACACGTCTTCATAACGGGTTTCCCCCTCACCAATATAGAAAAAGTCAAAGAAATCTGCAATCGGTTCCGGATTATAACTGCATGGTCCCCCTCCCACTACGAAGGGATCATCATCACTGCGGTCTTTTGCCCAGAGCGGGATTCCCGCCAAATCAATCACCTGTAAGACATTGGTATAGCACATTTCATACTGCAATGTAATACCAAGAAAATCAAACTCCTTAACAGGTGACTGGGTTTCTAACGAAAACAGAGCAATGTTACGTTCCCTCATAATCTTATCCAGATCCGGCCAAGGGGAATAGACACGCTCACAATATACTCCGTCCATTTTGTTAAACATATCATAAAGAATCTGGATTCCCAAATGGCTCATACCAATCTCATACACATCCGGAAAACACATACAGAAACGGATATCCACATCCTTCAAATCCTTCACAACCATATTCACTTCATTGCCGATATATCTTGCCGGTTTTTCTATCCCCATCAGAATCTCATCCGAAAGTGCTAATTTTGCCATAATATCTCCTTTACCTCCTTATAGGCATTGCGGATATAGCCCATCGCTTCCTTTACTGCCGGTTCCTCTTCTTCCAGCTTTGTTATCTGGGTACTCATATCATTCCATGCCATGGCAGCACCTTTTTTTACATCCTGTCCTCCATACAGATAGCAGGAAAACAGCATTACACAAAGCAAAAACAGAAGCACTTTTGCCTTAAAAGAAAATGTCCAGGATGTGCCGCCATTTGCATCCTCCTGGACACCATTATATCCATAATAACCGTATTTATAAGAATTGTCTAGGTTTTTTCCGCGAATTTCCTGCGTATTCATTGCATGCTGGCGGCGTAAATGTTCCCGGACCTCCGAATACATCTCATTCAATTCCTATACTCCCAAAGCTTGCTTACTTCATTATATGACAGAACAGGAAGTATATATTCCATTCTCTTTATGGTCAAAAAAACAAATCTGCAAAACATATGACAAATGCCTCGCAGATTTGCTTATATAATCTATCAGGAAACACTTCAATCCAAAAATAACAGATTAATTCTTAAAGCTGTGGATTGGTGCCGGAATCCGTCCGCCACGGTTAATAAATGCATCACAGCTGTATTCATTTACCTTCATGATTGGTGCATAGCCCAAAAGTCCGCCAAACTGAAGGGTTTCTCCCGCTTTCTTGCCAACGGCAGGAATGATACGGACCGCAGTTGTCTTCTGGTTTACCATACCGATTGCCATCTCGTCTGCAATGATACCGGAAATGGTAGTTGCCTTGGTATCTCCCGGAATGGCAATCATATCAAGTCCGACGGAGCAGACGCAGGTCATTGCCTCAAGCTTCTCCAAAGTCAATGCACCACAGCTTGCTGCATCAATCATTCTCTGGTCTTCGGAAACCGGAATAAATGCACCGGAAAGACCACCTACATAGGAAGAAGCCATGACACCACCCTTTTTCACCTGGTCGTTTAAAAGGGCAAGAGCTGCGGTTGTGCCGGGAGCACCGGCATATTCCAGACCGATTTCTTCCAATATCTCGCCTACACTGTCTCCTACCGCCGGGGTTGGTGCCAGGGATAAATCAATGATACCAAATGGTACACCAAGCCGTTTGGAAGCTTCCTTTGCAACTAACTGTCCCACACGGGTTACCTTAAAAGCGGTTTTCTTTATGGTTTCACAAAGTACCTCAAAGTTCTCGCCGCGGACTGCCTCTAACGCACGTTTTACAACGCCGGGACCGGAAACACCCACATTGATGATGCGGTCTGCCTCTGTCACACCATGAAAGGCTCCTGCCATAAATGGATTGTCGTCCGGAGCATTACAAAATACTACAAACTTGGCAGGTCCGATACAGTCTCTGTCCGCAGTAAGCTCTGCACTTTCCTTTACAATCTCACCAATCAACTTCACTGCATCCATATTGATACCGGTCTTGGTGGAACCGACATTGACACTGCTGCAGACATAATCGGTTACATTCAGCGCTTCCGGAATGGAACGGATTAACATCTCATCATATGGTGTCATTCCTTTGGAAACCAGAGCAGAATAACCACCGATAAAGTTAACGCCAACAGTCTTTGCTGCTTCATCCAACGTCTTTGCAATCTCCACATAATCAGCACTGGACTTACAGCAGGCACTTCCCACCATGGCAATCGGCGTTAAAGAAATCCGCTTATTAACAATGGGAATACCGAATTCTGTCTCCAGTTCTTTACCAACCTTTACCAAATCCTTAGCCGATGTGGTAATCTTCTCATAAACCTTATCACAGGTTGTCTTCAAATCATCTGTAATGCAGTCCAATAAGGAAATTCCCATGGTAATCGTACGCACATCCAGGTTTTCCTCATGAATCATCGCATTGGTTTCCATAACCTCATTAATATTAATCATATACTTGTCCTCTTCTTACTCTATATTTTATCTGATTACAGTCTGTGCATCATATCAAAGATTTCTTCCTGCTGTAATGTGATATTGACTCCAATCTCGTCTCCAATCTGTTTCAGTTCCGAAGCGATTGTCGCAAAATCTTTGTTGGAATCCTGGATATTCACAATCATGATCATGTTAAACCAATCCTGTACAATGGTCTGTGCAATATCTAAAATATTAATCTGGTTACCTGCAAGATACTTGCAAACATTAAAAATGATTCCTACCTTATCTTTGCCTACTACTGAAATTACTGTTTTTTTCATAATGAAAATCTCCTTCTTCCTATGTCTATAAATATTTATATTATATGACTGCATTTACAGTATCATTTTTGAGATATCAGTATATAACCGCTTGATAGAATCCTATTGTAACAGGCATCATACTTAACATTCAATCAATGCCGAACAAGCATCCCTGTCTGCCACTCTCATATTAAAATCCCGGTAATCGTTGCTGTAAGCATTCCCGAAAAGTTCCGCTTTCACCGCCTCA
Organism: Lachnospiraceae bacterium; assembly: GCA_051877755.1. Classification (GTDB taxonomy): domain Bacteria; phylum Bacillota; class Clostridia; order Lachnospirales; family Lachnospiraceae; genus CAG-590. The sequence goes on along the minus strand of JBJEJE010000181.1, from coordinate 10,610 downwards.
AATGCAAGCTCCGGATAATTATTTTCCTTGCTTAAATGCCCTAAATATATGCCTTTTATATGATCATTTAATAAAGCTCTGACCAGCTGTCCGCCTCTTTCATTGGATAAATGCCCTCTCTGGCTTAATATACGCTGCTTAAGCTGGTATGGATAAGGACCAACCTCCAACATCCGCACATCATGATTTGCCTCGATGAGCATGGCATCCGAACCGGACAATGCATTCACAATATGATCATCAAAATCTCCCATATCTGTGGCAACCGATACCTTTTTATCCCCATCTGTCAGGGTATAACAGACCGGATCTGCCGCATCATGCCAGATACTGACAGGCTTCACCCACAAATCCTCTATCTGAAAACTCTCCTCCGGTTCAATTCCGTGAAACAGAGAAAAATCCACTTTTCCAATATTCTTATAGCGGCTGACTGCCTCTAATGTTTTGCTGGTTCCATACACCGGAATTCCATATTTTCGAAGAAATACACCCAACCCTCCAATATGGTCACTGTGTTCATGGGTTATCAGGATTGCATCCAGTTCCTCCGGCTTGATATCAATTTCCTGAAGTGCGGATACAACCTTTTTCATACTGACACCCACATCAATCAGGACATGGGTATTGTCTGAACCAACATATATGCAATTACCGCTGCTTCCGCTATACAAACTACAAAGTCTCATGTTGTTCCCTTTCGTAAATTGTCACAACATATGTATTCATTCAATCCAACATCCATCCTATATATCATAAAACAGTACATATGCTCCACAAACGCAATAAGTATACCACATCTTGTATCATGGTTTCAATAGAAAATAAGAACTTTCTCCCATTAAAACGGCTGACACCCATGGTTTTATCCATGAATGCCAGCCTATATGAGAGGAAAAAATATGAAAAACTACTTGACGGTAACCTTAATCTGTTTATATACACCATTTTGTGCATATACATAAATATAACAGGTTCCCTTTGCAACACCTTTGACAACACCCTTTGAGGAAACGGTTGCAACCGCTGTGTTACTGGACTCATATGCCACCTTCCGGTGCCGCTTGATTGTATTCGTTTGTTTAACCTCTTTTGATTTAATCTTAAATGTCTTTCCTTTCTTTAAGGAAACTTTCGACTTATTGACCTTCACTGCCTTTGCCACACCATATTTCTTGCCAAGTGTAGTAGCATGAATGGTCTTGGAAGCTGCAATCGTAACCTTTTGCCCGTCTACCAGCTTATAGGCTAATATAACGTACTTATAATAGGTTCCCTTCTTTAACTTACTTTGTGTAAATGAAGTGGTTCCTGCACTAACTTCCTTCAACAACTTGTACTTATTCTTTGTACCACACAGATTACCATAAATCAGATATCCATCTGCCTGGCTTGCCTTAGCCCACTTTAAAGTAATGGACGTGTTCTTTATCTTTGAAGTACGGGCAAGCAGTTTTCCAAAGATTGCACCTTTGACATCCTCTGATGCCTGATTCTGAATGGATTCATTGGTAACCAGCAGTACATCCATGGAAATATCCAGCTGTTTTGCAAGTTCCAATATCTTCTTTGCGGTGTCAGCCGTTACTTTCAGTGTATCAATAATTGCCTGTTCATCTGGTGTGTCACCTTTCGTATTATCCGGTGCTGCTCCTGTATCAGTTCCCGGTGCTGATCCTGCGTCAGTTCCCGATGCTGCTCCAGGATCTGTTCCTGGTGTTGTCCCAGGATCCGTTCCCGGCGTTGTCCCAGGATCCGTTCCCGGTGTTGTCCCAGGATCCGTTCCCGGCGTTGTCCCAGGATCCGTTCCCGGCGTTGTCTCTTTTTCCCATTGTGCATACAAGATAATGGTTTCATCTGCTGTATCCGTTAAATTCTTAACTTCTGCTTTGTCTCCATATACAACTTCACCATCCGGCTCTCTACTCCAGCCAAGGAACTTATAACCCGCTAACTGATAAACATTTTCTGTCAGAGTGCTTTCTGCATCATAAGTCATGGTCTGCGATTCCATTTCACCTGCTGCAGAATCACTATTGGCATCATAGGTTACCTCATAGGTATTTGCCTGCCAGATTGCATAAAGCGTAATGTTGACACCATCTTTATCTGTCAATGGCTGATACATTATTTCTCCCGGACCATATGTGACAGAACCATATTTGTTCGTTGCCCAGCCAAGCAGGGTATATCCTGTTTTCGCTGTAGTATCGTTAAATGTATAGTCTGCCTCATAGGCTACCCTGTCCACAACCGGTTCACCGTCTCCACCATTTACATCATATGTAATGATATATTCATTTGGTGTCCATATTGCATAGAGTTTTGTATCTCCATTGATCTCAAATGTTGTGTCTCCTCCTTCTTTATAAACCGGTTCTGCTGCATTGGCAGATTCTGCCCAGCCTGCAAATGTATATCCACTCCGTTTTGGAACCGGATCCAACTGAACCTCTACTGTCGCACCTAATACATACTCATTGCGGTCAACCGGAATATTATAACCACCATTTCCTTCATAAGTAACGGTATACTCTGCATTGCTTGACCATACTGCATAAAGGGTAACTGTATCACCCTGCACGGCTGTCAGGTTGCTGACTGCTTCTGCATTGTCAAACTCTACCTCTCCTTCAGGCTCTGTACTCCAGCCATCAAATATATTTCCATCCAGACGGAAAGTATTATTCCGGAGTGTTGTTTCTGTATCATAGGTCATGGTCTGATTCTTCATGGCTGTTCCGGTTGCTGCATCATTATTTTTATCATAGACAACCGTATAGGTATTTGCCTTCCATACTGCATAGAGATTAATAACCGCATCATTTGCTGTAGTAAGCGGCTGGTATAATGTCTCCTCTAATCCATATGCTACAGAACCATACGGATTCGTTGCCCAGCCAATCAGTGTGTAACCTTCTTTGCTAAATCCTTCTGCACCAATTAAAATCGGTGTTTCGGCATAATTTGTCTCCTGCTCAAGTATCACATTTTCTGCTGTTTCTCCGCCATTTGCATCATAGGCAATGGTATAAGTATTTGGTTTCCACACTGCATAGAGTTTGGTATCTTTGGTAATTAAAAATGATGTCATCGGACCATTCTGTTTATAAATTTGATCTGATTCCTCTGATGCCTCTGATGATTCTGCCCAGCCTACAAATGTATATCCGGTTCTCTTTGGTGTTGTATCAAAGTTAACTGTTACCTTCTGATTTTCAATATACTGGGTATTGTCTGTCGGAACATTATAACCGCCGTTTGCCTCATAGCTTACGGTATAAGTTACATCCTTTGTTGTAATGACATATAATGTCCGATCCTTTCCATCTTTCCATAAATCTGTCTCATCGTTCTCATCAATTACCACGTTTTGACCTGGGGTAAACTGTACCTGGCCATTTTGTGTCAATGAATAACCGGATAACCGGTAACCTGCCGGAATATCGACGTTCGACAATTGATTCTCTGTATAAACAGTCATATCTCCACCATAGGTAACCTTCTGTGCTGCCAACTGGGTTGCACCCTGCTGGTAGTAAACGAAGTAGCTTACCGGTGTCCAGTGTGCATACAGAGTCTTACTTTCTGTAAAGTCTACCGTCTTATTGGACTGTAAGTCTTTATTGTAATATGGATCAACTCCATTCACATCCGTGCCATCCGGAACATCATAATAACCTTCGAAGGTATAACCAGGAAGAGTTGGAACCTCTGTAATCTCCGGCATATTCTGTCCATACTGTGCATCTGCTGTACCAACAGTTTCATTCCCTGACATAAAGGTGATTGGGATCGTTTTCTATTCAAATACTGCGTATAATGTTATACTTCCAGCATTGGTTCTTACCAGATTGGATACTGATGCTCCCTGTCCATCCTCTTCTGTATATATAACCGTACCATTTTCCGTGGTAGCCCAGCCTTTGAATTCATATAAATCAGCATTTGCTGCAAAACCAGTGTCTTCTCCAGCCTCATTTTGGGAAAGAGCCTCATAACTTTGAAGATTTATCACATCTCCATAGTTAATTCCAGACTGTCTGACCTCCTTATTGGTAATGCTATTCTTATATATAATGCTATATGTATTCGGTTTCCAGACTGCATACAATGTTATACCATCTGCGGTTCCATTTTCTGTTGTCACCATTGTATTATGAAGTGTAAAACTGTTTTTACCATACTCTGTATAAGTATAGCTCATTTCAATTTCAGCCTTTTCCTCATCTGTCATACTATCCAAAGAAGAATCCTCATCCGTTTCATTATACGCTTTATCGCTCTTCATGCTCCAGCCTGCAAATGTATAACCACTTCTGGAAGGGGTCTGATTAAATGCTACATTAATTTCATCTCCTATGTAATACTGGCGTACATCCACCGGTACACTTCCGGATTCACCCGACACATTATAGCTATAAGAAATCGTATAAGTCTTTGATTTTGTCCAGACAGCATACAAAGTTGTATCAGTGCTCAATTCAATTGTAGCAGAATCCTTTGTATAATCAGGTGCTTGAGCATTAGATTGTGTCGCCCATCCTGTAAAATCATAGCCCTCCCGCACCGGTGTATTGAAACTATCAAACTCCAATGTTACAGTTACCGAAATACTATCATTCAACGCATAGGATTTCATGGATGGTGCACCGGAGCCTCCATTCGCATTAAATGCCAGCCGTACAGTTGGCCCTTCCTTCCATACTGCGTATAAATCCGTCTCTACCGGATTCAATACCGTCTGACCAGCCTGATACTGAACAGTACCATTCTCTGCACCTTCTTGTGAGGAATTCCATCCGGCTAATACGTATCCTTCCATTTTAAATGGTGCATCCGCCATAAGAGCTGCCGGTTCACCATGTTTAAACTCCTGCGTATCTGTATATTCAGTTTGTTCTTCATAAGCTCCTGTCGCTGGCTTACCTCCATTACTATGGAAAGTGATGGTATATTCCTTTGGTTTCCATGCGGCATAAAGCGTCACATTATCGCTGGTAATATCAATATCCCGTTTACAATCTGCACCACCGTTTTCACAAGTATCATGATTTAGATGATATTCCGGAAGTGCAGAAGTATCACTGCTGCTTGAGCTTGCAGTATTCCAGCCTGCAAATGTATAACCGTCTCTGGTTAAATCCTCTGGATATTGTACCGTAGCAGTTACTTTATCATTTGAACTTGTTCCTGCATCTGGTGTCAGTACAGTATTTCCCCATGTTCCACCATTTGTATCATAATTCAGATAATGCTATGTTGTTCCAGGCTGCCCCCATACAGCATAAAGTGTAATGGATTCATCATCGGCTGTGCAGGAACAGAGATTCATGACACTTTGACCATCCAGATAGGTTGGTGTTAAATCAGCAGCATCTATTGCTTTTTGTTCCTTTGACCAGCCCAGGAACACATAATATTCCGGATCAGGTTGTGCTTCAGACTCTTCGGGATCTGGAGCAGAAGCTGCCACCTTTTCATATGTAAACTGATTTGTCCAGAGTGACTGAGCCTTATCATATGTATATAATACCGTTTCTTTTAGAATCGGATCAGCTGGAGAATCAACTTCTGTATAGCTTCCACCATTTCCATCAAATATAATATTGTATGTTTTTGCTTCCCATACCGCATATAATACACAGTCACCATTTGCATCACCAGCAAGAATTGTAAATTTATTATTTTCATCTAACGTATATTTAGTATCCGTGGCACCTGGTGTTGCTGCAAATCCCTTAAAGGTATATCCTTTCCTACTCGGTGCGGTAGTTTCAATCTCTGCATCCAATCCCTGACGATAGGAACCGGCAGACTTCGTTGTAAGAGACGTTGGTGTTTCGCCAACTGCCTCTGAAAATGTACCACCATTGGCATCTAACACCAGACTCCAGGTTGGCAAATCCCATACCGCATAGAGAGTTACATCCGTATCATCCGACTCTCCTGTAGCAAGATTTATTACCTCACTTCCATCCAAATACTCCGGTGTTGTTGCACTCTGGTTCGTACTCCAGCCAAGGAATTTTGCAGTACCATCCGGATATGTAAAATCAGACAACTCTGCAATCTTAGTAATTGCCTGCGGTATATCGTAGGTAAATGAAATCGGACCACTTGTTTTCTCTGTATTTCCACCACCAAAATTAGTATGTAACGTCACCTGATATGTTTTAGGTGTCCATTTTGCATAGAATTCCTTATCACCAGATTCTGTTGCTTCGATTTCAGTAACTGGATTATCCAATGTTTCTTCTTTATACCAGCCAGCAAAAGTATATCCGGTACGGGTTACATTTGCTGCTGTTGGAAGAGTCAATCCAATTCCATAGGTATAGGTCATGGAATTTCCGGTTAAAGTCTCCTCATTCTCATCAACCGTAACCTTAATGACCGCATTCTCTGCCCCTTTAAAGCTGACATTATACTGCTTTGCGTTACAATTCTGAATGACTATATTCTGTTCGGTCTTCACAGAGCTTAACGTATAGGTGTAATACTTCATATTATCCTTTATCGCTGCATCCGGTGTTACCTGTAAAGCTCCGTTTACATAGACTGCCATGGACTCTGAGTCAATATAATCATAAACACCTACACGGAACGTATAATCACCCTCATACTTTACAACTTCATTTTTTGAAATATTATTGTCGTCATATTCAACTTCAGAAAAGTCATCGGGACCTTCCCCTGTTTTCTTCTCAATCTTATAGTTGCTGGATTTTTCAAAATTTACTTTGATATCCTGCGGTGTCCAGACTGCATAGAGGGTTACCGGGTCATCACCCATTGTAAAAGAGGTTTCTCCACTCGTCGTATATGCTGGTTCCTCCGCATCACTTGTAGTAGCCCAGCCTGCAAAATCATAACCACTCCGTTTTGGAAGATTCTTGGAAAGTTCCACATCCACTGTGCTTCCAGGTAATGGATACGTCTTCTCCGGTGTGGATGAGAAACTACCTCCGTTTGCATGATAAGTCAATGCCGGATTCTTCTCCCACATTGCAAATAACGTTACTGCTTCTGTAACATGCTCAATCTCTCCTAAAGCCGTGTCACTTTCCGCAGGATTATACTTATAAGATGTACCTGTGCCATCCACCTGGGTATTCCACTCCACAAAATGATAGTCCGGCTTAATCGGTATCTTATCGGATATAGTATACGAATCATTCAAAAATACATATTCCGAAGCCGGAACATTACTTCCACCATTACCGTTATAGGAAATGATATAGCTGTCTAACAGTTTCCATGCGGCATAAAGGACAACCTTCGTTTCATTACCGCTTACCAGACCGGTATTATAGGTGATATCCGGCTTATACATTGCCCAGTCCTGTCCGTCATAGAGATTCCATCCCACAAATTCAGAATGAATTTTGCTGATACCAAGGGTTTCTGCGGAAGGCAGATTTAATTGTCCATATTCTACATTATATAATGTCTGAACATAGTCGCCATTGCTGTATAGTTCAATGTTATATTTCTTCGGTTCCCATTTTGCCTTTAATTCAATCCGTTCTCCATCTTCCAATCCCAGTTCATCCGCATAAAAGGTTTTTTCAATCCATGCTTCACTTCTGGTATAGCGCTGTACCGGTGAAGAGTCCTCTTCCGGTTCCACATATGGTATATATTTTCCTGGATTTTCAGGATCTTCCATATAATCTCCCTCAGATGATGGTGTATACTGAGGTCCATACCACATTTCCACACTTTCACCATTAGCGTTTGTATAGCCATCTTTATAAGTGTAATAATATCCTTCAAATGTATATCCGGTACGGGACGGAGTAGAAATAGTAACGTCACCAAGAGTCTGCCCATCTCTGATTTCCGTTGTTCCACCATTAGTACCACCATTAGCATTTAACACTATGGTACGTTTGGTAGATTTCCACACAGCAGTCAACGTCTTATTCCCATAGGTCTTATATACGGCATCCGCTGCACGCTTTAACGTACTATCATAATACATCTTTGGATTGCCGTTTTCATCCTTATCCTCTAAATCATAGTAACCCATGAATTTGTACCCGTCACGCTGAGGAACCGTATTGTTTTCATCTGGTGTGATATTATCAGCCTCCGTAACCGGAGCTGCGTAGTAAACTGTCCGGCTCTGCACTCCTCCGGTTACCACATCCCCATCGTTACCGTTATCAAAGGATAGGGTATAGGCAAGAGAAGTATGTTTACCATCCCAAACAGTTGACGCCCGGTTATTGCTGGTTGTCAAAGATGGCTTGCCATCTTTCTGCGTAATCATATATAAAGAACCACTGGTAGTATAGGATGCACCGTTGGAAGGCGATGTTGATGGACTTAGACCATTATGAAATGCATCATCTTCATCATATGAAATATATGAAATCCCATCCAAACGCTTTTGTTGCAAAACCCCTGCATATCCATCATAGGTGCCAGCTCCGCCCTTAAGACCTCTACTTCCATGTAAGTAGAAATTATAGCATTTTTCATTACCACCGAATATGCCTTTCTTTGTATCAACATATATGTAAGGACTTGAAGCTGTATATTTGTATTTATAATCAGAATATATATCATATATATCATCAGTGAAACTTAGCTTAACAGATAATACTCCACCACTTCCGCCGCCGTTACCACCGGCTCCGCCACCGATACCACCGCCGATACCCGGTGCATCTGAATCCAATGCATCACCGGATCCACCGGCTCCGCCACCACCGGCAAAAATGCCAAATTCCAAGGTGTCTCTATAAGGATACTCATTAAAAGCATACTTATCTCGATAATTATATAATGTAGTATACCAGGCTGTACGCCAGGCCTGGTCATCTGCCGGAGCACCAGGTTGTCCTTGCGTATCTGCATCTGATCCACGCTTACCACCTTGGGCATTAACAGTCACACTATCCCCTATGTATATTTTGCCACAGACAGTACCGCTAGAACCGCCTCCACCTGATGAACCAACCAAACCATTTTTTCCGGCATAATTGTAACTTGTAAAACAATCTTCTTCCAGACGTCCATAAGTGCTGTCGTATCCCGTATAATTAATATACTGATAGTTTCCACCTGAACCGCCGGATCCACCATTACCGCCACGGCCACCGATACCGGCACCAGCACCGCCACCGCCATCACCGCCTTTGCCACCGGCGCCACCGCGGATAAAGAACCAGCCGCCCCTTGTTATGTCAGTTCCATAATTAGAAGTTGTTGACCAAGCATTTCCAGTTACACCTTTTCCGGTGCTTGGACTGATATAATCGTATAATGCATCATAACCATTCTGACCGTTTGTGGCATTTCCACCATCACCACCGATTGCAACCAATGTACCTTCTCCTAAGATAATCAGGGTAGAGTTGGATGGCACATAGATACCGGCACCTCCACGGGTTTTTCCGGAACCGTCGCCACCCTTTACCGTAAGGGTACAGTCTTTTGCAATATCAAGAACTACCGTTGCATTATTAGCTACAATCAGACCATCACATCCGGCCGTGGTCTGGGTAATCTCCACATCCTCCGTCACCTTATAGATGGTATTGCCGGATAAGGTTGTGCCCGGTGCCGTATCAGGTGCTAAAACCTGGGTTGTGGTAAATCCTGCATACACTGTCATCGGTTCTGTAACCAGAATACCGGTCATCACAGAGCATACCAGCAGCATTGCCAGCATAATACCATGCAGCCATCCTTTCCTTTCGTAAGTTTCTCTTTTCATCATAAGTTTGTCCTCCTTCGTTTATCTGGCTTCTGAGATTCCTTTTTTTATTTTTTTCCACCTTTTTTCAAAGAAACCTGTAAAGGTCTCAAGTATTCCTTCATCTGTGGAATCACCTATCTCCGGTTTTTCCTGCTCTGTTTTGATTGGAGGTGAAATCACAAATGGCGGGAGTGTGTCCAGCTCATCCAGTTTAGCTTTAATTTTCTCTGCCGTGACCGGTTTTAAGATACACCGTTCCTCCTGAATGCCCATTTCCTGTATACGAAGCGGGGATTCTCCCGTCATAAAAAGGATTGGGATTCCCGGTGCATAGGTATGTATCCGCTCTGCCAGCTCCGGACCGTGCATAATCCGCATTCGGATGTCCGTCAGCACCAGATCATATGTTTTCTTTTGTGCCGCCTCCCACGCATATTTTCCATCCGGAAAATCGTCAATCTCAGCATCCGGTATAACTTTCTTAATCTTACATGCGATACCCTCCCTGACAATCTCCGAATCGTCTGCCAGTAAAATCTTCATCAAGCCACCTCCTTAATGTCATAAAAAAGTACCCATTCGTTGTGCATAACGTGAATTATACCAAACGAATGGGTACTATTTGGGTACTATGAAGTTTATATTCTCTAATCTTCATAATGATACTTACAAGAATAAATAATCAAATTATGGTTACTATCCATATTATAAACTAATCTGTGTTCATCTGTAATGCGTCTGCTACAGGCTTTACGGTGCTTTAATGGTTCGGGCTTACCAATGCCATTTAAAAGCCCATTGCGCTCAATATCTTTAATAAGCTCATTGATACGCTTTACCATTTTTTTATCTTCCCTCTGCCAATCGGTATACTGTCCCCATGCAGTAGGAGTAAATA
>JBJEJE010000180.1:0-26948 GCA_051877755.1 Lachnospiraceae bacterium | reverse complement strand
AACGGTTAGCATAACGGAGCACCGTTTCTTTCCTGTCCCCCACACAAGCCTTCACTACCTAGATGTGTGAAATTCCTCACCACTTCACAAAACAGGGATTTAGAATATCTGTTTTCTTAAAATAATCTGAATATCGTTCCATTTCTCTTGAAAAATGTTTCAAAATATGAGAAAAACACTATATAAAGTATCAAAAATTGGGAATAAACACTTATTTTAATAAAAAAATATGAAAAATTTGCCCGGAAAATTTGCCTTTATGAGTAAAATCTAATATAATAGATACGTATGTATTTTTCTACTAGAACAGAATTAGAAGGAACAAAAGAAAAGCATATACTATTTTTACAGAAAGAGAAATATATATAATAGGAATAACCAAAGAGGCAGGTGCGAAGATGAGATTTATACATATGGCAGATGTCCATTTAGGTGTACAGCCGGATAAGGGCAAGCCTTGGAGCGAAGCAAGAGAACAGGAGATAAAAGATACCTTTGTTAAGGTGGTAGAGGATGCAGAGGAGAAGCAGGTTGATTTACTGTTGATAGCAGGTGATTTGTTTCATATGCCGCCGTCTGAGGGAATGTTAAGAGATGTGGATTACATTCTTTCAAAGCTTACGAAGACGAAGACGATTATGATAGCAGGTAATCATGATTATATGAAGCCGGATAGTCCGATGGCAAATTATAAGTTTTCTTCCAAGACAATTTGTCTGTCTGCAGACAAGATCAGTAATGTCTATATGAAGGACCTGAATACCTGTGTAACCGGTTTTTCGTACAACAGCAAAGAAAATGAGGATGACATTCTGAACCATATTAAGCCGGCAAAGCAGGGTGCATTTAATATTTTGCTGGCACATGGTGGAGATGCAAAGCATCTGCCATTTAATAAGAAGAATCTGAGAGAATCCAACTTTGATTATGTGGCACTGGGTCATATCCATAAGCCGGAGATCATTAAAGAGAATGCAGTCATTATGGCAGGCTCTTTAGAACCGATTGATTATACAGATACCGGGGCAAGAGGTTATGTATATGGTGAGGTGGTTGACGGTATTGTAAAGACACAGTTTGTGCCGGTTGCTAAACGGTGTTACATGAATCTTTTAATCAATATCAAGCCGGATCATACACCGGCAATGATTGTAGATTTAGTGGATCGGCAGATTCAGAACCTGGGTACACAGCACATTTACCGGATTCTTGTAAAAGGACAGAATCATAACCGGGATGTCTTTGATTTTACCAGTCTTACAAACAAATATAACATTTACGAAGTGATTACAGAAACTGCCGGGGAATATGACCTGAATCGGTTATATGAGGAAAATCAGAATAATCTGATTGGCAGGTTCATTGGTCAGCTTTCGGATAATTATTATGGTGATGAGGTTTGTAAGAAGGCAATTCATTATGGACTGGATGTATTATTAAAGACAGGAGAGCGGTAATATGAGGATTGATAAGTTACATTTACAGGATTTTGGACAATTTCATGAAAAAGATATTACATTAGCTCCTGGTATCAATATTATTTACGGAGCAAATGAGGCAGGAAAGACAACTACAAAAGATTTTATTGTTGACATGCTTTATGGCATTGATAAATCCCGGGGAATGGGTGCCCGGTTCGACCATTACGAAAAGAGAAGACCCATTAATGGTTCTGCGTATTCCGGATCCATGGAGATTGCCACAGAAGACGGCGACTATCTGATTGAACGGAATTTCTCAAGACAGGAAAAGAAGACGGTTGTCAGGGATTTGGATTCTGGAAGAGAGCTTCCTTTGCAGGAGGCAAATGATCTGATGGGTACTGTAATTCATACTGATAAGAGTACATACCTGAATACTTTGTGTATCGGACAGATGGAAGCCGCTACCGATAAAGAAATTGCAGATAAGCTGAATAATTACATTGTGAATATGGCATCTACCCAGGCAGGGGATATTGATGCTGTAAATGCAATCATGGAGCTGAAGAATAAGAAAAAGTCTTTTTCCAATAAAGAGTTAGAGCAGAAAATGCAGGAACTCACAGAAAAGCTTCAGTTAGACAGAGATTTTGATGCTGAGATTGCTGCCGTTAAGGAAGAATATAAGATGGCAGAGAAGAGTGCCGGTGAGAAGAAGGAAAAGCTTCAATTTACTCCGATTAAGAATTCGTCTATGCGTGCTTTGGAAGAAGAGGAAGAAACAGAGCAGCATGAAGAACCAGAGGAGCCATTGACACAGAGAGAGAAGGATATTCAGATGCTCCGTGGCATGGGAGGAAAAAGTGTTTTAGATAATGTATTTGTTATTTTATTCCTCGGTCTTTTATTTATAGCATTGTTTGTTGGTGTGGCATATTTGATTCCGGTGAATATTCCGGAAGTTAAGATGGGAATTATGGGCTTCGGCATTGCACTGGTATTGCTTACGATCATTCAGGTGTTTGTAAGACGTGCAAAACTCTATCGCTTGTTAGAAGAGTTAGAGATTGAACAGGGATTTGAAGATGCAAAGGCTGGAAAAGTGACTCTGAGTTCTGCAGAACAGACGGAGCTTGTGAATAAGCTTTCCGAACTCAAGCTGAAGGAAGAGCATATTTTAAATGAACGCAGAGAGCAGGAACAGATGTTGACTGAGATTAACAGCTTAAAGGAACAGATTGCATCAAATAACGTGGAGAACGAAGCGTTGGATCTTGCTATCAAGACTATTCAGGATTTATCGGAGGAGATTTATGATTCCTTTGGAAGTGTACTGAATGAACAGGTTTCAGAACTTGTTGGAAGAATTACCAACAATAAGTATTCTGAGGTTAAGATAGATGATCAGTTAAGAGTAATGGTGAAAAGCGGAAGTTCGTTTATCAGTATGGATTATTTAAGCACCAGTACCATAGAACAGATTTATCTTGCTCTTCGCCTTTCCATTGCAAATGTGCTGATTGCTGAAGACTTGCCAATTATCATAGATGACATTTTTGTTACCTATGATTATCAAAGATTATATGATACATTAAGCTGCTTAGGCGAATACCTGAACCGACAGATTATTATTTTTACAACAAATCCGGGTATTCAGGATATTTTCGCGAATTTAGGAATTGCTAATCATTATATTTCTCTATAGAGCAATAAAGTATGGATATTTAAATATAAGGAGATATTTTAGGTGTTTAGCAGTCCAGATTATGTGGCTGGAAATGAGGGAAAAACATGGCTGATAACAGAAAGTCTACGTCAGATGAAAGAAGGACCACATATCCTTCCGGAAACAATACAACTGGGAAAAATACACAGACCAATGCACAGAATGGAAAGAAAAAGACAGTAAAGACTCCGGAGGAACTGGAGAAGATCAGATTACGGAAAGCGAAAAAAGAACGCAAAAGAAAAAGAAAAAAAGTACGAAGAATTATATTAAGTTACCTGCTGATTATCTTCTTAATGGTTTGCGTTATTGGTGGCTATTATGCCTACGAAAAGTTTGGAAAGGATCTTCTGGCATATAGGGACGAAGCCATTGAACTGGTATCCAATTCCTCAGAAGATACATTTCGGCAGGATGAAACTTCCATTGTGTATGATGCCAATAGAAAGAAACTGCGAGAGGTTACAGGAGAAAAAGAGGTTTATTACAAGACCTATGATGAAATTCCCGCATATTTCGTAGAAGCTATGGTGTCTGTTGAGGATAGAAGATTCTATGAACATAATGGTGTAGATTATGAAGGTATTATGCGTGCTGCTTATATTCTTTTTAAGAATAACGGACAGATTACTCAGGGTGCCAGTACCATAACCCAGCAGCTGGCAAGAGGAATCTTCCTGACCAATGAGGTTAGTTATGAACGAAAAATCAAGGAAATATTTATCGCATGGGAATTAGAAAAGAAATATACCAAACAGCAGATATTAGAGTTTTATCTGAACACTATTTTCTTCTCAAATGGGTACTATGGGATTGGTGCAGCAGCAAAGGGATATTTTGACAAGGATTTAGATGAATTATCTGTTTCCGAGGTGGCATTTTTATGTGCAATTCCAAACAGTCCGACTTACTATGATCCGAGAACGAATTATGATCATACTATTGAACGTCGGGATAAGATTTTAAATGATATGCATGAACTGGGCTATCTGAATGATTTAGAACTTCAGATGGCACTGGATGAGAAGGTTGAACTGGCAGAGGAGAAGAAGATAAGTCATGATTATGTAGAAACCTTTACAAACTTCTGTGCAACAGAGGCTTTGATGGAGGCAGCAGGCTTTGAGTTTCAGTATAAGTTTAATACCATAGAGGAACAACATGAGTATAATGAGCGCTATCGGGCTGCTTATGATGAGTATTATGCAACACTTTATACCGGAGGATACCAGATATATACTTCTATTGAACCTAAGAAACAGAAACTTTTGCAAAAGACAATTGATGAAACATTATCTGTGGATGAGGAGAAGAATGAAGAGACTGGTATTTATAATCTTCAAGGTGCATCTACCTGTATTGATAATTCCACAGGACGGGTGGTTGCTATTGTAGGAGGACGTACACAGGAAGAATTACAGGGATATAGTCTGAACCGTGCTTACCAGAGTGCGAGACAGCCGGGTAGTACCATTAAGCCATTAATTGTATATACACCGCAGTTAGAGCGGGGATACACCCCGACAACTACTGTGGATGATACAGATTTTGAAAATGACAAAATGCCGGAGAATTCCGGACGATCATATTCCGGTATGATCTCACTAGCACAGGCGGTGGCGGCTTCTAAGAATGTTGTGGCATACCGGTTGTTTGGAGAACTTACACCGGAAGTTGGTGCAGAGTATCTGCTGAATATGAATTTTAACTATCTTACAATAGAAGACCGCCAGAATATGGCAGCCTGTCTTGGAGGACTTACATATGGTGCGACCACGGTGGAAATGGCTTCCGGTTATGCAACCATTGAAAATGATGGTGAATTCCGTAAACCAACCTGTATTGTGGAAATTACAGATTCCCAGGGCAATGTTGTTGTTGCAGATAAGATTAAGTCAAAACAGGTATATGAGCTGAATGCAGCAAGAATGATGACTTCTATGCTGAGGGGAGTATTTACTGGTGGTACGGCCAGCGGACTGGGAATTCCGGGAATGTCCTGTGCCGGTAAAACCGGAACGACGGATAATAATACGGATGGCTGGTTCTGTGCGTATACGCCATATTATACCATGAGTGTCTGGGTAGGTTATGATACACCACAGGCTACCAGAGGGTTGTGGGGTTCCACATATCCGGGAAGTATCTGGCATAATTTTATGACAGAGATTCATGAAGGATTAGAAGATATTGGATTCCCAGATTATGAGTGGGTTCGTTCTACCAAGGACTGGAAGGATACACGTTCCAGCTCAGAGGATTCCGAGGATGACGATAAGAAGAAAAAGAAAAAGAAGAAGGAAAAGACCACTGCAACGACGGAGCAGCAGGATTCGGCAACGGAGCAGACAACTTTACCACCGGAACAGCCAACTACGGAGCCGGCAACACAGCCAACCACACAACCAACAACACAGCCGACGACGCAGCCAACCACAGAAGCAACAACGCAGGCAACAACACAGGCGTCAACGGAACCAACAACACAGGCACCATAATAATAAACACAAATTATAAAATTAAAAATACACAAACTTGCCAGGTTTTATAAACCATAGCAGGTTTGTGTATTTTCTTATACAAAAAATATAATTCTGATAAAATAATATGAAGAAGATATTAATAATTTTCCCGAATCGTGTGCTTTTCTCTATACTCGTTAATACGATCCTGAATCCGATCCGTTGGATCTAAGATATCAGAAATGGAAGCATCATGATTTAAGTGATCAATCAACAAAGCAATATACTTACTCATGTCTGCACAGATGTACCAGTCTCTGGAAAGCAATTCCGGTGACTGATAGGTCAGGTTGGTGGTAATAACCTTTTCAATGATGCCCTCTTCTTTTGCCTTGTCAAATACATCAAGACCATTTGTGAATAAGCCAAAGGTGCAGACGCAGAATACACGTTTTGCCTTTCTGCTCTTAAGTTGTTTTGCAACATCTATCATACTTTCGCCGGAAGCAATCATGTCATCAATGATGATCACATCTTTGCCCTCTACGGAATCACCAAGGAATTCATGAGCCACAATCGGATTACGGCCATTTACCACGGTGCTGTAATCTCGTCTCTTGTAGAACATACCCACATCCACACCTAATATGTTTGCAAAATAAATGGCACGGTTCATGGCTCCCTCGTCCGGGCTGATGACCATTAAATGCTCCTTTGTAAGTTCCAAATCATGAGTAGACAACAGTAATGCCTTTAAAAACTGGTAAGTTGGACGGATATTCTCAAAACCGTGAAGCGGGATTGCATTTTGTACACGAGGATCATGTGCATCAAAAGTGATGATATTATCCACACCAAGACTTACAAGTTCCTGCAGACACAAAGCGCAGTCTAAGGATTCCCGGCTGCTTCTTTTATGCTGGCGGCTCTCGTATAAAAATGGCATAATGACGGTAATTTTACGAGCTTTGCCTCCGCAGGCAGCAATGATACGCTTCAAATCTGCATAATGGTCATCTGGAGACATTGGACATTTTCTTCCGTATAAAGAATACTCAATGCTGTAGTTGGTTACATCTACAAGCAGATACAGATCTTTACCGCGGACAGACTCCAAAAGCTCACCCTTTGCCTCACCGGAACCAAAACGTGGACAGGCAGATTTTACCAGGTAGGATTCCTTTTCATATCCATTAAATGCTATGGTAGATTTTTCTGCATTATTTCTTGCAGCTCTCCATTTAGAAAGGTAGGAGTCTACACGCTGACCTAAGGTAGTACAGCTTTGCAGGGCAACAATACCTAACTCACCTACAGGAATGGTTGATAATAAATTACTGTCGTTTGGCATGATTTTTCTTTTCCTCCGTTAAATTGTTCACATTATTTTTGTATTGCTTTTCTTCGTTTGGCAAGACGGATATTGCTGCCATAGAAGTTAAAAACCTTGTACTCCGCAAAAATACGGGTGGTGATACGGTCAGAATAGCGTTCTGTCAGTTCCTGAAGATTCAGATTCGTGGAAATGACTGTGGATTTTTTCTCACGCATTCTGGTATTTAATATATCATAAAGTTCAGAAGACACAAAGGAATTTGTGAATTCTGTTCCAAGGTCATCGATAATCAGTAAATCACAGCTATACAGATAGCGGTAGATTTCTTTGCTATCCGGATTCTGTCCCTTTTTCATGATAACGTCACTGCATACATCCTCAAATAAATGGATAGCAGTCTGGTACAGTACGGTATGCCGGGTATCTAACAGTTCCTTTGCGATGCAATTGGAAAGATAGGTTTTCCCAAGCCCTGTCTCACCATAGAATAAAAGATTACCCCCGTCTTTGTCAAATGTTTCTATAAAAGACTTTGTTTTATTAAGTATATTGCTCATATTCTCATAAGGAGTAAATGGATGGGTGCCGTCGGATTCCTTTGAATAGTAGCTTAAATCAAAATGTTCGAAATTTTCCACCTGTAATACCTGATCTAATGTGGACTGCCGGTATAAAAGAGAGATAGCAGCCTGCTGGAAACAGGAGCAGTATGCACTGCCAATCCGACCGGTGTCTTTACAAAGGGGACAGGTATAGATTGGTTTCAAAAAGTCCTCCGGGTAACCATGGGCTTTCAGTAAATCCATTTTTTCTGCAATCAGAGACTGGTTGCGTTCCCGTATGGAAGCAGTGGTATCTGCTCCGGTTCTTAAACGGGAGCGTACTGCGTCAATGGAAGAAACAGCAATCAGTTTATCGATTTCTTCTATCCTTGGAATCTTCTTGTAGACTTCCTCTTTACGGCTCTGCTCCAAGGCACGATTTTCAGTTTGGTTTTTGTAGTACGTGCTCATAATCTCATCGTACTGGGAATCACTAAATGCCATAATTATTGATTTGTCTCCTGTAAAAATAAACTCTCAAATTCATTTACCACATTTTTATCCGTGGAACTTTGATAATTGTTAAACTGGTTGGCCATGGTAGTTTTACCGGTGGTAGTCCGCTTTTTCTTCTCCTCTGCCCATTTTTTATCCAGCTCTTCGATGTCGGAAAGCTTGCGTACATTTTGCTTGTGCCAGTTTTCCAGGATGCCATTCACATAGTTGAAGTTGGCAGAGTGTGGATTGGCGGTAACAGCCCGCTTACATGCCTCCATGATAATATTCTTATTAAAAGAATAGGTATTATACCAGGTATCAATAAATGCAGTCTCTGTCGGAGTAGGAACTCTTCTTGGAATTCCAAGCTGTTTTAACACTGCGACATATATGGAGTTGTAATTTTTGGAAGCCACTTTTGCATCCTCTACTGTCATTATACCATTTTTATACCATTCTAATGCAACCGCTTCAATATAGCGGCAGCTTTTTTTGTTGATGGATACACAATATTCCACCAGATATTCCAGTAAATCCGGACTAAAGGATAGTTCTTCGTATATGTAAAGTAAAGTGTTAATGTCTGTCTGTGTCAAAGGCTTTCCAAAGTAAATTTCGGTCTGGTAAAGAAGATTACCAAAATCTTCATCTTCTTTCTTCGCCTCAATAAAAGAAGCTTTATAGGAAACTTTCTTTGGTACGGTTATTTCTTTTATACTGTCGAAATCCTCCTGGCTGACCGTCGGTTCTTTTGCAACGGCAGTCTGCTTTTGGACAGTTTTTGCCGGTTCTGGTTCCACTTCTTCCTCCACACCTAGCAGAGATAGTAAAGAAGCAGATTCGCTATTAACAGCCTTCGGAGTCAGTGGCAACAGAGTGATACCAGTAAGCACCTTATCCTTTGTGTACTCCAGCTGTAAAACACCCTGTTTGATCCAGTATTTGATTGCACGGCAGATATCTTTTTCTGTCAGATTAAAATGGTCTGCAATATCCGCTACGGTTACAGCACGTCCGCTGTTCATCAGGCGGACCAGATACAGATAAACTTTAACAAACTCCCCATTTGCGTCGGTCATATAATAGTCAATAAAGAAGTTGGAAACAGAGGAATATGTTTCATGATTCTTGGTTGTAATTGTAATGGTTTCCACTATTTTATTCTCCCTTCTTTATTGTTTATTTTGCCTGCCTAATCATGAAGCATTTGGATTATAACACAGTGTTTTCAAAAAGAAAATAGAACGTCTGTTTTCTGTGAAGTGGGAGAAAAAATGTGGGAAATGTGGGAAATGTGGACAAGTGGTAAACATAATCTGTATTCCGTCATCAGGAACAGAAGTAAACCGCATAATCTCGTGAAACTTAAGCCTTTAATAAAAAAGTTATGTAAATGAAAATATCCACAATCTGTTCCTGTCAAGGGGGAAGATTCAGATTGTGGATATTGTGCATAACTATTTTCCAAGGAGCTCTTCACCAATTAAATAAACGTCTCCGGCACCCATAGTTATCAACAAATCATTTTTTTTGCAATTTTTTAATAAATAATTTTCAACTGCTTCAAAGGAACTGAAATATCTTGCATCTGTACCCAGTTCTTTGATGCGGGCGGCTAAATCCTTTGCATGAACCAGACCGGTATCTTTTTCCCTGGCGGCATAGATATCTATCACAATCACATGGTCAAATCCTTTTAAAGCCTCTGCAAAGTCCTCGAATAATGCTTTGGTACGGGTATAAGTATGGGGCTGGAAGACAACCCATAGTTCATGGTGTGGGGTGTGGGTTGCAGTGGTAAGAGTTGCCTTGATCTCTGTTGGATGATGTGCATAGTCATCAATCACAGTGACATTTCCAAGGGTACCTTTTAATTCAAATCTTCTGTGGGCACCGCCAAAACAAGCAAGTCCGGCAAGTGCATATTGTCTTTCGATTCCTAACAGGTCAGCGGCAGCAATGGCTGCAAGGGAGTTGGTTACATTATGGGTTCCACCGATATTCAGATGAATACGCTCCTGTGGAACACCATCCACCACCAATGTATAGTTCATATGACCCATTTCATCGGCTTCAATATCTACCGGATAATATTTGTTGGTGTCTTTTGCACCGAAGGTAATGATATTGCAGGACAGATCCCGTGTAACCTGGGGAAGACAGTCCATGTCACCATTTACGATTAATGTTCCATTGTCCGGAAGATTAGTTGCAAAGGTGTGGAAGCTTTCAATGATTTCATCAATTCCGCTGAAGAAATCCAGGTGGTCTGCATCGACATTTAAAATGATACTGATGTATGGATAAAATGCGTGGAAACTGTTGGTATACTCACATGCCTCTGTCACAAAAAAGTCGGATTTGCCAACCCGGACATTGCCGCCGATGGAATCCAGCATACCTCCAACGGAAATGGTCGGGTCTGTGTCAGCCTCTAAAAAGATCTGGCTTAACATAGAGGTGGTTGTTGTTTTTCCGTGGGTTCCGGAAACAGCAACGGAATATTTGTAATTATTCATAATCTGACCAAGAAGCTGTGCCCTGGTAAGCATTGGAATCTCCTTTTCCTTGCAGGCGGCAAATTCCGGATTATCCTGGTGAACCGCTGCAGTATAGACTGCCAGATCAATGTCGTCTGTAATATTGTCTGCGGATTGTCCAATGTTGATTATGGCACCCATGGCAATCAGGTTGTCTACAATGTCGGAGCTTTTTGCATCGGAGCCGCTGATCTTGAAGTTCTCTTTTAATAAAATCTCTGCTAATCCACTCATGCTGATACCACCGATACCGATGAAGTGCACATGAATTGGCTTGTTAAAATCAATCTGATACATAGTAATGTCCTTCTTCCATATAATTTATAACATTTTTAAAATACACTTCCTATATTATATAGTATGGAAAAAAGATTTACAAGGAAGAGTCATACAAAATCTTAAGAAAACCTTTCGAATCAACAGCATCTGTTGAATCGTAGGAAGAATTTTTATAAAATAATGAAAATCATGTAAGAAATGGAAATCTTGTACCGTATATATAAGTAGAAAATACAAATTAGAAAACAGTTGTCTGCAGATGGTTCAGACAGCAGAGGATGACAGGGGAGAATGGCCAGTGGGACTATTTAAAAAGAAGAAAAACAAGATGGAAGAAGAGAATCTGTTTTATCACAGTTACCGAAGCACTGTGCAGTATGTGGCAGGAAATATACTGCGGGGAGTGGGAAGTGACGAGGATGTAGAGGAGTGTGTCAATGATGCACTTTGTCAGGCAATGTTGACCATGGACAAATTTGATCCAAAGAGGGGAACTCTTAAAACTTATGTGGGAATCATAGCCCGAAGTACGGCACTGGAAAAACGGCGGCAGATATTAAGGCAAAGAACGGTGCCCTTTGCGGAGGCATTTGAGATCACCTATGAGCCGGAATTTGAATTGGAGTATAAGGAACTGGTACAGTCCATTATCAGGGAATTAAAGCCCAGGGAGCAGGAATTGTTTACTCTGTATTTTCTGATGCAGATGCCGATACCGGATATTGCGAAAAAATTGCAGCTTACAAGAGGTGCAGTGGATACAAGAATCAGCCGGCTGCGGAAAAAGATTACATTACAGCTGCTGGCAGATCCATTTTATCAGAAAAAATATGGAAATGAGCAGGAGCATAGGGAGGAAAATATCATCTTTATTGAGGAAAGAAGACGGGAAGGAGGGGTCGGATGATGAACCGGATTGATGTGAACGATTTGCTGGGAGAAGATTTTGCAGAAGAGATGATTTTAAAGACAGAGAAAAGAGTGCAGAGGAGAAAACGGGTAAAGAGTATATGCTTTACCATTCTTTTGGTTGTGCTGGGGGCAGGATTGCTACAGCTTGAGCAGGTAAGTCAGGCTGCAGAAAATCTCATTTATTATGCTTTTGGAAAAACCGGTGAAAGCAATATTATATCGGAGGAGATTTATCTTTTGAACGAACCCCTGGAGCTGGAAGGGAATACTACAGAGGATATCACATTAGAATATGCGTATCTGGTGGAGGGGACTCTGACACTGCATTTCGAGTCAAAGTATAACTGGCCGGAGAATGCCAGTATTGAGCTTGTAAGCGGCGGTAAGACTTACAGGATTATAGAAGCTGTCACAGCGGGAACTGCTAAGTATACCTCCGGCTATGATGAAGAGGATTATACTTCATTTTCCGATGGTGAGGGAGAAGGTGTAGTATACTCTGCGAAGGGGAAAAAGGAGTATGAGGTTGGACTGAATGGGATTTTGGATAATCAATTCAAACTCATTTACCGGGATAAGGACTATTCTGTTTCGTTAGAACCGGCAGGAGGCTATAAGACGGACCGGCTCTTTACGGATAAATGTTCTTATTATCACGGAACGGCAATGCTGCTTGACAAGAAAAAGGCGGCATTCGGCGTACATATTGACAGTATGGAACAATTTTCAGACTGGATGCCGGATGTTTCCTATAATCCGTTTGATAATAAATCCAATATATATTTTCTTGGTAATCATGGAACCCGTTATGATGCAGCCCGTTATCATGATGATAATTCTTTCCTGCCGGAGTCCAATCTATTAGAGGATGGGGAACAGGTGTCGCCAGATTTTATGTGTATCAGTGGAGTAAATTTTGAAAAATTCTTTGGGAATTCAGAAAGCCAGCAGAAAATTTCCGTAAAACTTCCGGAGATAGGAGAAACCGTAAAAATCAATAAAACCGTAACAATGGATGGAGTAAAGGTGCGGCTGCTGGAGATGACCGTTACGGAGGATAAAGAATTCCGCATCAAGGTCAATTGTGGCAGTAATTATGGAAGAATCAGCAGTATCCTCTGTATGGTAGGGGCTGACGGATATCAGGAGGAACAATGCAGTATGGGAACAAAGGGCCCATTTTACGGAGAAGATTCCCTGTATGCCTGGGCAGAGCCTGGAGTGCAGAGGAAGGAAAAACCGTATGTCTATTCTTATTGTGATGTGGGATACGACGCCATGAAGGAACAGGGAATAAAATCAGTGGACATTGAAGTCTGGCAAATCAGTGTCTATATGGATATTCCAATGATTTTCAAGATTAATCCGGACAGCTATGAGATGACGGAGGACTAGGCTGATGATAAAAAGGATATGGATGACAGGAATCGTAATATGTATGATGTTAGGGCTGTCCGGCTGCAGACTGTTTCCAGAGGAGGCACAGGTGGATGATACACTGCGGATTGTCCATTATACACCGCCCAAACACCAGGTGGTTAAGGTGGAGCGGGGGGATCTGGATTCTTCCGAAACCGTGAATCTGGAATATGAGAACGAAGAGGAACGGGAATATTATCTCAAATATGCCGGACAGGCAAACTCCTGGGGGGAAGAGATTCAATGTTATGTCATGGTGGGTGATGTGGTAAAGAAAGGACAGCTTTTAGCAGAGGCACCCTGCGAAGAATTGGAACAGCAGGTTTCGGATTATCAGAAGCAGGCAGAGGCGATACAGCTTGACATAGATTATAATAAGAAGCTTTTAAAGATTGCCAAAGATGAGGAAAAGGAGAGTTATCAGGCTTCCATTGAGGATGATAAAGCACAGCTTTCCGTGCTTTCCCTGCGGATTCAGGAATGTCAGGAGAAGATAAAAGATTACCGCATCTATGCAGATATGGATGGACAGGTCAGTGCAGTTTTGGATGTTTACATGACTGGTTATGATCCGTCGAGACCATTTTTGCGAATCAAATCCTTAGAGGGCTACTTTACGGGAATCGTAACCGGTGGAAACTGCAAACTTTCTGAAGGGGATATCGTAACGGCAGAGGCAGCCGGCACAACTGTGGAGATGAAGGTGGATCGGATTGGAAATGCTGATGAATTGGATGAATCCGGAGAAGCAGAAGAATCCGATGGAGACGATGCTTCTGTAATTTTGTATCTTACGGCAGAGGGAGAGTTTGAGACAGGAGACAGGGCAAGACTTACCCTCAACAGTGAAAAAGTGGAAAATGTATTATATGTACCTCAAAAAGCGGTTGTTGTGGAAGAGGAGAAGGCGTATGTACAGATTTTAGGAGAAGATGGATATCCCCGTGCAAAGGAGATTCAGGTGGAAGACCTGATAGGGGGATATTATGTTATTAAAGCAGGTTTGGAGGAAGGAGATGAGATTATCAATGAATAGGAAAACGATGGCATATGTTCTCATTCTCTTTCTTATGACAGGAATGGTATCCGGCTGTGGTAAAAAGGGAGAAATACCGGTGCTTAATACACCGGTAAGTGAAAGTCTTCAGGGAATAAAGGCAGAACGGAAGGATATCAATGAAGAAAAGATTATTGCCGGTTATGTGGCAGGCAGTATGCAGGGCTATTACTATACAGAGTACAAACAGGAATTAGACTATCAGGTATCCTTAGGGGAGGAGGTTGCCAAGGGACAGGCATTGGTATCCGCTGATAATGGCGAACTGAAGGAGCAGCTGGAAAGTCTGAAACTGGAACTGGAAAATGCGAAGGCACAGCGTGAATACCAGAAAGAATACAGGAGTCTGAATAACGACCGGCTGAAGCTTCAAAAAAAGCTGGCGGATGAGGAGGAAAAACAGCTTTTGGAAGATGAGTCAGAGCGGGCAGAGATTGATCAGGATTACCAGATGAAGCTTTTAGATATCCGCATTTCAGATTTAAATCGTGAGATTGCAGATATAAATGACAGGATAAAGAGAAATACATTGTATGCCAAAAAGGCGGGAAGGGTTTCCTATATAAGCTATACACAGAGTGCAACAGAGTTTCAGAATGTACTTATCGTAATCGATGTGACAGATTTATATATCCTGTTAGAGGATACCCTGACAGAGGAAAATAAGGCAAATTACATAAGAGCATACACCACTTATAAGGGGAAAGAGCAGGAACTTAAGGAGTTTGATTATTCTGAGTCGGAGAAAAAGGCGGCAGAAAAGAACAGTATAGCCTTGACACCGAGATTTCAGTTTGCAGATGCGGATATGGAGATGGGAGATTATATGGATGTGCATATTGTGTTAAAAGAAAGCAAAAATGCAATCGTAGTACCTAAAACCTGTATCTATAAAAGCGAAAATGATACTTATGTGTACCGGATCAATGGAGAGACAAAGGAGAAATGTTTTGTTGAAACGGGAGTATCCAATGGGGCAGAAATCGAAATCACAGATGGTGTAAATGAGGGAGATCTCATTTATTATCCGGTGGACGAAAAGGTGGAATATACCGGAAAACAGAAGGTTATAAAAGGGAGTCTTTCCCTGCAGGAATACAGTGCGGACTGCAGACAGTATTATCCAAGTACGGTGAGCATATTTACGGGAGCAGGGGAAGCTGAACTAATCTGCATTGCAGAAAGCGGTGAGGTGGAAAAGGGGGAACTGCTGGCAAAGATAAAAGTGTCCGAAGGACAGGCAGATGTAAAGGAGCTGGAAAACCAGTTATCCTCCTTAAAGAAGCAGTATCAGTCACAACAATCCGCAGGTGAGAAGACCATAAAGCTTCTAAAAAAGAGTATAAAATCGATGAAAAAAGAGGACAGCGGAGCCTCTGCCCAGGAAATTGCCTTGAAAGAAAAAGAACTTTCCATTGCGGAATTGGAAAAGGACTATCATGCCGGGGAGTATGAACGGCAGAAACAAATCATATCAAGGAATCTGGAGAGCCTGCGGGAAAAGACCGGGGAAATCTCCATTTATGCACCTTGTACCGGTACCTTTGACGGATATTATAGCAGTGGTGATAAAAGCGTACTTAGGGAAAATGACTGTATTGGAATGATCAGTAGTACATCTGTGTCCTGTATACGGGTGGACAATAGCAGTAACCGGCTGCATTTTGGTAATGCCGTAACTGTGAGGGATCCGTCAGGAAAAGAATATAATGGTTATGTGGCAGGTGCTTACTCATCCGGAGAAATCATGATTTCCGGTTCGGATGAATATGGCAATTCTTTTTCCTATGCGATAGAGGCGGATGAAACCCAGAAGGGAGCCTATATCAAGCTGGAGAAAGGAAGCATAGAGGCTGGAAAGGCTGTAACAGATGAAGGTGACAGCCCCGAAGATAATGCGGTTGAAGAAACTGTGCCGGATGAAGAGAGTATCATGGACAAAGGCCGGATTACCTATCTGTCGAATGTCATTGAAAATGTGATCGTCATCGACCAGGAACTGCTGGTCAGAGACGGAAACGACATCTATGTGTGGACGTTACGGGAGGGAAAACCATATAAGCAGTATGTCAAATGTATGAACGGAGCAGAAAAGAAGGCATGGGTATTTTGGGGACTGGAAGAAAATGACACACTTCTTACGGGGGTGAAATAGCATATGTTTACATTTATAAAACAAAAATTGTTATATAAGAAATGGCTGAACGCCTGCCTGCTCATTGGTATCATAATCCTGGCGGCAGTGGCTGCGTGTATTCCTATGTATCAGAATATGTCAAAAATCCAGACCTTCCAGAATCAGATGAAAGAGTACGTCAGTACAGAGGGAAGATATCCGGCGATGGTGTCTCTTTTCCGGGGCAGCACTTACAAGGACGGTTCCAAGGCTTATGAAAAGGCTTCAAAAAAAGTGAAGGAACTGGAGGAAATGCTGGATAAAGATATGCAGATAAAGCCGCTGGAGAGGATTACCCTTTATACATTGTTGGAGGATCGTGTGAAACCGTTAAAAAATGCCGGTGGAAGCAAAGCGGAAACCAATTACCGGATAAGTTTTCTACCGGGATTTTCCAATCATATAAGGCTTGCCAGCGGAAACCTGTATGAAAATTCTGCAGAGGTTAAAGAAGCGGCAAAAAAATCAGAATCGGCAGGGGCGGGCATTGTTTCCATTGACGATTCTACAAAATATACCTGTGTGGTTTCTGCAGCACTGCTGGCAAATGGTTCTTTTTATGTGGGACAGACTCTGGAATTTTCCAAGATTGTCTGTAAAGATGGTTCCCCTCTGCGAATTACCATTACCGGTGTATTTGAAGAAAAAGAGGAAGAGGACATTTACTGGGTGGAACCTCCTGCAAGCTATACTTCACATCTGTTTGTAAGTGAAGATATGTTTCAGGAAATCCTTGCAGATATTGACGGACAGATGACCATACGTTATCAGATTTATAATCTCTACGACTATAAACATATGAAGTTAAAAGAACTTCCGGTTATATATAAGGCATTGGAACGTTATAAAACGGCAGGATTTGATGATGACAAAGTGGAAATTACCACGGACTTTGATGCACTGCTAAAGGATTACATGGATCAGGAAAAGCAGATTCAGGCAGTGCTTTGGATTTTGGAACTTCCCATCATGGTGCTTGTTCTGGTATTCATTTATATGATTTCCGCCCAGATCCTGGAACTGGAAGGAAATGAAATTGCCACATTAAAAAGCAGAGGTGTGTCCATACGCCAGATTGTTTTTATTTATTTTTGTCAGGCTTCCATTCTTGCCGGAATTGGAATGGTAATCGGTATGCCCCTTGGTTACGGGCTGTGCCGTCTGCTGGGACAGGCAAATGCTTTTTTGGAATTTGTAAACCGGGAGAATCTGCCGGTGCACTTTACGGGAATGACACTGGTATATTGTCTTGTGGCTTCTGCCTTTGCCATTGCTTTTATGACCCTGCCACTGCTTCGGATTGCCCAGGCAGATATCGTGACAAAGAAGAGTAAACGTGGAAAGGCAGACAAAAGTATATTTGAACGGTATTACCTGGATGTTGCATTGCTGGCAGTTTCTGGCTATGCATATTACAGTTTTCGGGGACAGAGGAGTGAAATTGCTTCCAAAGTGTTAAATGGGGATGGTCTGGATCCGTTTTTGTTTTTGAGCGCTGTGCTTTTTATGCTGGGATTTGGCATGGTTATTTTGAGAATCTTCCGGCTGCTTGCAAATCTCATTTACCATATTGGCAGGAAAAAATGGTCTCCTGCCCTGTATGCCTCTTTCCTGCAGATTCTGCGTACCCGTGGGAAACAGAGTTTTATTTCGCTGTTTTTGGTGGTGGCACTGGCAATGGGTGTATTTTACTCCAATGTGGCACGTACCATTAATCAGAATGAGGAGGAGAGGACTTACTATAATCTCGGAGCCGATATGGTGTTAAAGGAGGAGTGGATCAAGACGTCCAATACCTATAAGAAAGGTGATAAAAAGGTAACAGAGCTTTATTATGCAGAGCCTTCTACAAATCTTTTTGAAAAGGTAAAGGAACAGTCCGAGTCTGCTGCGAAGGTCATTAAGAGGGATGTTTCCATTAAAGGCTCCAAAGACCTTACGGATAATGGTATGCTGATGGCAGTTCAGACAAAGGAATTTGGTGAAACAGCATGGATGCGGGACGGTGTTTTGGATAAACACTGGTATTATTATTTAAATGATCTGGCAGCGAATGCACAGAATGTACTTGTGTCTTCTAATGCAGAGATAGAGTTTGGATTAAAAGCTGGAGATACCATATCCTATTCGCTATTTTCTGAGGAGGAAGGATACAAAGATACCATGGGAACCGTGACCGGGACAATCTGTGGCTTTGTGGATGCATGGCCGGGCTATACCGGATATAAAACGGTAGTGGATGAAAATGGAAAAAAGACGCAGGAGCCGGTGTATCTTGTGGTCGCAAATCTGGGATTTATTGAAAGTACCAGCGGCACCCAGCCCTGCGAAATCTGGGTGAATACAGGAGAGAATAACAAAGGTATTTATGATGTGATTTCCCAAAATAATATACGAATGGAGTATGTGAAAGAGGCAAAACAGAATCTTACTCTGGTAAAGCAGTCTGCCATGATACAGATTACAAATGGTATGCTGACATTAAGTTTTCTGGTGGTGCTGGTTCTTTGTATGATAGGATTTCTCATTTACTGGATTACATCCATCCGGCAGCGGGAGTTGTTGTTTGGCATCTACCGTGCCATGGGTATGTCTATGAAGGAGATTATAGAAATGCTGATAAACGAGCAGATTTTTTGTTCCCTGCTGGCAATCCTGTGTGGGGTAATAAGCGGTGCTGTCACATCAAAGATATTCATTTCTCTGATTACGGTTGCATATGCACCGGAAAATCATTGTCTGCCATATACTTTGTACACATCAGCGGCAGATATGGTGCGGATTGGTGTTGTGGTAATCTGTATGCTTGACAGCTGCATTTTCATACTGGCGAAAATGTTATCAAGAATGCGGATTGCACAGGCAATTAAACTTGGAGAGGACTAGGAAAATGACCGAGGAAAGGAAGGTGACTGGATATGGAAGAAGTCTTGATTGAAACATCAGGAATTACCCGTTCATTTCCCATGGGAAATGGAGGAGCAATACAGGTCTTAAAAGGGATAGATATGCAGATACCGGAAGGAAAGCTTACTATATTAAAAGGGCGTTCCGGTTCGGGAAAAACAACTTTGTTGAACATACTGAGTGCACTGGACAATCCAACAGAGGGCAGCATTTATATGGAGAAAAAAGAAATCGGACATGCTGATGAAAAGGTGAGAGAATTGCTGCGGCGGGAAAAAATGGGATTTATTTTTCAGACAGTGGCACTGATACCGGTTATGAATGCTTATGAAAATGTGGAATTCGGGCTTCGCCTGTCCGGTTATGAGGGGAATCACACAAAACGGGCAGAAGAATGTCTGGAACTGGTGGGCTTAAAAAACCGGATGAAACATATGCCGGGGGAGATGTCCGGAGGGGAACAGCAGAGAGTTGCCATTGCAAGAGCCATTGCCCACCGACCAAAGGTGATTTTTGCAGATGAGCCCACCGGGGCGCTGGATACCAATACCGGTCTGGCAGTAATGCATTTATTTAAAGAATTGATTGAAAAAGAAGGGGTTACCATTGTCATGACTACCCATGATACAAATCTTATGGAACTGGGGGATGTGGTTTACGAGATGGAAGATGGACAGCTATGAACAGCTTAAAATGAAAGGAGGAAAGTCTATGGAGCAGGATATCATCTGGTGTGACGGATTAGTGAAAATATATAAGACAAAAGAAATAGAAGTCATGGCGTTGTCCGGGCTGGAACTTTCCATTAAACAGGGAGAGATGATGGCAATTATCGGGAAAAGCGGAAGTGGAAAGTCCACCCTGCTGAATATGATTGGCGGATTGGAGCGTCCATCAGCGGGCAGTCTGTTTGTGGATGGAAAAAACATGAGCCTTTTGACCAGGGAGGAACTGGTGCAGTATAAGCGGGATACCGTTGGGTTTGTGTGGCAGAATAATTCCAGAAATTTATTTCCATATTTGAATGCATTGGATAATGTGATGACGCCGATGTTGTTCAAAAAGGGGGATAAATCAGACAGAAAACAGCGTGCAATGGAACTGTTGAAACTGGTTGGGATGGAACATAAAAAAGACTGTATGTTAAAACAGTTGTCCGGAGGGGAACAGCAGAGGATTGCCATTGCCATCGCCCTTGCCAATAACCCGAAAATCCTGCTGGCGGATGAGCCTACAGGAGCTGTGGATGTTAAAACAGCAAATCATATCTTTGACCTTTTCCGCAAATTGAATGAAGAACTGGGTATTACCATCGTTATTGTAACTCATGATAATAAGATTGCAAAAATGGTACAGCGGGTGGTGCGGATACAGGATGGTAAAATCAGTTCTGAGCAGATTATGAAGCAGGAATATGAAAAGAATATGGCAGATGTTTCATTTAGCGAACTGGATATGGCACAAGCCACCCATGAAGAGTATAGCATTCTGGATAAATTTGGACGGGTGCAGCTTCCGGAAAAATTGTTAGAGGAGGCAGGTATTGACGGCAGAAAAGTTCGTCTGGAAATGATAGATGGAAATATTGTAGTAAAAAGAGAAGATGCATAATTCTGTCATGCTTTGTGCAGCATGGCAGAATTATAACGGAAATTCAATATTTTTCTTGACTTTTCCTGTGCTATCTGATATTCTATTACGGTCGACGCAAGTCGGGGCTTTTTTTTTGTGTGCAAATTTTCTGATTAACGCTTGAGTTTGCAGGCAAAAGGGAGTCGTATACAATTTAAGATGGAGGTGGAAGTTGTGCGAGTAAAAATCACATTGGCATGTACAGAGTGTAAACAGCGTAATTACAATCTGACAAAGGACAAGAGAGTCCACACTGAGCGTATGGAAACCAAGAAGTATTGTCCATTTTGTAAGGCTCATACCTTACACAAAGAGACCAAATAATAAGAATTACGGAGGTGATTTAAGATGGCAAATGAAAATGAATCAGCATCTTTAAAGAGAAGCTTTTTCACCGAGCTGAAGGGTGAGTTCCGTAAAATTGTTTGGCCTGATAAGAAACTGTTAGGTAAGCAGTCCGTTGCAGTTATCGTTGCAGCAATCGTTATTGGCTGTATTATCGCAGCAATCGATTGGATTATGCAGATCGGTCTTTCATTCATTGTTGGTTAAGGTGGGTGGTCATATGGCAGACGTAGAGAATAATAGCGAAGCAAGATGGTATGTGGCACACACTTATTCCGGATATGAGAATAAAGTTAAGGCTGATATTGAAAAGACAATCGAGAACAGAAAGCTTCAGGATCAGATTTTTGAGGTATTGGTGCCATTGCAGGACGTGGTGGAATTAAAGAATGGCACAAAGAAACAGGTTTCTAAGAAAATGTTCCCTGGTTATGTACTGATCAACATGATCATGAATGATGCAACATGGTATGTTGTTCGTAATACAAGAGGTGTTACAGGTTTCGTAGGACCGGGATCTAAGCCGGTACCGCTTACTGAATCAGAGATGAAGAATCTGGGTATCAGGGTTCCTGAGATGGAGATTGACGTTGAACTGGGAGATATGGTTAAGGTTGTAGCAGGTGCCTGGGAGGGTACGGTTGGAACTGTTACCGATATCAATGCAGGAAAACAGTCCGTTACGATTGAAGTTGATATTTTCGGTCGTGCAACATCTGTGGAAATTAGTTTTATGGATGTTACCAAGATGGATTAGCATGCATGTATTGCATGGAAAGGAAAGCGTGGGAGGGCAAGTCCCGATTGACCACATGAAATAGGAGGAAAACATAATGGCTAAGAAAGTTGAAGGTTATATTAAATTACAGATTCCAGCAGGTAAGGCAACTCCTGCACCACCGGTTGGACCAGCATTAGGTCAGCATGGTGTTAACATTGTAGAATTTACAAAGCAGTTTAATGCAAAGACAGCAGATCAGGGCGACATGATTATCCCTGTAGTAATTACTGTTTATGCTGACAGAAGTTTTAGTTTTATTACCAAGACTCCACCGGCTGCAGTTTTATTAAAGAAGGCATGTAAGATTCAGAAGGCTTCATCCGTTCCTAATAAAACAAAAGTTGCTACCATTTCGAAAGCTGAGGTTCAGAAAATCGCAGAGCTTAAGATGCCAGATTTAAATGCAGGTAGCCTTGAGGCAGCAATCAGCATGATTTCCGGAACAGCTCGTTCCATGGGAATCGTAGTTGAAGATTAACAGAGAACTTGGCGAAAACGAGCCAAAGGCGAAGTTTGAGCCTAGTCGTAGTTATACATCGAACTTAACGAAACCAAGCCGAAGGGCGCAGGTTGAGTTTAGTGAGAGGTATTGGCAGAGAACTTGGCGAAAACGAGCCAAAGGCGAAGTTTGAGCCTAGTCGTAGTTATACAAAATGTAATTTAGGTGGGAGGGTCGCTCCCGATAATACCACAGGAGGTTTTTTAAGATGAAAAAAGGTAAAAGATATGTTGAAGCTGCAAAGCTTGTAGACAAGACACAAGTTTATGATATTCCAGAAGCAGTTGCTATCGTTAAGAAAGCAGCCAGCGCAAAGTTTGATGAGACAGTAGAAGCACATTTGAGAATGGGTCTTGACGGACGTCATGCTGACCAGCAGATCCGTGGTGCTGTAGTTCTTCCTCACGGAACAGGTAAGACCGTAAAGGTTTTAGTATTCGCTAAGGGAGATAAGGTAGATGAGGCTACTGCAGCAGGTGCTGATTATGTAGGTGGCGAGGAGTTAATCCCAAAGATTCAGAACGATGGATGGTTAGACTTCGACGTTGTAGTTGCAACTCCGGATATGATGGGCGTTGTAGGTCGTCTTGGTCGTGTACTTGGACCAAAGGGCTTAATGCCAAATCCAAAGGCTGGTACTGTAACTCCTGACGTTACTAAGGCTGTACAGGATATCAAAGCAGGTAAGATTGAATACAGACTTGACAAGAACAACATTGTACACGTGCCAGTTGGAAAGGCTTCTTTCACAGAGGAGCAGTTAGCAGACAACTTCCAAGCGTTAATAGATGAGATTATCAAAGTAAAACCATCTGCTGCTAAGGGTCAGTATTTAAGAAGTGTTACACTTTCTTCTACAATGGGTCCTGGCGTTAAGATTAACACAGTTAAGTTAATGTAATCGCAGACGGTTTGCAGAAAACGAATATTGAACGTGATAAAGGCAGGAATTCCGAAAGGGATTCCTGCCTTTTACGTTGTCATGCACCCGGAGGATATTGACAATGGCAGATTCTGCAGAATTGATATAAGGCAAATGCTGGTAGCAAAAGATGCAACTTTAATAGGTAGACAAGAGAAATAAAACAAGATACAATATACAAAATCAATATTTGTAAAGCGGATGATTTGTTTTATGTGTGTATTTTGAAAACGCATATCGATAAATTATATCAATATTAGATTATAGATATAAGGAGAGAAATATGGGGAAGGAACAAAAAGCAGAAAAATGGAAAAGTGAAGACCAGATATTTGAAAATTTCTCAAAGGAACTGGACCGTTATACAAAGACAAAGGAGCTTCCGGAAAGTGCTGACCAGGATGTACAATATTACATGGAACTTCAGGGGGAGAGGCTTAAGAAAAAAGGAATCTGGATGAATTATGATATCGTACCACAGGCGGATTTGGAAACTAGTATGAACATACCAAAGAAGCGGCAGTGGAGTGATGGTGTCTATGACAATAAGATAGAATGGCATAAATGCTGCATCACCAGAGAGTTTTACCGGAACGATAAGAAGCTGTATAAGAAAAGAGAATATAAAACATTTTATCAGTATATTACCTATGCAAAACAGGACGGCGATATTGGAGAGGAGTTATACACCTGTCCCAACTGTGGTGCAGTCAGTAAAATCAAAGAATTAGAGAACGGTTGTGCATACTGTGGAACCTGCTATGACATGGATGACCTGTTTCCGAGAGTAACCAATTATTATATGGTTTCCTACATGGACGAAAAAGAGAGCAATGCGAGGATGAAGAAAACGATACTGTCTTGTATGGCATTCTTTTTTGTGATGATGTTATTGATTGGTCTGATTGGTGGCGAGGGTCTGCTGATTACATTGATTTCAGCGGTGATGGCAGGAACAATTTTTGGTGGTATCAGCGGATGGCTCATTATGTTGTGTATTACAATAGCCGATATTGGTGGACAGGCAAGGGATACCACGGGTATGCTGTTTAACTCCATTGGTTCCAAGGGACGCTTTGTGAACAAAATGAAACAATACAGCCCGGAATTTTCCTTTGAATACTTTTCCAGTAAGGTAATTTCCCTGTTGAAAATGATTCTGTTTGCGGAGGATGTGCAGGAACTGGCCCAGTACAAAGGCAATCAGACCGGAGAGTTGTATCCGGATATTGTGGATGCCACCTTTGCCGGAGCCATTGCCCTGAAGAAATTCCAGGTGGTGGGTGATTATGCAGAGTTAGATGTAGATGCCTATGTGGAGGCGATGCGGGATAAGGAATGGCGTATTGGAAGGAAGGTTGAGAAATACCGGATGCATTTACGCCGGAATATTCAAATGCCTATTGATTATCATTTTTCCATTAAGAAAATCCAGTGCAAAAACTGTGCCGGAAGTTTTGACGCGACCAAATATAAGACCTGCCCAAACTGTGGAACAAAGTATGATATCGGGGATGATGACTGGGTGGTAACAAGTATAGAGAAACGGTAGTATATTAATCAACCAATTTCAGTATCTCTAAAATGCTGAGTGCGATATTGGGCTGGAGTTAAACCAGTCTGCTTGCGAAAAACTTCGGTAAAATAGCTCTGGCTTGAAAAAGCCAGAGTTATGGAAATCTGTGCCAGTGTATAGTTCGAGTAAATAAGCATATTCTGGGCAGTTTCTATTTTCTTTGACTGGATGTAGCTGCTTATAGTTGTCCCGGTTTCCCTTTTAAAAAGACGCGAAAGATAAGAGGGATTAAGATTAACGTGATCAGCCAGTGTTTCTATTGTGATTCTTGTATGTAGATGGTCATAAATATAATCAATACATTCAGCAATCTGTTTGGAACAAATTTTCTGTTTTTTTAAATTTTTCATTCTTTTTGTATAATCCTCACACATGACAGGATGAAGGTCTGCAACCTCTTTCAAGGTTTTGCATTGGTCGGCTTTTTGAATGTAAAAGTCACTTAAATTATAGGCCATGGATAGTTCCATGCCTCCTTCTATACAATATCTGGCAGCTAAAGCTGCTGTGATTGCAAAGTGATATTTGATATCCTGAAGGGGATTTGCAGATAGTGTTCCCAGTCCGGATTTTTCCAATAAGGATTCCTGACAAAGTAAATGAATTTTCGCAACATTTCCAGATTTTATTGCAGAATAAAATTCCAGTTCCGGGTTGTAAGGTGCACGTAAAATATCATTTTCCCGCCGTACAAATTCTCTGTAAAACAGTTCTTTTTTTAGATTCATAGATATTCTCCTTCTAAACAATTCCATGTAAAGTATATCATAATTTTGATAAAAAAGATATTAAAATGATATAAAATCCCAGAAAGATATGTAAATATAAAGCTACAAGATAATTGTCGGTTAAAGTTCAGAAAGGAGACCAGGTATGAAATTAGAATGTGGAATTAATTTAGGAGGATATTTATCACAATGCAAGCATGAGACACAGCACTATCAGAATTTTCTCCATGAAAGTGATTTAAAGCAAATTGCCGATTGGGGATTTGATCATGTTCGTATTCCAGTGGATTATGAAGTATTAGAAGATGAGAAGGGAAATGAGATTAAGGGTGGCTATAGTTATGTAAAACAGGTGCTGGACTGGTGTACAAAGTATCATTTAAATGCAATTTTGGATTTGCATAAGGCATACGGATATGATTTTAATGATGCCGGTAATGAAGAAAAGAATAATCTCTTTTCAGATGAGACATTGCAGGAAAGATTTGTACAGTTATGGATTCGGATTGCAAAGGCATTTGGGACATATGAAAATGCAGCTTTTGAATTATTAAATGAAGTGGTGGAGAAAGAAAATGCAGAAGCGTGGAATCATCTGATACGAAAAGTGGTGACAGCAATCCGTGAGATTACCATTAAGACACCAATAATTTATGGAGGAATCCAATGGAATAGTGTTAAAACATTGAAATTACTGGATATTCCACAGGATGACAATACCATTTTTACATTTCATTTTTATGAGCCGCTTCTATTTACACATCAGAAAGCCTCCTGGGTTGCAAACATGGATAAGGAGAAGGATATATTATACCCGGAATCCATGGATTACTATCGTACCCAATCCGAAATTCTGGGATACCAGGGCGAGGTGGTAATAAAAGCGCATTCTGAGAATATGGGAAAGGAATTCATTCGCGAAATGGTTAGGGAAGCTGTAAAAGCAGCAGAAAAAGCAGGGGTTGGATTGTATTGTGGCGAATTTGGAGTCATTGACCAGGCTCCTCAAATGGATACACTGAGATGGTTTGAAGATGTTAAAAGTGTATTTGAAGAGTATCATATTGGTGGAGCTGTGTGGACATACAAGGAGATGAATTTTGGACTGACCGGTGAACATTATGACCCAATCCGGGAACAGCTGATTTCTTTATGGACGAGGAAAAAATGATGTTATTATACAAAAACAA
>JBJEJE010000179.1:23269-27056 GCA_051877755.1 Lachnospiraceae bacterium | reverse complement strand
TTCCTGGGACTGGATTATTTCGGGTTTAACGTGTCAGATGCGGCAAGACATGCAAGAGGTAC
Source organism: Lachnospiraceae bacterium (assembly GCA_051877755.1). GTDB lineage: Bacteria > Bacillota > Clostridia > Lachnospirales > Lachnospiraceae > CAG-590. Next base: position 26,994 of record JBJEJE010000179.1, on the reverse strand, counting down.
TGCATTTTCAGTTGCCATGGGTGGAAACAGCCAAGGCGGATATAGTGACTGGTGGCTGGAAGATTCGGGGAAAAATGAATCCGATGAATTAATTGATAATTATGTTGCCTATGTGGAAGCAAGTGGAAAAGTGAATGCCACTGGAAAATATGTGGGTGTCAGCAGCGGCAGTCAGGTGAATCAGGTATCCGGTATCCGTCCGTTTATTGACATAAACTTAAGGCTTCTTGGTTCATTAACAAAGGTTGGAACCGTCAATAGTGAAGATACAATAGGTGATTCTGGCGATTCCGGCGACGCAGACAATCCAGATGATTCCGGCGATTCTGATGACGCAGATAATCCAGGTGATTCCGGCGATTCCGGTGATGAGGATAATTCGGATGACTCCGGCAATTCTGATACACCATCCGTTACAGATGGTTATTCCGTTACCATTGTGAATCCCTATGGAAGCCATATTACAAAAGGTTCTGTATCCGGAGCAGAATCCCAAACGGGCTTAAAGGGTGCCATGGATAATGTGTTCTATTATGCGGATGCAGGATATTATTTTCCGTCCAGCTATCAGGTGGAAACGGTGAACGGGATTAAGGTTGCCCGTTCTGGAGATAGAACACTTGTGGTAAGCGGGACGCCAACTGCAAATACCAAAATTGTACTGCCGGCGGCGGTGAAAGTGAATTCTGCACTTTATAAAGTAACGGTTATAAATGGAACAGGTAGTAACAGTTATGCAGCGGGAATGTCTGTAGGCATTGAGGCAGAAGAAAAAGAGGGAAAACGTTTCACAAAATGGATTGTGAAAAAGGGTAATGTCAGTCTTGTAAATGCCGCCAATCCGTCCACCACATTTGTTATGACAGCAGAAGAGGTGGAGATTGAGGCCTGCTATGAAGATAAACAGACATCTGGAAGCCCTTCTGTACCGGCATCTCCGGCAAATACTTCAACATCTGGTGGAAATACGACGGTTACAACCGTTGTGGTGGCACCGGTTTCGCCTGAAACGGTGAAGCAGAATTCCAATGTGCTGAATACAAAGGCACAGGTTGTCTGGAAGAACAATACGTTACAGGTAAAATGGGGAAAGACAGCAGGTGCGGATGGTTATGACGTATTCGTTGCAGAGGGAAAAACGAAGCTGACAGCAAAGCATCTGGCAGCCTCTTTTGCAGGAAAAGATATCACATCCGGAAAGATAAAGAAGGCCGGAGGCAGGAAACTTGATACAAAGAAGACCTATGCGGTTAAGATAAAGGCATACAGACTGGTGAATGGTTTAAAGGAATATATTGGAGAGAGTCTTACCCTCTATGTGGCAGGAAGTCAGGATGCATCCTATACCAATGCCGGGAAGATTACACTGTCAAAGACATCTCTTTCTTTGAAAAAGGGCGATTCCACTGCTGTGAAAGCAGTTGTTGTCAAGGCAGATAACAATAAAAAATTATTACCTGAAAAATATGCTAAGTCTTTGCGTTATTTTTCCAGTAATGAAAAGATTGCAACGGTGGATAAAAACGGAAAAGTCAAAGCCTTAAAGAAAGGAAAATGTTCCATTTATGTCATTGCCCAGAATGGTGTGAAAGCAAAGATTTCTGTAAAGGTAAAATAAAATATCAATTATATGGATGAACCTATAATAATTGTGTTAAAAACCCCTGTATGGCAAATGATAGATTCTATCATTTGCCATACAGGGGTTTTGTTTTCCTTCGTATATATGAGAAATGATATCAGCATTTCTCCGGTTCCGGATATTCTTCTCCGAAGGTATCTACAGTGATGGACTGGATTTTCTGCTCTGTGAGAGGTTTATCATAATAATCCGTCTCAACGCAGGCAATCTTGTCCACAATATCTAACCCTTCGATTACTTTTCCAAATGCAGCATACTGACCGTCTAAATGTGGAGATGTCTTGTGCATAATGAAAATCTGGGAACCCGCTGAGTCCGGCATCATGGAACGTGCCATGGAAAGTACACCAGGTGTATGCTTTAAGTTGTTTGGGAAGCCATTCATAGAGAACTCACCTTTGATGCTGTAGCCTGGGCCGCCCATTCCGGTTCCCTCCGGGCAACCGCCCTGGATCATAAAACCTTTGATGACCCGATGGAAAATAAGTCCATCATAAAAACCTTTCTTAACTAAAGAGATAAAATTGTTTACCGTATTAGGTGCAATGTCTGGATATAGCTCTGCTTTCATCACATCGCCATTTTCCATTGTAATGGTTACGATTGGATTTGCCATGATATAATGTCCTTTCCTTTAAAATTAACAATAAAAGCATTTTAGCATGTATGAACCAACTTTACAATCATAAAAAAGTCAAACTTTTTCATAGAAAAATCATAAAAAATCATAGAAAAATCATAAAAAATCACAGGCTGTACATTGAAAGTCATAATTTGAACAGTTAAAATGGATATACCGATAAGAAATATGACAAAATGATAAAGGGTTTTACCGGAAAAAGGGAATAAAGGAGGGTAATATGTTAAAAAATAGGTTTAAATTATAAAAAAAATTAGTGCTTTTGCATAATAAATTACTTGCTTATCAACACAGAATCAACTATAATAAAGATAAGTATGTGTAACATGAACGGATTAGCCTCATATTCGACCGAAGAGGACTAATATTTGTTATAAAGCTAGTTGTGAAAGGATATTCCGGAATTAAGATTCTGGTGTTGGAAGGGGAATTTGTTATGAAGAAAATCAGTTTCAGAGTAAGGAATTTTGACAAAGAGCAATTTCTGACTTTTAATATTGACAATGAAGCAGAATTGGATGAGGAATTGCTTGATTTCTTGGAGGATGAAGAACCGGCAGGAATTGTTCCGGTTATTTTTGAGGAAGGGGAAGAGTTTGATACGTTCTCCTATAATATTACAGATAAGATTCGTTTAAGTGAATTGTCTGACCAGGAGATTAACGCAGAAATGGTACTCATGGTATTACGGGGACTGGTACTGGCATTGATTGACATGGCAGAGTATAGAATTCCTTTGTCTTACCTGGTGCTGAACCGGAATTATATTTATATTGATTCTGAATATAAGGTTGAATTCGTGTGTATTCCTTTGGAGGAGATGCAGGAAGAGGTTGAATTGAATCATTTTCTGAGGAACTTCCTGGCAAGCCTCCGTTTTGAAGCTTCCGAAAATGGGGATTATGTAGCAAAGTTATTTACATATATCAATAATCAGGCTGTATTTAATCTTCGTAATATGGTGACGTTGGTTGAAGATTTAATGGAGGACAAGGGTATTGAGATTCCGGCAGACGATTCTGCTGAGATATATGCAGAATATCATGAGGTTAAAGAGGAAGGATTGACAGGAGATACCACCGTTTTAACAGAAGATATGAATGGGGATGAGAAGAAAGATGTCCTGCAGGATATTGATGCAGCAGAAGCCTTAGAAGATGCAGAAGAGATAGACGATGCTTTGGAGGATCTGAAAAATGCTGCAGAGGCAGAAGATAAGGATGCGAAAGAAACTGGTGAACTGGCAGAAGATGAGACTGGCAGTTCAGAAGAAGATATTGATGCAGAACCGGAGAAGGTTGTGGAAGAGGAAGCTGAAGAAGCAGATGAGCCGGAAGAAGATGTGGAAGAGGAAGCTGAAGAAGCAGATGAACCGGAAGAAGATGTGAAAGAGGAAGCTGAAGAAGCAGATGAACCGGAAGAAGATGTGAAAGAGGAAGCTGA
>JBJEJE010000179.1:0-23169 GCA_051877755.1 Lachnospiraceae bacterium | reverse complement strand
CCGGAAGAAGATGTGAAAGAGGAAGCTGAAGAAGCAGATGAACCGGAAGAAGATGCGAAAGAGGAAGCTGACGAAGCAGATGAGCCGGAAGAAGATGTAATAGAAGAAACGGAAGACGCAGATGATGAGGTTTCGGATGAGAGTCAGGAAATTGTTAATAAGATAAAGGAAAAGATTTCAAAGAATAATAAGAAGTCTAAGAATGACAACGAAACTGAAGAAACAGAGAAGGATTCCAAGGACAAGGGTGCAAAGAAACCGGCGTTTAAGACAAAGGAAGCTTCTGTTGGGGTTGTGATTCAGGATGATTTGGATGAATTCTTAGCAGAAAAAGAAATGGAAGAGAAGATGGCTCATCATGAAGAGTCCAGTCTTAAGATTAAGAAGAATATCAAAGTCAGCAGAGCAAGTATATTGAAAAATACCCAGGAGGAATTGAAGGCAGCAGAAGAGACGGCTGCAGATGTGGAGGAAGAAGCAGATGCTGCCGATCAGGAAGAAGAGGAAGCTGTAAGCAACTCTATTTTGAGCCAGACCATTAATGGTGCAACCAATATTTTGAAAGGGGCTGCTGTTCCTAAGGTGAATCCGTATCTGATTCGTGTAAACACAGATGAACGGATAATGGTCACAAAGCAGAATTTCAAGATTGGAAAGGCAAGCATGGGTGTTGACTATACGGTAAAGGGAAATGGCGCGGTCAGCAGAGTGCATGCAATCATTACCAATAAAGATGGTGTTTATTATATCAAAGACAACAAATCTACAAACCATACCTTTGTTAATGGAAAGACAGTTCAAGATGGAGAGAGTGAATTATTGACCCATGACAGTAAGATTGTTTTAGGTGATGAAGAGTTTGTATTTAAGTTACGATAATATCAGATATAGACTATGAAGACGAAGGTGTCGGATTCCTGAATGGGAATCCGACATTGTCTTAAAATGTCAATTATCAGGTACTTGGAAATAAGGAGAGAAGATGGAGATTATTACAGCCTATTACACAGATGTGGGGCAGGTGAAAACAATCAATCAGGATTCCCTTTCTGTTAAGGTGGTAAATTCCCCGCAGGGCAAAATCGTATTTGCCATTGTGTGTGATGGAATGGGAGGATTGGAACAGGGAGAGATTGCCAGTAAAGAAACAATAGTGGAGTTGAATGACTGGTTTATGACACAGTTTGCAAAAATGGTTGCAGATAATACCGTTTCAGAGGATGCGGTATATCAACAGTGGCAGGAACGAATAGAACGAGTGAGTGCCCGTCTGGGAGCATATGCACAGTCTCAGGGTGTTACAATGGGAACCACATTGACAGCATTACTGATCTATAAGGCAGAATATTATGTGTGTCATGTGGGAGACAGCCGGATTTACCGGATTGATGATGTGGTCAATCAGGTTACCACAGATCATACGTTGGTTGCAAAGGAAGTGGAACTGGGATATCTCACTGAAGAACAGGCCAAAATTGATCCGAGAAGAAGCATACTTTTGCAGTGTGTAGGAGCATCAGAAGTGATTGAACCTCAATTTGAAAAGATGTCTATTACAGAAGATACCACATTTATGCTGTCATCCGATGGATTTGTCCATTTGATAACAGAGGAAGAAATGTACCGGCATTTCCGACCGGAAGTGATAGAGGATAAAAAGCAATTGACAGATATATGTGAGGCTGCTGTAAAGGTGGCAATGAAACGGGGCGAAAGAGATAACATTACAGTTATTGCTGTTGTACTTAAGCAGATAGGAAACTGATAAATGCCGTTTACAATATGACTTACAGGCAGCTGGTGATTACAGATAGGAGAGGACAGATCTATGACGAGAGTTGGCACTATTTTAGGTGGCAAATATGAAATACTGAAAAAAATAGGGCAGGGCGGAATGTCGATTGTATATGTGGCTATGGATACCAGGCTGAATAAACAGTGGGCAGTTAAGGAGATCAAGAAAAGTCCGAAGCAGGATACGCGTATGCTGTTGAAATCCCTTCAGATGGAGGCCAACATATTAAAGATGGTGGATCATCCGGTGTTGCCGAGAATTGTGGATATTATTAATTATAAGGGTACTGTGTTCGTAGTCATGGACTATATTGAAGGCAGAACTTTGAGTGAGGTGTTGAAGTTAGAAGGTGCCCAGCCACAGGATAAGGTAATTGAGTGGGCAAAAGATTTGTGCAGTGCACTGGATTATCTGCATTCCATGAATCCCCCGATTATTTACCGGGATATGAAACCGTCCAATATCATGCTAAAGCCGGATGGTAAGGTGAAGCTGATTGACTTTGGTACGGCAAAAGAATTTGATGTGGAAAGTAATGCTGATACCACAGCTCTGGGAACCAGGGGATATGCGGCACCGGAGCAGTTTGGTGATGCCAGGGGACGGGGAATTCATAAAACGGATGCAAGGACAGATATTTATAGTTTAGGGGCAACCCTTTATCATATTCTCACCGGTAAGAATCCAAGCGAACCACCTTATGTGATCAAACCAATCCGGGATTGGGATCCTTCGCTTTCTAGTGGACTGGAAAAGATTATCAACAAGTGTACCATGCCGAATCCGGAAGACCGGTATCAGTCCTGTACGGAACTGATTTATGATTTAGAGCATTATGAGGAATTGGATGATGCCTTTAAAAGAGAATGTTTTCGCAAGATGAAAAGCTTTCTAATCAGTGCAGGGTTGACCGTATTTTTTGGTGCAGTGGCACTTGGAGGATACATCGGCAATGAAAGACAGAAGGAAGAAAATTACGATAATCTGATTAATCAGAGTTATTCGGAAATTGTTCAGGGAGAATATGAGGAGGCTGCCGGACTTTATGTAGATGCCATTACAAAGGTTGATGGAAGCCGGAATGAAGCGTATCTTGACCTGATGGATTTGTATATCAACTATCTGGATGATGCAGAGACCGGACTTTCCCGTGTAACCTATTATATTGATCAGGGTTATCAGAATATAGATAAAGACCAGACGCTGTTGTTAAATGTGGCAATGAATTATTTTGATGTGTTAAAGGATTATAAATCCAGTGCATATTATTTTAATATGCTGGATCAGAAAGAGCATCCGGAAGCTGCATATTACAGCACCATTTCCCTTGCCATGGGAGAGTTGAATGTGGATTATGAAAGTCTGTTATTTAATCTTTCCCAGTTTGAAGCCGTAAATGATGCTTCAACCATTTCTGTTAACAAGCTTATGAATTACCGTCTGCTTTGTATTGTATATGCAAGAAATTTACAACAGATCGGTTCGGCGGCAGATAAGCTGATCCAGGCGGCAGATAAGGGGCTGGCAGTACTGGAGGAATATGAGGATGACAGTGTTAAGGCAGAATATTATACCATTTATAATCAGTATCTGGCACTGGCATATGAGCATTTAGGGGCTCAGAAGGCAGAGGAGGAACCGGAAGCAGCAAAGGAATATTACAACAAGGCATTGGAGTGCTGTGACTTTATTCTTGGAATGGTATCTTTAGAGGATGGGCAGACCATTGGAAATATTTCCGATTCTAAGCTGCGGGAAGCAAAATACTGCCAGAAAGCAGAGATTTACGAGGCGTTAGGAGAATACGATAAAGCCTGTGAAGTATATGAGAAGGCAGAGGAGGAATATAAGCAGACCAGTATTGCATTATACGCAGGGCATTTATCCCTTCTGTGCAGGATACAGGAAGAAAAGACAACAGATGTGGAACAATGGGACTATGGTACACTGCATAAGCTGTATGAAGAGGGCAGCGGGGTGCCGGATATTGAGAAGGATTACAGGTGGAAACAGCTCACGCAGAAGCTTTCTCCATTGTTTGAAAAGAATGGAGGATGATGCAGATGTTTAAGATTATGTTATATGGTGGTTCTGTCCTGGCAGCGATTTTTCTGATTGTGTCCATTGTGTTATTCATCCGCAATGATGTGGCAAAGCTTATTGGAGATATTACAGGCTGGAATGCACGGAAGGCAATTAAGAAGCTGGATAAAAAGGGAGCAGAAGAAACCTCAAAAACAGAGGCGATTAACACAGAGGTCAGCAAGGTACTGGTTCATAGTGCCACTACAACAGGTACTTTAAAAGAGGTGCAGGATATTTCTGATAAGCTGACACAGAAAAAGAAAAGATCCCGCCGCAGTATACCAAAACAATCAAAAGAAGAGAAAACAGAACTTTTGGAAAACAAAGAATTTCCTAAGGTTTCCGATACGACGGAAAATGCAGAGCCAACCTCTGGGATTTTTCAGATGGAAGAGGAAATGGTCGTATTAGCAGGTGAAAAAGTAGACGAGAACAGGATGGCAGAATTCCAGGATAATCTGGACGGTGGGGAACTGACTACCTTGTTGGTGGATGAGGAAGGAACAGAACTGCTGACAGGAAATGAAGCCACTACCTTACTGGCAGAGGAAGAAGGAACAGAGCTGCTGACAGGAGATGAGGCAACCACCTTACTGGCAGAGGAAGAAGGAACAGAGCTGCTGACAGGAGATGAAGCGACTACTTTGCTGACAGATGACGAGGCAACCACTTTACTGGCAGGAGAGGAAGCGACTACTTTGCTGACAGATGACGAGGCAACCACTTTACTGGCAGGAGAGGAAGCCACCACATTGCTGACTGGGGATGAGGGAACTACATTGCTGGCTGGAGGAGAAACCGAGGATTTACTGGAGGATGGATTTGAACCGGTGCTCTGTGAGGATGAAGAGATTGCCAATCTTTTGCGAAACCATGGAGGATTTCTTACAGACCAGGATAAAAGATAAAACTTGACAAATCCATAGTGTATGGTTAAGAATACTTTTGAAATATGGAAAGGAGGCAGATTCGGTGCATACACAAAAAAGATATCAAAAGATAATTGCATATTGGATGATAACACTGTTGATCATCAATCTGTTTTCCGGTGCGTTAAAGAGTGAGGTTGCGGCGGAGGGTGCTGCTGTGACAATCAATGGGGTAACGGACGGTGGAGTTTATTCATTAGATTCGGATTATACAGATGGGAAAAAAGCGATTTCCTATGAATTTACAGGAATCACAGATACAGGTGTAAAGTATTATTTTTCTATTACAAGCAGAGGGTCTTCGTTGGAGGGAACATCAGCGGAAGTGCCTGTTATTACAGAACAGGAATTAGCAGATGATACAGACGGCAGTGATTCGGTAACAGTGGCAATTGATCCGGGAGATTCTAAGAAAGGAACCATTACCATTGCAAAGCCGGACACAAATACGATATATACCCTGACTCTACAGGCAAAGAAAGAGACGGCCGGAACCACAACGGTATTGACAGAGGATACGGTGCAGTTCCGTTTGGGAACAGCTTTGCCAGCCTATAAGGTGACGGTAGATAAGACCTTATCCAATGATAAGGTAACAGTAACCGTTACGGCGGATAAGGATTCTGTGTATAATTATGTTTTATGTGAAAATGAGGATAGTTCTGAGCCGGCAACAGCAGAGGCGATAACTGGGACAGTAGAAAATGATGCTTTTCTTATTCAATGGACAAAAGACTATGAGGGAACAGCAGGTGCAGAGACAGATTATTCTTATACATATTATCTGACAGATGGAAGCAGCAATATGATGTCAGGGGATAGTGGTGAATTACGTAATTTTACCGTCGATAAGAAAGATCCTGTTATTACAGTGAATACGGATCCGACTGATCTTACAAACCCACAGGAAACAGTGGTTTATATGCTTTCGGTGGATGAGGATAGTACGGTCGAGATTCATACAAATAAAACACCTTTAGAGGGTGGGGCAGCAGTGGGATCAACGGACGATGTAACTGCTGATACAGAGAAGAAAAAGATTTATACAGAAGATGGAAGATACGAGGTGTGGACAACAGCGAAGGATGCGGCAGGCAATACGACAGAATCGGCACATACGTATTTCCAAATACAGGATGTTACGCCGCCTGATATAGATATTACAGGTGTTACTGAAAATGGGATTTATAACAGAGAACAGGAGTTACAGTTTAAGGTTAAGGACCGGAATCCCGAACCGAACAATTATTCCATAACAATAGAACAAAATGATGAAGATGTAAGCAGATTTTCTTATATATGGACTCAGGATGTAGGAGATAGTGAAACTTATATGACCAGCATCTCATTTCCTTTGGACAGCGATGCGGATGAGGGAAAATACACAGTTACATTAAATGCCAAAGATGCCAACGGGAATCCGGAGAACGGTGCATCCAAAACCGTTACCTTCTGGTTGGATAGAACACCGCCGGTAATCGAAAGTATAAAGGTTTTAAAGGCTTCTGGAACAGAGGCAAGTCAGAATGGGGATGGAAAGTACTATCTTAATGAAGATGGGAAAATACAGGTAAAGGTTAGCGAGAATTATGTCAGTGCGGATAAGAAATTTACAACAACCATTTCCACAACGGGGAGTGCTCCGGAGCAAAAGGAATCGGTTTCATCTCCGGCTACCCTTACTACAGACAACACCTATTCTGCTGAGGGGAATTACACGGTAACTGTCAAGGCGAAGGACGCGGCAGGAAATGAAAGCAGTGAGAGCACAAAAGAGTTTGTAATTGACAAGACGAAACCGGTATTATCCATTGCGGGGATTGATGAAGACGGTATGTCAAAAGTGCCGGTGACACTGACTTATACTTCCAAAGATCGGAATCATGACTTTGCTGCCTATAAAATCAGCGGAAGGCGGACGGATTCTAATGGTGTGACAACTTGGACAGAACAGAATGCTGCGGACTGGGAGAAGGATGGGTATACTGCAGACGGGCAGACGGATTATACCACACAAAAACAGGTTAGATATACAGAAGAGGGTAAATATGAGATTACATTTGAGGGAGTTGACAAAGCGGGAAATACCGCCGAAAGCAAGACCATAACTTTTTATATTGATAAAACGGCTCCTGGGATATCGAATATTACATATTCCAATGAAGGGGGACTTATCAGCGAGAAATATAGTATCATTTTCATTTATAAGACAGTGAAAGTGGAATTTGACGTAGTGGACCAGCTGGTGGGAGTTGTAGATAATCAGGTTTACGTAACCCTTGGAACTGCAACGGATAGAACGGAGGCTTCTTCTGTTTATATTGCCCGGAAATCTTTAAGCGGAAAATACTATGTGTATGTTCCTACAGATATGGCTTTAACAGAATATGATGGTGTACTTACCGTATGGGCAAGCGATAAGTTGGCAAACCAGTCTTACCTGACCTCCACCAGAATTATCTATAACGTGGATAAACCGAAAATAACAATGACCTGTGATGTGGACTATACGAAGTGGACCAATCAGGATGTCACCTTCCATACCACAGTATCGGATGAAAAGTCCGGATTAGATAAGGTGATTTATTACATAAACGGTGAAGCGGTAAAGACAGTTACTTTTACAGAATTTGTAACATCCTATTCCTATGACCTTACCGCAACAGCAACTGCAGCTACGGCAGAAGGATATCCGGTTAAGGTAGAGGTGACAAATAATAACGGCACTACTGATACGATGACGCGGCAGGTGTTTATAGACAAAGAAAAACCACAGGTAGAACTTTCCGGAGTAACCAATGGAACCCATTATAACAGCGGACAGAGTATTGCCACAAAGGTAAAGGACGTTTCATATACTAATACAAATACGGTATATGTTGCCACCCGGAAGTTAGATGGGCAAACCTATAATGAGGATATTGCGGGATTTACATTACAGACATACGAAGAAACCTATTACCGGGATGTGGAAAAAGAAGGAAATTATGAGATATACGCAGTAACCACGGACAGTGCAGGGAATAAGACCACCTCAAACACACTTAATTTTGTGATAGATAAGACGGCACCGGTACTCAGAATTTCCGGTACGGAGGAAGGTTCTTTCAATAAAGATTCTGTAACCCTTACATTTCATTGTACAGAGTCATTTTATGAGACAAACAATGTGAATATCCGTGTGAATAGGATTTTGGATGGCAATACCATTACGAAGTATATAACAGATTTCCCGAAGGATAGAAAACAGGCGTCCTTAAGTCAAATATTTTCAGATGAAGGAACTTATGAAATTACATTTACTGCAACAGATAAGGCAGGAAATGTGGCAGATTCAAAGACCATTTCATTTACCGTGGATAAAACAAAGCCGATGTTATCAATTGCCGGTATTAATGAAGGGGAAATGACGAGAGAACCAGTGACACTGACCTATGAGTCACAGGACCGGAATCATGATTTTGCATCCTACCGGGTTACAGGCCGCCGGACGACCTTAAGCGGTGGAGAGGTTACATGGACAGAAGAGGAAGCAGCATGGAAACAGGACGGGTATAATGTAAACTTACAGAATGTCTATACCACCCAAAAGCAGGTTGTTTATACCGAAGAAGGTAATTATGAGATTATCTTTGAGGGAATTGACCGGGCAGGAAATGTGGCTGCGCGCCAGACAAGGACATTTTCCATTGACCATACTGCTCCGGCAATATACGGAGTCACATATTCCAATGAAGGTGGAATGATCACAGAAAAATATGCCACCATTTTCAGTAACGAAACGGTGAAGGTGGAATTTACGGTTGAAGATCAGGTGGTGGGAACAGAAGATTCCTGTATCTATGTAACACTTGGAGAAAAAACAGACAGGACAGAGGATACACCGGTATACATTGCACATAAGTCTGTAGATGGAAAATATTATGTATATGTTCCAAAGGATATGGCACTGACCGAATATGATGGTGTGATTACCATATGGGCAAACGACCGGCTGAACAACCAGTCCAGTCTGACATCTACCAGGATTATTTATAATGTGGATAAACCGGCAATCCGGATGGAATGTGATGTGGATTATACTGCATGGACCAATCAGAATGTCACCTTCCATACCACAGTATCGGATAATAAATCAGGATTAAAGAAAGTTGTTTACCGTATTGACGGGAAAGTGGTGAAAACCGTAACATTTACAGATTATGTAAAATCCTATGATTATGACCTGACAGCAGAAAAGACGGCGGATAAGGTGACTGGTTATCCGGTTACGGTGGAAGTGACCAATAACAATGGAACCACAGATAGTATGAAGCGGCAGGTATATATTGATAAGGTAAAACCACAGGTAAAACTTTCCGGGGTAACCAATGGAACCCATTATGCAAAAAGCCAGACGATTTCAACAACAGTAAATGATGTATCCTATACTAATACAAAGACAGTCTATTTTGTCAGCCGTACACTGGACGGTGTGACTTATACAGAGAAAATGTCAGGATTTACATCAAAGAAGTATGAAGAGAGCTGTAAACGGAAGGTAACAAAAGAGGGAAGCTACAAGATTTATGCAGTTACTACGGACAGTGCAGGGAATAAGACCACCTCAAACACACTTCGTTTTGTGGTGGATAAGACGGCACCAAAGCTTACGATTTCCGGAACGGAAGATGACTCCATGAATAGTGGTCCGGTAACTCTTAAGTTTGCATGTACAGAATCATTTTACCAGACCAATCGTGTGACTATCCATGTGGAAAGAGCTTTAGATGGTGCAACTTCCACAACGGAAATAACCGGTTTTCCGAGGAATAAAAAGACAGCTTCCTGCAGTCATACATTCTCGGAGGATGGAACCTATAAAATTACTTTTACTGCGGTTGACAAGGCTGGAAATGTGGCAGATCAAAAGACAATTACATTTTCAGTGGATCAGACAAAACCAGGGATTCAGATAACCGGAACCCACAATTACGAAAAATGGGGTAAACCGGCAACGGTTCGTTTTTCGGTGGAGGAATCTTATTATTCCGGCAACCGGGTTACGATTACAGGAACCCGAACAGATATAGATGGTAATGTGACAGACATAGAACTGCCTGCCATGGTAAATTCCGGAAAAGTCAGCAGCCTGACACATACCTTCAGCCAGGATGGTATTTATGCCTTCCAGATTACAGCAAAGGATGAAGCCGGTAATGAGGAATCTGATGAGATTCATTTTATTATTGACCAGACAGCACCACAGATTAACAAAGTGAACCGTTATCAGGGTGGATACTATCAGGATTTTTGTATGGCAGACACTTTGGAGGATGTGTTCAAGGATCTGACACTGGTTTCATACCGGATTTTACTAAATGGAGTGGAATACGATGGAATCAGTCCGGTGGAAGAGGAAGGAAAATACAGCCTTTCTGTGGAGATAACGGATGAGTTAAACCATACAAATACAGAAAATATAGAATTCATTATCGATCATACGGCACCAAAGGTAATTTTTACCGGAGTAAAGGATGGAGAATCCGTAAAAGACAGTGGGGTAGTTACACTGTCATTGACCAATCCGGAGGATGAGATTACCGGAGTGCGGATGAACGGGGTGGATTATACTGCTGATACAAGACAATTAGAGTATACAGAATATGGGAATTATCAGATTGAAGTCGACTGTGTGGATAAAGCCGGTAACTCTGTTACCAGAACAATTTATTTTGCTTACCATAATCCATTGACTACAACCCTGTTATTTGTTACAATGGGCGGGCTCATGCTTGTAACAGGCATATGGCTTTTTATACGGACAAGAAGAAAGGAAGAGGAAGAAAAGAAGATATGATAAAGGCAGTAGTATTTGACATGGATGGAGTTATCTTCGATTCGGAAAAATTATACCGTAAACATTGGATGATAACAGGAAAGGAATATGGCATTGATGAGGAGGAGATGCAAAGTCTTTGTAATCTCATTGCAGGTGCCACACGGGAACACAATGAGAAACTGATGAAATCCCATTTTGGAGAAGATTTTGACTATGGTAGTTTCCGGGAAAAGACCATGAACCGTATGGATGCAGAGATTTTAGCAAATGGTGTGGATTTAAAACCGGGAGTAAAGGAACTGTTTCAGTATCTAAAGGAAAATGGTTATAAAATTGCATTGGCAACTTCTACCGCAGAGGAACGTGCCAGCCGTAATCTTAAAAATGCAGGGATTTTAGATGCGTTTGATAAGATTGTGTATGGTGGAACCGTGCCGAATGGAAAACCTGCACCGGACATTTATTTGAAAGCCTGTAAGGAATTAGGTATAGCACCATCAGAGGCGATGGGTGTGGAGGATTCCATTAACGGAGTAAAATCTTCTTCGGCAGCCGGATTATATACGGTCATGGTAATCGATTTGATTGAGCCAACGGAGGAAATCCGTCCTCTTGCAGACCAGATTTATAATTCGCTGTTTGATATTATCGAACTGTTAAAAAGGGGAATAAACCGGTAAAACATTTCATATATTGCACTGTGGAAGAGTAATGAAAGGACAGGGAGTGGATATATGAGTGTTGGAAGAAAAATTGGAGTAGTGATAAAGGGACTGATTCTCTCCTATGCTGCGACAGGGGCATTGCTGGCATTACTGGCGTTTCTTGTGTTTAAGTTTCGGCTGGGAGAATCCATAACCGATATCGCGATTGTTGCAATCTATGTTGTGGTAACCTTTATTGGAGCATTTGTTACAGGGAAAAAGGTAAAGGAACAGAAATTTTTATGGGGGCTTTTGCTGGGTTTTTTGTACATCCTTATCATTTCTGTGGTTGCAATCGTCATTTCCCATACCTTCCAGGTGACGAGTACTGCAAATCTGACAACGGCAGCCCTCTGTATTGGCGGCGGGCTCTTAGGTGGGATGTTAAGTTAAACATTGACCTTGGAAAAACCTTGTGTTATACTTAGTAATTATTATGAAAATATATATGAGAGGTATATGAGATGAAGCATATTAAGACATTAACAGACAAGACTTTAAAGAGTACAATGGAGAAAGGTGGATGCGGCGAGTGTCAGACTTCCTGCCAGTCAGCTTGCAAGACATCTTGTACAGTTGGTAACCAGACTTGTGAGAACAAATAATATCATTTCTGGTAAAAGAAAGGAATAAAGAGGACTGCTGATCGGGCTGTCCTCTTTCGTTGCGTTTTCAAATAAGAGGGAATAAAAGTGATACATCAATATAAAAACAACGGGTATAACATCGTATTAGACGTCTGCAGTGGTTCCGTTCATGTGGTAGATGATGTAGTCTATGATGTGGTTGCCCTTTATGAAGAACTGAATCAGGATGAGATTGTAAAGCGGCTCCCTCAGTATCCGGAGAAAGAGGTGCGGGAGGCCTGTCAGGAGATTGAGGCATTAAAAGAAGCCGGACAGCTCTTTACAGAGGATGAATATAAGGATGCCATCATTGATTTTAAGAAACGGAAAACCGTGGTAAAGGCACTGTGCCTGCACATAGCCCATGATTGTAATCTTGCCTGCAAATACTGTTTTGCAGAGGAAGGGGAATATCATGGCGACCGTTCTCTCATGAGTTATGAAGTGGGAAAAAAGGCTCTGGATTTTCTGATTGCCAATTCCGGCAACCGGGTGAATCTGGAGGTGGATTTCTTTGGCGGTGAACCATTGATGAACTTCCAGGTGGTAAAAGACTTAGTGGCGTATGGAAGAAGCCGGGAAAAGGAATGCAATAAGAAATTCCGCTTTACCCTTACTACCAATGGAATGCTGTTGACGGATGAGGTGATGGAGTTTGCCAACAAAGAGATGGCAAATGTGGTGTTAAGTATTGACGGACGGAAAGAAGTCCATGATTTTATGCGTCCTACCAGAAATGGAAAGGGAAGCTACGATCTGATTATTGATAAATTCAAGAAAATGGCAGAGATGAGGAATCAGACCAATTATTATGTGAGAGGTACGTTTACCCATTATAATCTTGATTTTTCAAAGGATGTTCTGCATCTGGCAGATATGGGATTTAAACAGATTTCTGCAGAACCTGTGGTGGCAGCAGATGATATGCCATATGCCATTAAGGAAGAGGATTTACCAAAGCTGTTTGCAGAGTATGATGCTCTGGCAAAAGAGATGGTAGAAAGAGAAAAAGCTGGAAAAGGATTTAACTTTTTCCATTTTATGATAGATTTAACAGGTGGTCCGTGTCTTTACAAGCGGCTTTCCGGTTGTGGTTCCGGGACAGAGTATCTGGCAGTAACGCCTTGGGGAGATTTGTATCCATGCCACCAGTTTGTAGGTATGGAAGAATTCAAACTGGGTAATGTGGATGCCGGTATCGAAAAGACGGAGCTGGTGGATGAGTTCAAGCTTTGTAATGTGTATGCAAAGGACAAATGTAAGGACTGCTTTGCAAGATTCTACTGCAGTGGGGGATGTGCAGCTAATTCGTATAATTTCCATGGGAATCTGCTGGATGCCTATGATATTGGCTGTGAACTGGAACGAAAACGAGTGGAATGTGCAATTATGATAAAGGCGGCGTTAGCCTAAAGAAGGAGAGTAAAGAGGAATGAAAAAGGCAAAGAGAAACAGTGTGCTGACGATTGTCATTTTTATCCTGGTATTGGCACTGGGTACATATACTGCAGTGCAGGGCCTTGGTAAACATCACATCGGTAAGGCAGAGAACATCGTATTGGGTCTTGACCTTGCAGGTGGTGTCAGCATCACATATCAGATTAAGGAGGACAACCCTTCTGAACAGGAAATACGGGATACCATCCAGCGTTTACAACAGCGTGCGGATGTCTATTCAACAGACAGTAACGTATACAAAGAGGGTTCTGACCGAATCAGCATTGAGATTCCGGGTGTCAGTGATGCCAATACCATTTTACAGGAATTGGGTAAACCTGGTGCATTGGAATTTCTTGATGAAGACAACTATACAAAGTTTGTATCCGGAGAAGAGTATGAGCCATTACTTACCGGTTCCGATGTGAAGAATGCTTCTGCAGCAATTGACAATTCTTCTGCAGTACAGGAATATGTTGTTCAGCTTGCGTTTTCGGATGAGGGGACAAAGAAATTTGCGGATGCCACAACGGCTAATGTAGGCAAACGTATCTATATCATTTATGATGGTGAAGTGGCTTCTGCACCGACTGTCCAGACTGCAATTACCGGCGGAAGTGCTGTTATCAACGGTATGGAAGACGATGAGGAAGCAGAAGAACTTGCACAGACCATCCGTATTGGTGCACTTCCTCTGACCTTAGAGGAACTGCGTTCCAATGAAGTTGGTGCTACATTAGGTAAAGATGCACTTAGCACAACCTTAAAGGCTGGTGCAATCGGTATGGCTGTTATTGCAGTTATCATGATTGTTCTGTATTTACTGCCAGGTTTTATCGCTGTGCTGGCTTTGATTGCATATGTTGTATTAATGCTGTTATGCCTGAATGGATTTAATGCCAGCTTAACATTACCTGGTCTTGCAGGTATTGTGTTATCAATTGGTATGGCGGTGGATGCCAATGTCATTATCTTCACCCGTATCAAAGAGGAATTGGGAAATGGTTCAACGGTTAAGTCTGCCATTGATTCCGGTTTCCACAAGGCAGCATCTGCGATTTTAGATAGTAATATAACGACCCTGATTGCGGCGGTTGTTCTTTATATCATGGGTACCGGTTCCATTAAGGGATTTGCCCTGACACTTGGTATTGGTATTGTGTTGTCTATGTTTACTGCACTTTTTGTAACAAAGCATCTGTTAAAGGCAGCATATACTTTAGGTTTACAGAGTCCGAAGCTTTATGGCGCAAAGAAAGCAGCAAAGGTACAGGGTTATGTGAAGTTTTCCCGTGTTGCTTATATAATTTCATTTGTAGTGATTGCAGCAGGACTGATTGCCCTTCCGGTATTTAAGAGCAAGACCGGTTCTACCTTGAATTATAGTCTGGAGTTTACCGGTGGTACTTCCATGACAGTGGATTTTGAAGAGTATTATGATCTGCAGGCAGCAGAAAAGGAGATTCTTCCTGTGATTGCTGAGGCAGCAGATATTTCAACAGCAGACATACAGGTACAGAATGTTAAGAACAGCAATGAGATTGTATTTAAGACTTCGGAACTTGCCATTACACAGCGTGATGCAGTGGAAGAAGCTTTAAAGGATAATTTTGGAGTGAAGGAATTTAATCTGGAAAACATCAGCTCCACAATCAGCAGCGAGATGCAGAGAAATGCAATTATTTCTGTGCTGGTGGCAACCGTGTTGATGCTTCTTTACATTGCAATACGTTTTAGTGATGTGAAGTTTGGTGCGGCAGCGGTTATTGCATTGCTGCATGACGTTTTAGTGGTATTTGCAGTTTATTCCATTGGAAGACTGTCTGTCGGTAATACATTTATTGCATGTATGCTGACCATTGTGGGTTATTCCATCAATGCAACCATTATCATATTCGACCGTATCCGTGAGAATCTGGTGGTTATGAATGGCAGGGATGAGACTTATGAGAATATTGTAAACACCTCTATTTCCCAGACCTTTACACGAACCATATATACAACGTTGACAACTTTTGTCATGATATTTATTCTGTATATTATGGGTGTAACGTCCATTAAAGAATTTGCACTTACATTAATGTGTGGTTTGATCTGTGGTGCGTATTCTTCTGTATGCATTACCGGACCGTTATGGTACCTGTTAAAAACCAAATTTGGAAAAAATGAAAAAAATGCAGGAAGTAAGAAGCAAAGTTCAGGAAAGAAAAAGGAACAGAAAGCATAATATATAATAAAAAAATAGGGGCATGGCGGTAACCATGTCCCTATCCTGTTCTCATGATTTATCATAGGGAGCAGAAAAATGATCAGGAGAGAAAGAATGGCAGAACAGAATTGGGTCATACGTACAAAGAGGGCGGATTTTAATGCCCTTGGTAAACAATTTCATATCGATCCGGTGGTGGCAAGGATATTGATAAACCGGGATATCGAGGAGTCCCAGTTTGAGCGGTTTCTGCATCCGGATCTGGAGAACCTTTACGATCCGTTCCTGATGGAAGATATGAATCAGGCAGTGCGAATTATTGTCCATGATATTGAGGAGGGACATAAGATTCGTATCGTATCCGATTATGACGTGGACGGTGTAATGTCTAATTATATCCTTTATAAGGGATTACGGCGCATTGGTGCAGAAGTGGATTATGTAATACCTCATCGTGTAAGAGATGGCTACGGTATCAATGAAGACATCGTAACAAAGGCAGTTGAAGATGGAATTCATACCATTGTAACCTGCGATAACGGAATTGCTGCGACTGATGTTTTGGCAAAGGCAAAGGAAGCAGGTCTTTCCGTGGTGGTGAGTGATCATCATCAGGTGCCTTTTGTCATGGTGGAAGGAGAAAAGCGGTATATACTTCCACCGGCGGATGCAATCTTAAATCCGAAAAAGGAAACCTGTAAATACCCGTTTGATGATTTATGTGGAGCCGGTGTAGCATTTAAGCTGATTGAGGCATTGTTTATTAAGCGTGAGGTTCCAAAGGAGGAGATTTATCAGTTTTTGGAGTTTGTGGCCATAGCTACAATCTGTGATGTGGTTTCCTTAACCGATGAAAACAGAATCTTTGTGGTAAAGGGTCTGGAAAGATTAAACTATTCTGAAAATACAGGTCTTCGGGCATTGCTCCGTGCAAATGCATTATCTGATGTTACAATAGATGCCTATCATGTGGGCTTTAAGATTGGACCGTGTATCAATGCTTCCGGCAGATTGGAAAGTGCTATTGCATCTATGGAGCTTCTGCTCTTAGAGGATACGGAGGAAGCCATTGCAAAGGCGCAGGAAATCTGGAATATAAATGAAGAACGTAAGGAAATGACAATGCGTGGGGTGGAGCAGGCAGAAGAATATCTGCAAAGTGCTTCGCCGATGAACGTATTTGTTATCTATCTTCCAGATTGTCATGAAAGCCTGGCGGGAATTATTGCCGGAAGGATCCGGGAAACCTATCATCATCCGGTGCTGGTGGTGGTGGATAGTGATGAGCCGGGAGTTTTAAAAGGTTCCGGCCGGTCTATTGAAGGATATCATATGTTTGAGGCATTGCAGGAATGTAAGGAACTGTTGTTGAAGTATGGCGGTCATGCCATGGCAGCAGGTTTTTCTCTTGACAGGGATTGTTTAGAAGCATTTACCCTCCGGTTAAATGAAAACTGCAAACTCACAGAGGATGCATTTATTCCGAAGGTAAAGATAGATGTAGCCATGCCAATGTCCTATGTTACGGAAGAACTGATTGGTGAGATAGAAGGGCTGGCACCATTTGGGAAAGGAAATGAGAAACCTGTCTTTGCACAGAAGGAATTAAGCGTTTTGTCTGCCAAGATTATGGGAAAGGACAGAAATGTAGTAAAGGTTACCCTGGAAAGCACAGATGGCTTTATAACAGAGGGGATTTACTTCAATGCACAGGAATTTTCGGAGAATATTATCAACTGGTTTGGGCAGGAGGAATACGACAAACTCTTACACGGCTGGCTTAATAATGTTGTCCTGAATATCGTATATTATCCTACCATCAATGAATTTAATGGAAACCGCACCATCCAGATGCAGATTAAGAGGTATGCCATGGCAACTGTGCGGGAGGTACTATAGCGTGGATAGATTGCATATAAAATTCAATTTATAATATCATTTTATAGCAGATTCAACAAAATTTAAAAAAATGATAAAATTTTAAGTTACATCTGATAAAATATGGGCTATACTATAGTGTGTTAAAAGATGAGAGAGACCGCGAATAGAAAGCTGTTACATGCGATAAAAAGAAAAGAAGGTGAGTATATGGCAGGAATTATGAATAAGGATAAGGAGCTTAGTACACCTAAGGATTTTACACCGCCGGAGGAATTATATCAGACTTTGATCGATAAGGTGCTGGAGTACCATCCTAACACAGATATCACCATGATTGAAAAGGCATATAAGATTGCAAGCAAGGCGCATGAGGGACAGCTGCGTAAATCCGGTGAACCATATATTATGCACCCACTTTGTGTTGCTATCATTTTAGCAGAGTTAGAGCTGGATAAAGAGACCATAGTAGCTGGAATTTTGCATGATGTGATTGAAGATACAGTCATGACAAATGAGGAGATTGAAAAGGAGTTTTCACCGGAGATTGCTCTTTTGGTGGATGGTGTAACAAAGCTTACCCAGCTGAATTTTTCCCAGGATAAGATTGAGCTGCAGGCGGAAAATCTTCGGAAAATGTTCCTTGCCATGGCAAAGGACATTCGTGTTATTTTGATCAAATTAGCAGACCGTCTTCATAATCTTAGAACTCTGCAGTATCAAACCCCGGCAAAACAGATAGAAAAAGCAAGAGAAACCATGGACATCTATTCTCCAATCGCACACCGTCTTGGTATCAGCAAGATTAAGGTGGAGTTGGATGATTTGTCCCTGCAGTATTTGGAGCCGGAGAAATTCAAGGAATTAAAAACAGAGATTGATGAGCGCCTGGAGGAAAGGGAAACCTTTATTGAGACCATTGTACATGATGTGAAAGAATGTATTGATGAAGCAGGTATCCAGGCAGAGATCAATGGACGGGTGAAGCATTTTTTCAGTATCTATAAAAAAATGATTAACCAGAATAAAACACTGGATCAGATTTATGATATATTTGCTGTCCGTATTATTGTGGACACAGTGAAAGACTGTTATGCAGCACTGGGTATTATCCATGAGAAATATAAGCCGATACCGGGACGGTTCAAGGATTATATTGCAATGCCTAAGTCCAACATGTACCAGTCTCTGCATACCACATTGATCAGTAAGAGTGGACAGCCTTTTGAAATACAGATTCGTACGTATGATATGCATAAGACGGCAGAATATGGTATTGCTGCCCACTGGAAATATAAAGAGAACTTATCCGGAACCACCAAGGATAAAGAGGAAGAGAAATTAAGCTGGCTGCGTCAGATTCTGGAGTGGCAGAGGGATACAGAAGACAACAAGGAATTTATGAGTACGGTGAAGACAGACCTGGATTTGTTTGCGGAGCAGGTATACTGTTTTACGCCAAATGGAGATGTAAAGAACCTGCCAGCAGGTTCTACCCCGATTGATTTTGCTTACAGTATTCATTCTGCAGTGGGAAATAAGATGGTTGGAGCCAGGGTAAATGGCAGACAGGTTCCGGTGACCTACCAGCTGCAAAATGGTGACCGTGTGGAAATCGTCACATCCCAGAATTCCAAGGGACCAAGCAGAGACTGGCTGTCCATTGTGAAGTCTGCACAGGCGAGAAGTAAGATTAACCAGTGGTTCAAACAGGAATTTAAAGAGGATAATATCAGCAGAGGAAAAGAACTGTTGTTACAGTATTGTAAGGCGAAGGGCTATAACTATTCTGATTATTCCAAACCGGAGATGCTGAAGGCAGTTATGGTAAAATATAATTTCCGGGATTGGGATTCTGTGCTTGCTGCAATCGGTCATGGAGGACTGAAAGAAGGGCAGGTCATGAATAAGCTGCTTGAGGTCTACAACAAGGAAGAGAAAGCAACCCTCAGTGAGGAGCAGCTGTTAGAACAGATCAATCAAAGTGCGGATTTACACAGGACCAGTAAATCCAAAGGCGGTATTACGGTAAGAGGCATAGATGATGTGGCAGTGCATTTTTCCAAGTGCTGTTCTCCGGTGCCTGGAGACGAGATTGTCGGTTATGTCACAAGAGGCAGGGGAATATCCATTCACCGGACAGACTGTGTCAATATTGTGGGCATGGGAGATAATGACCGTTCCCGCTTAATCGATGCGGAGTGGCAGGCGGATGCAGCAAATAATCCGACAGCAATCTATTCTTCGGAAATCCGTATTTTTGCCGCAGACCGTACCGGAATGCTGTTTGATATTTCCAAAGTATTTACAGAGGAAAATATCAATGTGACAGCTGTAAACAGTAAAAGTAATAACAAGAATGAACGGGCAACTTTTACGGTGGCATTTGATATAAAGACGGTGGATCAGTTGAATCATGTGATTGCGAAGCTGCGTATGATACCGGGTGTACTGGATGTAGAGAGAAGTGTGGGATGAAAGGATTGAAATATGGCAGATTTAGAGATTTTTAGAAAGACCCTTGGCGATATGGGAACCAATTGTTATGTTATGGTCAATCATGAAACAGATGAGTGTATTGTGTTTGATCCGGCAGCAGAACCGGAAGTATTAAAGGAGATTTTTTCCAATCCGGCATTTAAACTGAAGGCAATTTTCCTGACACATGGACACTTTGACCATATCGGGGCAGTGAAGGAATTAAAGGATACATTTCATGTGCCGGTGTATGCTTCCAAGGAAGAAAATGAGCAGGTGCTTGGAAAACTGGAAGCGAATTTGTCAGCTATGTTTGGTTGCCCGATGACATTGCAGGCAGATGAGGTGTTAAGAGATGGTCAGAAGGTGGAGATTATCGGAACCACATTGACCTGTATTCTGACGCCGGGGCATACTGCAGGAGGAATGTGTTACTACAATGAAGAACTGCAGTCTGTGATTGCAGGGGACACTCTGTTTTGTGGAAGTGTAGGAAGAACGGATTTCCCTACCGGTAATGGTACAGTGCTGTTAAACTCTATTAGGGAGAAACTATTTACATTGCCGGATGAGACGAAGGTATTTCCGGGACACATGGATAGTACCACCATTGCATGGGAAAAGGAAACCAATATGGTTTGTGGAGTGTAAAAGGAATTCTGAAATGATATATTTGGAGCAGAATACAGAAATATATAATAACGATATACGTGCCATGTTACAGGCATTTTTTGATAATGAAAAGGTCTCTCTGGTGAAGGCGGACACCCGTATATCCCTGAAGGTGGACTACCGGCAGGAACAGGATATTGAGACACCGCAGGTAAACCGGGGCGGCTATGTGACATATATCTTAGAGGATGAGGATGGTTACCACGCAGAAAAAACGGTGGTGGTGGATTACCAGAATAAGAAGCTTGCAAGGAATCCCCTTAAGGCAGCACTTTACCGCATGCTGTCGGAATACACGGGAAAAGAACTTCCATGGGGAAGTCTCACCGGCGTCCGTCCTACTAAGATTGCAACGGAGATGCTGGAAAATGGAAGACCGGAGGAGGAGATACATAGGATTTATACGGATACCTATCTCACAATCCCCCAGAAAGCGGATATCTGCCTGGAAGTGGCAAAGAGGGAGCAGGAGATTTTCCGGGATTTTCATTATGAAGAGGAGTACTGTATTTATATTGGGATACCATTTTGTCCCAGCAGATGTTTATACTGCTCATTTACTTCTTATCCAATCGCTGCATATCAGGATAAGGTGGAGGATTATCTGCAGGCACTTTATAAAGAGATGGAGTTTGTGGCAGAGTCAGGAGCATATAGGAAAAAGCGTCTTACTGCCATTTATATCGGTGGTGGAACCCCCAGTGCATTAACTGC
Organism: Lachnospiraceae bacterium; assembly: GCA_051877755.1. Classification (GTDB taxonomy): domain Bacteria; phylum Bacillota; class Clostridia; order Lachnospirales; family Lachnospiraceae; genus CAG-590. Next base: position 1,821 of record JBJEJE010000179.1, on the reverse strand, counting down.
AAAACAATTAGAGGCATTAATCGTAAAGCTGAAGTCTGTCTTTGATATGCAGTATGTCCGGGAGTTTTGCGTGGAGTGTGGAAGACCGGACAGTATTACCATGGACAAGCTGTTAACCTTAAAGCACCTGGGAGTGGAGCGTATCAGCATCAATCCCCAGACGATGTCGGATGCCACACTGGAACTGATTGGCCGTGCCCATACAGTGGAGCAGACAAAGGAAGCCTATAGAGTGGCGAGACAGGCGGGATTTACCAATATTAACATGGATATGATTGTGGGACTGCCGGGAGAGGACATAGAGGATGTCCGGCATACCCTTTTAGAGATTAAGGCCCTGGCACCAGACAGCCTTACCGTACATTCTCTGGCAATCAAGCGGGCAGCCAATCTGAATATAGAGATGGAGCGGTATCAGAAGCTTATCAAGGGAAGTACCAATGAAATGCTGCTGGCGGTAGATGCCTGTGCAAGGGATTTGGGACTGTTTCCGTATTATCTGTACCGCCAGAAAAATATACCGGGTAAACTGGAAAATATCGGTTATGCAGCAAAGGGAAAAGAATGTGTGTATAACATACTGATTATGGAGGAGAAGCTGGATATTCTTGCCATGGGTGCAGGTGCATCTTCAAAATTTGTATTTCATGACGAAAACCGGATTGAACGGGTGGAGAATGTAAAAAATGTGGACGAGTATATTACACGGATTGATGAAATGATAGAGAGAAAGCGGAAGATGTTTTCTGTGTTATAACAGAAAGGAGGATGTGCATGATTGAGACAGGAAGAGACGAATTGGATATAGAAGTGGATGAGATGTCAGCATATCTCACGGAAGATTTAAGAACGGAGATTGCCCATGGAATCGAGGTCAGCAGACTGGCAGGAATGCTGGCAAAGGAATTGAAGCTGGATCCTTCCTTTTGCCATGATATAGAAGTGGCAGGAATGCTGCATGATATTGGAAAACTCCGGGCGAGTACCTATCTGTATGGTGGGGATGATGACACGCTGAATGTAGAAAAGATGCGGTATGTTAGACTGCACGCCGGGCTTGGCTATGAGGTTGTGAAACAGGAAGGCTATCCGGACCGGGTGTGCGAGATGATTCTTCATCACCATGAGAATTATGATGGAACCGGCTATCCGGATAATCTGGTGGGAGAAGAAATCCCTCTTGGGGCAAGAATTCTCAGGGTATGTGATGTCTTTGTGGCATTGACCTCTGACCGTCCTTACCGGAAAGCATTTGACAGCCAGACGGCAGTAGAACTTTTGATTGAGGAAGTACGGCATTTTGATATGAAGGTATTTCTTCCGTTTCAGAGTATTGTACATGATGAGATAGCGGCTAAAGAATTGCGGGGAGATGTACAGGACAAACTGGTATATTAAAATAAGAAAAGGAGAACATTATGGCTATGAAGAAAAAGCCGGTTACCGGCATGAAAGATATATTACCAAGGGAGATGGAAATAAGGGATTATGTGATTTCCCAGATTAAGGAGACCTATAAGACCTTTGGTTTTTCCAGTATGGAGACTCCATGTGTGGAGCACATTGAAAACTTAAGTTCCAATCAGGGTGGAGAAAATGAAAAACTGATTTTCAAGATTTTGAAGCGTGGCGATAAGCTGGCTTCTGCAGTGGATAAGGTGACAGCGGAGGATACCAATGTATTGGTGGATGGCGGACTTCGTTACGATTTGACACTTCCGCTTTCCCGGTATTATGCCAATAATGCCAATGACCTTCCTAGTCCATTTAAGGCATTGCAGATGGGAAATGTATGGCGTGCAGACCGTCCACAGAGAGGAC
>JBJEJE010000178.1:0-27148 GCA_051877755.1 Lachnospiraceae bacterium | reverse complement strand
TTATCTAGTTACAAATAATAACTCTTGTTCATCCACTCAACTAAACTCACACTTCGTCTCCGACTCGTGCTCGTTAAGGTTCGGGATGGACTTTCGCACTAAATTCGTGCAAAACAAAAGAGATTCTCTTACGAGAACCTCTTTTATTTTACACTCATTAAGTGCTCAATGCCTAGCAAACGCCCTGAGCTAACATAGCGTCAACAACCTTCTCGAAACCAGCGATATTAGCACCAGCTACGTAATCGTCGTTTCCACCGATTGTCATGTTATATCTCTTAGCAGCATCTGAGATGTTAGCATAGATTGTCTCCATGATTCCCTGAAGCTTGCCGTCAACCTCCTCAAAGCTCCATGATAATCTCTCAGAGTTCTGGCTCATCTCCAATGCAGATGTAGCAACACCACCAGCGTTAGCAGCCTTACCACCTACGAATAATACGCCATTCTCCTGTAAGTACTTTGTAGCATCTAATGTTGTAGGCATGTTAGCACCCTCTGTTACTGACTTACATCCGTTAGCAACCAACATCTTAGCATCCTCAATATTTAACTCATTCTGAGTCGCACATGGAAGAGCAAGATCACACTTGATTGACCATACGCCATGATCCTCTGAATTCTTCTTCTCATGATACTCAGCAGATGGACGAGCTGCAGCATAAGCATCCAGACGTGCACGCTTAACTTCCTTAACCTCTTTCAAAAGCGCAACATCGATTCCTTCCGGATCATAAATCCAGCCTGTTGAATCTGAACATGTTACACACTTAGCACCTAACTGATGAGCTTTCTCGATTGCATAGATTGCTACGTTACCAGCACCTGAAACAGTTGCAATCTTGCCTTCAAGACTCATACCATGATCTTTCCATAATGCATTTGTTAAGTATAACAAACCATAACCTGTTGCCTGTGTACGAGCAAGAGAACCTCCCCATGTAAGACCTTTACCGGTAAGAACACCTTCAAATGTTCCCTGAATTCTCTTATACTGACCAAACATATAACCGATTTCGCGAGCACCTGTTCCGATATCACCAGCAGGAACATCAATGTCAGCGCCGATATATTTTCCAAGCTCTGTCATAAAGCTCTGGCAGAATGCCATAATCTCTCTATCTGATTTACCCTTAGGATCGAAATCAGAACCACCTTTACCACCACCGATTGGAAGTGTTGTAAGTGAATTCTTGAAAATCTGCTCGAAACCTAAGAACTTAATAATACCTAAGTTTACAGATGGATGAAGTCTTAAACCTCCCTTGTATGGTCCAATGGCATTGTTAAATTGTACACGGAAACCTCTGTTAACCTGTACCTGGCCATTGTCATCTACCCAAGGAACACGGAACATGATCTGACGATCCGGCTCTGTGATTCTCTCCAAAATTGCATTCTTTCTGTAAAGCTCCTCATTTGCATCGATTACAGGTCTTAATGACTCCAATACCTCTGTTACAGCCTGTAAAAATTCTGGCTGATCTGCATTTTTCTTCTGTACTATCTCAAGTACCTCATCAACATAAGACATTCTTTTTACCCTCCTTAAATTTGTGCGTCTTAAACGCTGGCGCTTAATATTCTAACTTAAAAAAAGTCCTTGTTTCAACTGGCGAAGAAATGGACTTAATAAATTTAAGTAAAAAAAGAGCACACGAAAAGACGTGTGCTCACCACTTAAGACGCCTTTGTCTGTTAGATATTATACAAAAGCCACTTAATTTATGCAAGATATTGCTTTTTCAATTAAATTTTATAATGTAAATCCATCTTTTTACTTAACTTTATTAAGTGTACACATATCTTTATTCTAAATTACAACATTCTCACTTAATATTATTAAGTCGCCGTATTATGACATTTCTCCATGTCATAACATTGAAATTATATTACTACCATAATTATAACTAATTCATAATAATATCTTTTCAACATTATGCCTTCAATATTATAAGATATATAACATATAAACAATCATAATAACCCTACAGAGTATGAAACTTTCACCAAGTCCTTCCATTGCTGCATTTCATTCCATGAAAATCATCTATACATACCCATAAAGTCCCCGCACCGAAACTTCACCGGATATGATGGTTTCCCGCTGCCCACAGTCATTCTCCACAATCAGACCACCCTTATCATCAATGCCAATTGCAGTCAGAATCCGTTCCTGTTCTTTTTCTATAATCTTTACCTCTTTTCCACGGTTTACGAGAAGATGATTATACTCTTCCGACAGTTTTGACAAATCCTCTGTCTCTAAAAATGTTTCGTAATATTCCTCAAAAATATCCAAAAAAGTTCCTAACAGTTCTGCCCGGTTCACCTTATGTCCGGTTTCCAGACAGATGGAAGATGCCATATCCTTAATCTCTTCCGGGAAATCTGTCTGATTCGCATTTACGCCGATTCCCACCACCACATAATTGATGTATTCCAAATCGGTACTGCTCTCTGTCAGGATTCCACAAAGTTTTTTCCCGTTGGCAATGACATCATTGGGCCATTTGATCATGGTATCCAGGGATGTCACCTGCTTAATCGCTTTTGCCAGAGCCATGGCGGACACCAGCGTAATGATGGATGCCCGATCAACCACCACATCCGGTCTTAGCAGAATCGAAAAATAACAGTTCCCTGTCGGAGAAATCCAGGTTTTTCCCCGTCTGCCTTTCCCGGCTGTCTGCCGTTCCGCGATTACCACCGTACCATTTGCTGCATCATGTTCACCCAGCCTCTTCGCCTGGGTATTGGTGGAATCCATTTCTTTTCCATATAAAATGGTCCCGCCAAGCCACTTTGTATGCAGATATTCCCGAATCCGCATTTCATCGACCACATCCGGTTCACTCAGCAATTTGTAACCCCTGTTATTCACCGAATCAATCTGATATCCCTCTTCTTTCAGGGCATTGATATTCTTCCACACAGCGGTACGGGATACTCCCAGTTGATTACATATATCCTGACCGGACACATAATCCTGTTGTGCCTTTAATAATTCCAATATCTTCTCTTTCATGTTCTCACCTTACTCCAATTCTCCCAGAACGGGTTCTGTCTTATATACGCATTCTTCCGATGCCGTCTGAACGAATTTCCGCCTTACACGCTCATTCTTCCGATGCCGTCTGCAGGGTTTCCGCCTGCTCAGCCTCTTCCTTTTTCATCTTCAGCATTTCATAGAGTGCTTTTCCAACATTGCTGTTCTCTGTAAAGGGAATGGTATACTGTTCCTTGCCAATATATATCTGGATGATACTGTAATCCAGGTTTTCATTTGGCACCACATACCCAAGATCCCGGATTTCTCCATATCCCAGCTTCTGCTCTTTCCGGTGCATTTTCAATGTCATGGTCTTATCTCCAAAAACATAGGTAATATCATATGCCTGGGGTTTTAAGGTCTGTTTCAGCAGCAAAATTCCATAGGTCAGACATCCGGCACATAAAATGACGGTTACCACCACACTTTTGTGCTCCCTGCTGACTACCACCACAACAAACCGTAAAACTGCGACCAATATAAATACAAATGCCACAAACCGCATGGCAATCCGGTTTGCACGGTTCTTCTTTACTGTATGTTCCATGTAGAATCCCTTCCTTTTGAATTTGTTACGTTTTATTATACGATATTTTCATAAAAATACCAATGGTTTCTGACAAAACGAAAGGACTGCCGCATCCGGTAATACATTTAAATGATTCTTACCTTAATACGACAGCCCCTTTTATTCTACGCGATATTGTTATCTGTAAATGATATCATTTCTTCCAGGACCGTTGGAAACCATGGTAATCGGGAATCCAATCTGCTCCTCGATAAACTCAATGTACTTTCTGCAGTTCTCCGGAAGGTCTTCATATTTCTTAATGCCACGGATATCACATTTCCAGCCTGGCAGTGTCTCAAGCACCGGTTTTGCCTTCTCTAACTTTCCTGTGGTTGGGAAGTCTGTTGTCACTTCGCCGTCAATCTCATAGCCTACACATACCGGAATCTCATCCAAGTATCCCAGTACATCCAAAACAGTAAATGCCACATCTGTAGTTCCCTGAATACGGCATCCGTATTTGGAGGCCACACAGTCAAACCAGCCCATTCTTCTTGGACGACCTGTAGTTGCTCCGTACTCACCGCCATCACCGCCACGGCGTCTTAACTCGTCTGCCTCGTCTCCGAAAATCTCACTGACAAATGCACCGGCACCCACTGCAGAAGAATAAGCCTTCACAACGGTAATAATCTTCTTGATCTCATATGGTGGAATTCCTGCTCCAATTGCCCCGTATGCAGCAAGTGTGGAAGAAGAAGTAACCATAGGATAAATGCCATGATCCGGATCCTTTAAGGAACCAAGCTGCCCCTCCAACAAAATGTTCTTTCCTTCTTTGATTGCCTGATACAAGAATGCGGATACATCACATACATAAGGAGCAACCATGTCCTTATACTCCATCATGGTATTGAATAATTCATCTACATTCAATGCCGGTTTATGGTATAAATGCTCTAACAAAACATTCTTCTGAACCACAACCCGTTCTAACTTTTCCCGTAAAGCTGCCTCATCAAACAGTTCTGCAACCTGGAAACCAATCTTGGCATACTTATCAGAATAAAATGGAGCAATACCGGACTTTGTGGAACCGAAGGACTTGCCTGCCAGTCTCTCCTCCTCATATTCATCAAACAAAATGTGATATGGCATCACAATCTGTGCCCTGTCAGACACTAAAATCTTTGGCATTGGAACATCTCTGTCCACAATCTCTTTAATCTCTTTAAATAAAACCGGAATATTTAACGCAACACCGTTACCAATGATGCTTGTGGTGTGATCATAAAATACACCGGAAGGCAATGTATGTAATGCAAACTTACCATAATCATTTACAATGGTATGTCCTGCATTTGCACCACCCTGGAAACGGACAATAATGTCAGCCTCCTTACTTAACATATCCGTAATCTTTCCTTTTCCTTCGTCTCCCCAATTTGCGCCTACTACTGCTTTGACCATTTGTTTAACCCTTTCTTTTTAATCCGTTTCTGAATAAAAACACGAACTTCTTTATTCATGTACAGTATACTCTCTTTACAGACATAAGTAAAATCAATATTTCTAATATTATCCATAAGTATTGATTATGTCTAATTCTGTCTGGAAGAAAGCAGATGACCTTCACTTATTCCCGGCAAACAAAAGAGCTTTATATAGGACAGGAACAATTAGAAATGCCCCGGCTTCTGGCAAATCCAAAAGCCGGGGCATTCGTTATAAAAGAGGGGACTATTAAGCTACACGAATATTCTTCTCGATAAATGTCCGGATTAATGTCTTTTCCTTTTCCGTTGTGATTGGATCAAGAACAATCCGTCCATTCTCCTTACTATAAACACAGGCATACAAATCCACCTGTTTGCCGGTTTCCTCCTTGGCATTATCTGCTTCCGTATAAATCAGATACCGCTGTCCGTTTTCCGGATTCTCCACTACGCTGAGACCCACATAAACAATCTCCTGTCCCTCTTCGTTAATCAACTTAAATGTGTTATTCAACTCCATATTAACCTCCTTGGCTGCTATCCCTGTTTACAAAGCATAAAATCGATTTTCTAATCATATCCACTCTGCAAAACGTTGATAGCCGTTTCTTCATGAATTCTACTTTTTCTTTTGCAAGTATGCTTCGTTACTATTCTGTCCCTCTACCTCAAGCAATTCCTTTAACTTTGATGCGGCAACCGACATGGTGGACCGCTTGTCAATGATCACACACATATCCCGTTCCGGAATCTGTTTCTTAAATTCCAACCGGATTAGTTCTCCGCTCTCAATCTGTCTTCTTGCGAAATCTTCCACGACACAGCCGATTCCCAAATTCCGCATGGCAAACTGCACAATCATATCACTGGTTGCCAGTTCGAATTCCGGTGTAACTGCTACTTTCATCTGTTCCAAATAGCTATCTACATATTTTCTTGTACTGGTATCACCCTCTAAACATATGAGAGGTAAATCCGAAAGCTCGCTATAATCAAGCTTTTTCCCTTTTAAATGATGGAACTTATCCCCTGCCACAAACACATCCTGTATCTTGCGGACGCAGAAAACGTCAAACTGTGAATCAATCTCTAAGGGTTTGGTCACGACCCCGAAATCGATACGTCCCTGATGCAGGTGGTCAATGGTCTGTGGCGTCGGGGCATTGGTAACTGTAACCTTAATCTCCGGGTATAACTGATGAAAACGTTCCAGATAAGGAAGCAGATAGAACTGCAATGTCATATCGCTGGCTCCAATCCTCACTTCTCCATATTCCAGATTCATCATCTTGGCAAGCTGCTCTTCGCCAGCCAGGATCGTTTCATAGCCATTCCCCACATAAGAATACAGTAAAGTTCCAGCGCGGGTTAAACTGACACCTTTCGCACGTCTGGTAAAAAGCTCCACTCCAAGTCCCTGCTCGAGCTGCTTAACAGCTTGGGAGACGGCAGGCTGTGATATACAGAGCTTCTTTGCAGCACCAGTTATGCTAAGCTCGGTGGCTACATGATAGAAAATCTTATAGTATTCCAGATTGATATTCATTATAATCTCTCCTTATATCTAATAGATTTCCCATAAACAGATTATATAATACATTTTCCCATTTGTATAGACCTTTTTTTACTTTTTTCGCATATTTAGTATTTTGGTCAAAAATGTTTCCACAATATAGAGAATCCTGTCATATAATTCACAAAAACAGGCAAAAAAATTAGGTATAAGTTCTCCTTATACCTAATACACTTTCTGTTTTCTATTTACTATTTACAGCCAGATATCCATTAAATCTGGTCAAATACTTCCCCTATTCTTTCTTCAATCAGCAGGTCAGCATGGACATCCTTAGCCGTCTTATCCATATTGATCACCACTAAATGACTTCCTCTGAAGTAATCTATAAATCCTGCCGCCGGATATACTGCCAGCGAAGTCCCTCCGATAATCAGCACATCTGCATTACGGATATAATTGACCGCCTTCTGCATGGTCTCATAGTCCAATCCCTCTTCATAAAGAACTACATCCGGCTTCACAGTGCCGCCACATTCACATTTGGGAACACCATCTGCCTCTACCACATATTCTACCGGATAGAATTTACCACACCGTTCACAATAATTGCGGTGTACACTTCCATGAAGCTCCATTACTTCCTTACTGCCTGCTGCATAATGAAGACCGTCAATATTCTGTGTGATCACTGCTTTCACCTTGCCAGCTTTCTCTAACTGTGCCAGTTTTAAATGTGCGGCATTGGGTTTTGCTTCCAGGGCAATCATTTTATTTTTATAGAAATCAAAAAATTCATCTGTATGACTTTTGTAAAAACTATGGCTTACCATAACTTCGGGAGGATATTTGTATTTCTGATTATACAAACCATCCACACTCCTAAAATCCGGAATCCCACTTTCGGTAGATACACCTGCTCCTCCAAAAAAAACGATATTATCACTTTCTGCAACAATGCTCTTTAACCGTTCAATCTTTTCTTTTGACTCCTCATGTAACATGATCCTCTACCTCCGATCCATTTAACCAACTGGTGGCGATCCAAATCCTTCCTGCACAGCTCCTACCAGGGCTGCAAGGGCATCCTGCTCATCTGTCCCATCACAGATAATCTCTATTTCATCCCCCTGCTGTACTCTTGCAGCCAGCAGACCCAATACACTTTTTGCATTTGCTATACTGTCACCCTTTTTAATCTGTATCTTTGACTGATACTTCAGACTAAGTTCACACAGTTTGCCCGCCGGGCGCAGATGCAAGCCAGAAGGTTCGGCAACCACAACTTTCTGTGTTACCATAGTATCCCTCCTTATTCTGTCTACTCCTCCTGCACGATCTCCAGTTCCACAGTGATATTTTCCAGAATCTCAATTCCTTTTATTTCTTTTAAATTAACCGTAAATGTGTGTATTCCCGGTCCATATCCCGTCACATCAATACTTGGAATCAGATTCGTAACCTTCAGGTTCTCTAAATCATCCTTTAATCCTCTCACCTTCATGGTATAACTCTTATTATCCTTAAACGTGTAGGTATATCCTTCTGCCTTGCCAACGATATTAATTTCATCTCCGTCAACAATCAGTAATTTTTCTTCCACGGCTTCAATGGCAACCTTGACCATAACTTCCTCTGTATCCTCTGCCAAAGCAATTCCACTCGGTAGATAATCGGTTAAAGCAATGGAAGTTTCTAAATCTTTGTCGCAATCCGTGACATCAATATCATCAATCACAAGTTCATCCACTTTTTCAAGATCAGAGGCTTCTCCCACCACTAAAATGCTGGTCGGCTGATAGTCAATACTTGCTATGGCATACCCTTCCTTCGGCTCTCCGGTTGTATTTATCCGCACAGCCAACTTCTTTGTCTTAAGAATCTCGACCGAAACCTCAACTTCTTTTACATCATATTCAAATTTGGTAGAATCGATTGCTTCACCATTCTTATCCAGAAAAACAGGAACAGCATATGCTGTAAGGCTATGACTTGCATTTTTGACATCTACATCCACCACAACCTCTTCAATGGTATTCACGACACTTTCTGCACCTTTCACGGTAATAAGATTCGGTGCAGCAGTCTTACTTCTTATGGCATATCCCTCTGCCACTTCCGAATTCGCCCGGACCGTAATCGGAAGCTGTTTTTCCAGTTTATTCTCCACAGCAACAATCACTGCATTGTCTGTATAGGATATGGTCAGTTCCTTTGCAATATAGCTGCTTACTGCAGATACCTCTACTGCCACTGCATTTGTCACTGACATCTTAGATAAATCTGCTACTGCTTTAAAATCCTCATTGGTCAGTTCCTCTACGATGCTTCTTCTCCCTTTAACCACAATATCTATTGTGGTTCCTTCCGGTACTTCATATACTTTATTCTTTTCTGTAATTGCATCTCCGTTTGTAAATTCAATTTCAATTCCGGATATCTGTTTTGTAGTCTTATAGTCATCCACATTTGCCACAATAATCCAAATTACAATTGCTATAACAAGAGACAACACCTTTAATCCGAAATGATCAAGAATTCGATTTTTCATGTTTACCAAGACCTTTCCACCACTTCATTTTTTTGGTAATTGGTTCATTTTTGCTAAGTTCTTCTACTTTCTTTATAAAATTCTCTCTTGTAAGCCCCCTGTAAATATTGCCATTATGTGCAAGTGATACACCACCTGTTTCTTCAGACACAATAACCGTAATACTGTCGGAAACTTCACTGACTCCAATTCCTGCACGGTGTCTGGTTCCAAGAGATTTGTTGATATCCATGTTATCAGAAAGCGGCAGATAACAGGTTGCACTGACAATCCGGTTATCACGAATCAGTACCGCCCCGTCATGCAGCGGAGTATTGTGCTCAAAAATATTAATCAAAAGCTGGCTGGTAACTTCTCCATCTATGGTAATTCCTGTCCTCTCATAATCCCCAAGCCGTACCTCCTGCTCCATCACAATCAAAGCTCCGGTCTTTACTTCTGCCATGGCAAATACAGCTTTTGCAATCTCATTTAACACCTTTTTATCCAGCTTTCTTCCCTGCTCACTGTCGTCACTGGCAAAAAGGGAAAAGATGAAATTCTTGCGTCCCAACTGTTCAAGCGCCCTTCTAAATTCCGGCTGGAAAATAATAATGACCGCAATTACACCAACGCTGATTGTATTCTTAAAAATCCAGAGTATCGTATTAAACTGAAAGATCATGGCAATCCCGGTAAAAAATAACAGCACCAGAATACCCTTGACCAGAGTCCATGCACGGGTTTTCCGAAACCAACCCATGATGTAATATAACAAAATTGCAATGATTACAATTTCAATGATATCTGTAACTGTAATTCTCGGAATATAGAACCAGTCAAAATATGTTTTAATATAATTATTAATCTGCTCCAATTGTTAACATCTCCATTTAATTATGTGTCTTGGAATTAATATGCTTCACATTTTTATTTGACTCCGAAACGGACAATTTCGGTATCGCTTTTACATAGTAATAATAGTCATCATCCTCAAATTGTAGAATTTCCGTTCTCTGGTAATCCACAATGCCTTTCCCAAACTGTATCAGCACCGCTATCAGGATTCCGGAAAGACCACCTAGCAGAACCGGAAGAATCTTAACCTCTATTGATAGTGTAACACTTCCTACCAAAAATAAAACAACATTCAGAAATCCACCTGCCAAAAATGCGATTATCCATGAATTTTCAAAGGATGAACGATAAATGATATAAGTTACCAGAATCACCACTGCAAAAATAACCATAGTTAACAGCATCAGCTTATTATCCAGTAATCCACTTAAGATATACTGAAACCCCTGTACAGCATCCTCTTCCTCTGTAGAAGCAGCCAGCACCTTTACCAGATCCTCCAATCCGATCTCATAATAATATAGTATGATACCAAATATAGCAGGTATGATAGCCACCGGTCCCACTAAAAAACCAAGCACTACAGGCAGTGCATAAATCAAGTGGAAGGAATAGCAGATTGGAACCAAAAAAGTAATAATTCCTGCCTTGGGTACAAACCGCATATATGCACAATAAAAAATCACGATCAAAGCAATACTGACCAACGCCACATCAACGGATACCCGTACCGACTGCAGCACAATCATAACCGCTCCAATTCCTGTTATCACTTCAACAGGCACAAACGCACAAATAAGTGATAACAAAAATATAAGTACTCCATTCCCCAATATCGGCATATATCCAAACTGGCTGTTCAGCGAAAAAAATACAAACATGGCCAGAGAGAATTTGAGAACAGGTGTTATTATGTAATCATACCGGCTGAAAAAAGCTTTAATATTATCCCTAAAAGTCAATAAAGTCGTCACTGATTACAACACCTCCTTTTGATTTCACAACCTCTTTTCCCGCTTCCTCCTGAAGCTTTTTCAGATTATGATTATAAATAATAATATTAGACCTGGCACCTTCATACCGCCTTGCATAGATAATCCTTGCAATCAGCCAGTAAAAACAGACCCAGACTCCGTATACTGCAAAAATCACAAAAATCAATCTTTTATAGTCTAATTTTAATATATTTGCCAGAATATAATCCAGCTGGTATACCACAATCAGTGCCGCAACCAGTACATAAGCAATGGTGGCCGAAATAACTGCTTTCAGACAGTTCAATCGAACATAATCTCCTTTATAAAAGGTATTCATCGGAATCTCTGTCCGACCTTCTCTTTTCTCGTAGATTGCAATTTTAGTCATTAATTTTACATTTTCTTCCCGAACCATTCTTCCACCAACTTTGCTATCTTAAAATATAACGCATATCAATTATATTTTAGCATATTTTGACTCTGCATTCAAGGTTTCATAATCATTCCCATTTTTTTACTAAGCTTCTCTCATTTTATATTCCGTATCTTCATCAATCATGGCAATCATAATATCTGCAAACTTTGGATCAAACTGGGTACCCTTTCCTTTTACGATTTCTGAACGGACAATCTCCTGCGAAAGAATATCACGGTAGCTTCTCCTGCTGCTCATGGCATCATAGGCATCCGCTACAGCGATAATCCTGGCTTCCTCCGGAATATTATCTCCGATTAGTCCATCCGGATAACCATCTCCGCCATATCGCTCATGATGCCACCTTGCACCGATGGCAAGTGCCGGCATTTCTTTAATCTTGCCTAAAATCCGGGCACCCATTGTCGGATGTCCCTTTATCATCTCAAATTCTTCCTCATTCAGCTTTCCTCTTTTGTTAATCACTTCGTCCGGCACACCGATTTTCCCTACATCATGAAGAATTCCCATCATATAGATATCACTCTGTGCCTTCTCAGAATACCCATACCGTCTTGCAATTTCCCTTGAGTACTCTGCCACCCGGCCGGAATGACCATTGGTATAGGTATCCTTTGCATCAATGGCTTCTGCTAAGGAGCGGACGACGTGTATGAAAAGCTTCTCATTTTCTTCCGTCTTTTTTTCCACTTCCTGGGAAAGGTTCCGCTGCAGACGAATCAGGTCAATGATATGCCGAACTCTTAACGTCAATACCTCCGGTACAAATGGCTTTTTGATGAAATCCATTGCCCCTAACTCCAGCCCCTTTGTTTCTGCCTCCTGATCCTCGCTGGCGGTCAGAAAAATCACAGGAATCTTGTCTTTGCCATTCTCCTGCTGGCGAAGTCTTGTCAAGGTCTCAAACCCATCCATTTCCGGCATTTTAATATCTAAGAGTATCAAATCCGGTGTTTCATTCTTCTTTACAAAATCCAACAACGCCTGTCCGGACTTCAACGCCGTTACCCGCATATTATTCCTCGTCAGAATATGACCCGCCATTTTCAGATTCATGGTGTCATCATCTACCACAATTATCCAATCTGCCATCTCATTTTTCCTCCTGTCATTGCTCTGGTTCCAGTATTCCAGCTCCTGTGCCTTTCTTCGTAACCTGCCACTAATCCTTTAACATATCTGTATAAAAATCTTCATCTCCACCACAATATCGTAATCCATCCTAGTATAGCGGATTTCTCGTTAAAATACAATCTTTTGCTTTGTTGTAAAATCCTCCACTCTTAACAAAAAAAGATGAAGCTTCCTCGATACCGTATGCGATTGTTTTTTCCTCATTCAAACAAGGCATAAGTATTGTTAACTCCATCTTCTCTCCCTCATTTCAGCTGGCTCATGTATTCCAAAGATTGTCTCGTTTTCTCCAGTCCGGTAACCTCAAGCAGCACAGAAGCCTCCCTGAAATATTGTTCATAATATTTTTTAAACTGCTGCCAGTCAATCTTCCCATCTCCCGGTGCAAGATGTAAATCCTTCCTAAAATCATTATCATTAATATGCAGATGTTTCACATATGGCGCCAGCGTTCTGACCCAGGTATCAATATCCTTCTCATCTCCAAATGCCTGAGCATGAGCATAGTCAAGGCAGATACCAAAATTCGGATATGCCTTCATCTTTTCGCCCAGTCTGGCGATGGGCTCACATTCCGTATCAAACATATTCTCTATATAGATATTTAACATCGGATATTCTTCTAGCTTTCTGCTCCAGTACGCCACATTCCGGTTCACCCAGTTCTCAATATAACTGTCCAGATTAAAATTTGGAATATAATTGGTGTGGAAAATCACAGCCTCTGCTCCAAGCTTCTTTGCAGTCTCCATGCTTTGATTTACCCTAAGTTCGGCAACATCTATTATCCTGGGGTCATCCGAAAAGACAGTCACATCCAGAAAAGCACCGTGAACCGTTGAAAATGCCGGTTTATTTTCTGCCCTTGTATACAATTCAATCCGCCGTTCCAGTTCCTCTCTGTTATCCAACAATGCAGGAACATAAAAATCATTATACTCAAATCCACAGCCATACTCCCTTGACAGTTTCACAAACTCATCAAGACAATCCTTCTGCGGAATCATCATCAACCTGTCAATCTTCACACGCTCACCTCCATTCACAATCATCTATGCACCTCTGTAACGGAATATACAAATACTCCCTTGGACTTACCCTTAAGCGGAATCTCTCCCACTTCTTCCACTTCAATTCTGTCCTTTACTCTCTCGTATACCGCATCACTGATTAGCACCTGTCCCCGCTTGGCATTTGCCTCTAATCTGGCTGCCGTATTGACGGTATCCCCGATTGCCGTAAAGTCCATTCTAAATTCACAGCCAATATTTCCAACAACGGCAGGTCCGCAGTTGACACCGACACCAAAGCCTACGCTTCGTCCAAACTCTTTCATAAGCTTTTCCTCTAATTCGCTGGCACCATCCACAATATCCTTTGCCGCACAAACCGCCTTAAAGGTATAATCCTCCAAATCAAAAGGAGAGTTAAACACAGCCATGGTGGCATCTCCCACAAATTTGTCCAGAGTTCCCTTATTCTTAAATATGGCATTGGTGGTAAGATTTAAATAGTTATTGAGAATCGCCACAACCTGCTCCGGTTCTAATACCTCAGACATAGTTGTAAATCCTCTGATATCCACAAACAAAACGGCAATATCCCTGTTCTCCCCTCCAAGCTTGATGGTGAAATCCCCCTTCTTGGAAATCTCCTCCACCACCTCCGGAGCAACATACTTCTTAAATGCATTGATTACCTTTTTCCGTTTAATCTGCTCCAGTACATATTTAATTCCCAGACAATAGATATAGGACAAAATCAACACCACAATGGTATACACAAGACTGACTGCCATACCGTTATTGTTAAGAACCATTCCCACACCAATCTGCAATCCTATACCAAGAATGAGTAATATAAATGCCTGCCAAAGCTTACATCTCTTAAACAGAAAATGAAGGATTCCCGCCAACAGACCTGCAATTACCCCTACCGCTGCCGGACTGGCATTCACGGAAAATCTACCATCCATTAAGGACTGCAGTATATTGGCATGAATTTCCACTCCGAACATCTGTGAGCTGTAACCATTCGGCACATTAAAGTTATCCTGCATACCTGTGGCATAGGCACCCACCAGTACAATACTGTTGGTAAATGCTCTTGCATCAATCTTTCCACTTAACACATCCACAAGAGAGATATGCTCATAATCTCCCGGCTTACCGGAATAATTTATCATGGCTTTTCCGTATTTGTCAGTGAGAATCCTGCCGGTATCCACATCATTATTCTTACAATATGCATCATAGATTGCCTTTGAAAATATATCCATATTCCCGCCATCATACTCCTGTTCCAGGGAGATTCGTCTGACGGTTCCGTCTGAATCCGGAGCAACATTGGAATAACCAACCGTAACAACATCCTTGAGCTCTTCGAATGGATAATACACCTCATCCACCGGATATTCCATCAGTCCATTCTCATTAATAACTGACTTTTCATCGTATTTAAACTGTGCCACTGCAACAACATTTCCGCTTTCCTCTGCAGCCTCCACAAATGCCCTGTCCCCATCGGAAATTGTATTATTATCGCCGGAATAACCTGAAAACAGGATATCGAAAGCGATTACCGCAGGCTTCGCATCCGGATTCGAATTCAGCGTGTGAATCAAATCCGCATAATACTCTCTCGACCACGTCTGAATGGGACCTAACTCCTCTAAGGTTTTGTCGTCTATGGCAATAATCTTAATCTGGCTGGATACGCCTCTTGGTATCTGGTACACTGCATCCTTTAACATATAGTCAAGATGAGAAAACAGATTGGTAACGGTAAGGAACAGCACCAGTGCCATAACAATTACCGACTCAATTATATCTCTTACAAGGTTTTTCATCCTTCTCCTCCTTATCATCTGCCTGTCACTTCCGTAGACCACAACATATCCATCTGCCTGTACCCTTCCACCGGCAGAATCATTTCCACTGGATTGTGGTATCCTTCGTTATTTCTGTACTGAAATCAAAATTCCAACTGCCGGATTGTGCCGGAGCAAGACTTGGTACACTTGCCTGCCCACCCTTCTCCACGGTCTGGGTACCGAACACACTGCCGTTATACATAAAGGTTACTGTAAAGGGACCGTTTGCTTCAGACTTTGTATCCTTATCAGAAGAATCTGAAGGAATTCCAATATCCTCTCCATTTTCCATAATTTCCCTAAGAAGGTTAATTACATCTTCCGGAAGGCCAGCATAATCGATTGCCCCCGGTTCACTTAAATAATCCGTATTGGTATCGTCATCATAAATGATAACCTCTTTTCCATGCTTAATTATAACCGAATTCTTTGATAACCTTCCATCAGGATATCGGAGATATGAATCAACTTCACCTTCAAACACAGACACTTTTGTATATCGAACACCGTCTACATAGTATATATGTACCCGATAAATGGTTCCTCTTACTGACATGTTTGAATTTGGTGTGTTAACCTCATAAGAAGAATCCTCGCTTAAGGCATTCTGAATATCATTTGTAATGGCTCCATAACTCAGTTCGATACTGGTTTTACTATTGGCACTGTTTCCTTCTGCAACAAGCTTAAATTCTGTGTCTGACTCTACATACACATATTTATCATCATCTAACCGAAGTGTCATCTTTCCTGACTTAACAACTACCGTATCTCCGGATTCAAGAACCATATCCTGATAAGCCTCAATTTCTCCGACTCCGTCTCTTGTTATAGTCGCTTCACCACTCACCTCGTAAACCTTAACATTTCTGTATGCATCTTTTTTATTCAGAACGACAAACAATACAATTATTGCAACCGCTGCAATTAATAAAACCGACGAACTAATAAGAATCAGCTTCTTTTTGTGTGATTTATCCATATTATATACCCCTCAGTCTCGTCAAAAATATCTCGGTACTCCCGCGTTTACATTGGTGAAATCCTAATTTCCATTTGAAAAAGAATAATCGCCATCATTATTTACATAGAACTCAGAATTACCGGTATAAGAAGTGGTATCACCCTCTACATTCCAAGTTCCACCTCCCAGTTGATAGGAATATTTTTTATATAATCTTACTTTCACGCCTGATGGAACTACCTTTGATTTCATCCATTCAGCAGCAACAGTAATGTGAATCTCACTTCTATTTCCTGCCTCATCTACAGCAATAATATCATACTGTTCCTCCCCCTGATTAGAAGCAAGCTGCAAAACAGCAGTTCCTTTCTTAAATTCGACTTCGCTATCATTTACAGAAACCTGTTTCAAATGGTCATCCTTTATGATAATTTCTGTCTTCTCTGCATAAATAGTCTCTCCTGAAACAGCATTCAAAATAGCAGGTGCATCTTTGTCAATTTTTAATGCTGGAACCTCAATCCCCGAAGTTTTCTCCCCTGTTTTAGTATCTTTAAGGTAAATGAAGAAACTATCCGTTGACTTTGTTAATTCCAATGTAGTCTTATACTTACCATCCAGTGAATCTGCAATCATATATCCTTTTGCCGGTATAATAGTTACTACAGAGGTATAATAATCATTGTCTCCCATTGTACCTCTAATTTTGTATGATAATTTTGGTGCCTTCAAATAGCGAATGGTAAAATCATCCGTTGCCGTTACTTTCAGATATTCTTCTGTCTCTGCAAATGTTACTCTTACTGTATATGTTCCTATCTTGACAGGCTTAAGGCTCGTATACTTGTCGTCCAAAGCATCTTTCGGCTTATATTCTATCTTTACATCATCGGTTCCATTCGTTGAGGAAACAACTACAGGTTTTGGCAATTCCCCATAATGTACATCTGCAACCGTAACACTTCCGGTTCCCTGTTTCTTTAATATGGAAAAATCATCCGTTGCAACCACCTGGTAGTAATCATCTGTTTTCGCAAAGGTTGCACGAGCAGTATAATTCCCTGCTTTTACAGGTTGTTTTGTCGTATAGCTGCTATCCGCCTCGCCCTTTTTCTTATATTCAATCGTCACATGATCGGTTCCATTCGTTGAGGATGTCAAAACCGGTTTTATGGATTCTCCATAATAGACATCATCCACACGAATCGAACCTGTACCGTCTGTTATATTTTTAGTAAACTTCGCATACAACGTCATAGCTCCGGTCTGGGTAGTGGATATTGACGTTACCTTGACTTTAAACTCTGCATCACTATACCAGCCGTCAAAGGTATATCCTTCCTTACTCGCATTTGCAAAGCTGGTCACTCCTGTTCCGTAGGTGTAGGTTGCAGGATTATCAGCTCCGTTGGTTCCTCCGTTTAGTTCATAATAAATATCATATGTGTTAGCTTTGTACTTCGCATACAGTTCCACATCTCCGGTCTGGGTTGCCGATATGGATGTTACCGGGGGGGTTGTAAATTCAGCATCACTGTACCAGCCCTCAAAGGTATATCCTTCCTTACTTGCATCTGCAAAACTGTCCACTCCTATCCCCTGAGTATAGCTTAACGGATTGCTTGCCGGATTGGTTCCTCCGTCCAACTTATATGTAATGTTATAATTTGGCAGAAACTTTGCATACAGCTTTACATTGCCAGTCTGTGTCGTTGGTATGGAGGTTATTGGATCGGAGGTAAATAAAGCATCACTGTACCAGCCTATAAATGTGTAACCGGTCTTGGTTGCATTTGCAAGTGTAATCACTTCTTTTCCTTCGTAATATGTAGAAGGATTGGTGGAATCATTGATTCCTCCGTTCAATTCATATTCAATGTTTGACTGCGCATAAGCCACTGCCGTTAATTTCAAATAATTCAAACAACCACCCGAACCATCTATATCCGTTACGTCCCACCCCTTAAATGCTTCTTCAGATAACTTTGGACTAGTAACGGAACCATTGGAACAAGCCTCCGCATACGAAAGAACCGTATAGATATTTTGTGTATTTGCAGAATCGGCTAAATTCAGGGTGATATTACATAGCGTAGTGCCATCACTGTCATCACTGCCATCACTGTCAACATAATATATATTTACATTCGCCTGTGACGAATCCGGATTCACATCGAAGGTAATAGTATCCGCCGGTTTCAAAAAATCCGTGCCAAGACTAAAGACTGCACCTTCTGGTGTATATGTTACTGTATAGGCTTCTGCAATCACATCTGCAGGTATCGTCTGAACCAGCACCAGCATAATTGCAAGACAGCATGCCCAAAACCTCTTTTTCCTTTTCTGAATCTCCCTATTCATGTCCTCGTCCCCTTCCCATTTTTCTTTTATTCTTGTGTATCGGCCATACGCCAGCCGTCAACTGTCCAAGTATCATCACAGCGGCAAGAATTGTTGCCATCTGTGCCCTGTAAGTAAAAAAACAATGTATATAAGAATGATTATGTAATACCACATATCTAATATACGGAATCATGCCCATCAGCAGATATAACAGAATACTGTTTCTGTCTATATTCTTTCCATGATAAACATAGCCTGTGTAAATAGCAGACATTACCAGTCCAATCCCCACTATTACGCCTATTATACCATACTCAAAGGGAAAAATACACTTTATATTATTCCATATTGCTCCAAAAATATATCGCAGTGAACCGGCTCCAACTCTTTCATCAATGTGTTCTGACACATAGGGCATTACATTTTGGGAAAGCACAACAGATGCAAGGAACCATTTCATCATCCACAGCCCTGCATAACCAAAGCTCCAGGCCGCCACTGCTTTTCCTGTAATCTGAAGGACTGGTTTCATAGTATCCTTTTCGTTTTGTCTTTGTTCAATCCACACCATCAAAAGCAGAGGAACCGTGAGTGTCAGTGTCTCTGTCGTCAGAAAATCCAGATAATTGGTGAGCATTCCGCTGATAAGAAAAAACAGCCCCACTGCCTTGTACCGCCGCTTAACCATAAGCCGGATACCGATGATAGACATCAACAGCATCAACAGATACGTCCATGTATATTCAAGTGACAAAGGCACAAACCAGACAGATGTCATAATAAGTCCAGCTGCAACACCGACGGCAGGTATGTATGCTTTTTCCCGAAGCAAAGCAGACAGCAGGCATATCACAAGAAGTGCCAGAACAATTCCATTTAATATGTATATCTGTTTTAGATTCAGTACTGTCAATAAGGATCTCACTATGGCATTTGAGCCATGCCAATATCTTAAGTATTGCTGATTTGCTTCACAATCATCGGTGACTGCGGTAAGCAGGTTTTCATTCTCATTATATAACGCATTATGATAATAGTTCGACCACATAACAGAGGTAAGCGGCTTATCACTGTCATACTGATACGCTATACCAAGCAGTATCGAATCGGCATAGCGGTCAATTTCACTGCTCTTTACATTCTTCACCATCTTACCAAAGAGTTCTCCCTCACACAAATAGACAGCAGATTCCTGAACATTTTCCCGAATCAAAGACCTTGGAATCATAGCAGAAAGAACCAGCACGCCCGTCAGTAAAGCTGTGATAGCCAAAAATGTCAGTATATATTTAAACCCCTTCTTCATCCTCTGCATACTTCTTCCTCTCATCATCATTTCCGCATTCTCTATATCACAGACTACCTCTGTCATAATTTTTTATATTTTATCAGTAATTTCCCCTGATGTATACTAGCCAAAAGTATAGGATTTCAAAGATTTTAGAATCTGTTACTAAATTATTCTTCTGTCCCAAATACATGCCGGAAATAGTCCTGCTGCAACACACTCTTACTGTATGTTATTTTGTTTTTCACTATGGTTTTCATATTCTCGATATACTCTTCTGATACCTTTTCTCCCTCTTTTGAAGGACTAAATGAGCCCCTGGCAGCCAGATAAGTTCCTTTATCTGTTTTCCAGTCATACCCCAACGTATACACCAACGGTTCTGCATCCGAAAATACATCCCTTCCCGGCAGCAGCCTGGAATCAAAATCCACTGCAAACAGATTACACAGCGTCGGTAATATGTCTATACTGGAGGTAGGTGTATCCACAACAATGGGCTCCTCTTTTTCCAGACAGCCGCTCCATATGATCAAACGGTTATGATCCCTTACAAAATCATTTTCAATCGGTTCTCCATACAGTTCCTTCAGATAGGTCATAGAACCGGAATCCTGGTCAAGACCATACGGAAAATGGTCCGCACTGATGACAATCACAGTATCGTCTGCCATATCCAGCCGTTCTAATTGTTCCACAAGATAAGTCAACGCATCTTCTAACTCCAACTGACACGCAATATAGGCTTTTACCGGTTCCGAGTATTCCAGATTTTCAACCTGTTCCCGGTGTTTTGCCGCCATTGCATTCTTGCCAAAATCATATAAACTATGTCCACTGACCGTCATATAGTAGATAAAAAATGGTTCTTTTTTGACATAGGTGGAAAATGTTCCCTGCAACATCTCCAAATCGCTTTCCGGCCACTGGGATGTGATAACACTTTCCAGACCATTTCCCACGCCCTCATATCCATCGGAAAATCCCAGATTGATATGGGTTTTATGTCTGTCATAATAGGTATAGTCATTGTTGTGATAAGCTTTTCCGTAATATCCTTTTTCCGACAGACGGGAAGCCAGAGTAGTCCAGTTTAACTGTGTTGCTGTTTTTTTCATGGAGCTGCCACCCGCTGTAGGTAACATTCCAAAGATATTACTGTATTCTCCTCCGGTGGTTCCTGCACTGGATGGCTGATAGAAATCTGTAAACTGTATTCCTTCATTCGCCAACCGGTATAGTGTCGGAGTAAGAGTTTCGTCAATTACTTCCTCAGTAAATGCCTCCGCAGTCATAAATATTAAGTTCTTCCCTTCAAAAAGACCTGTGTACTCATTCTTTGAAGATGCCTGCAGGGATGCCACAAACTCATCTAATACCGCATACCTGCCATCATCTTTCTTGGCCAATGCAGAAAAATCAATCTCCAGCTCATTTTTTCCTGCCGGAATGACAGCCTCTTCGTTTTCCGCTGCCTCTTTATCTTCCCCTGTCTGCTCGTTTTCCCCTGCCTGTCCGTTTTGGAATGACGATGCATCTGTGCTGACTGCCTCTCCATCCTCTGCTGCCGGTTCTGTCGTTTCAACTGTTTCAAATGTGACATTTTGCGAATCTTCTGACATGGCATGTTTGATTTCTAATCGCAGTCCTGTTAGCAATCCAAAATCTGCAATTGCAGAAGCGTAATGATATTCCTTTGTATAAGCATTGCGGTCGGCTTGATTTAATGAAATGCATCCAATATTAATCAGCAATATCAGGACTGCCAATGCCAGTAAGCTTCCCTTTGTTTTTAAATCTGCCTGCTCTGCAAATCCGCATTTTCTGTATAATATCACATAGCAGATTACCGGCAGTAAAAATAAAAGTATGTGCAGTAATCCATCCGGAGTCAGTATCATGGAAATAATATCTCCCATGAAATCCCCCATTGCATCCGATGCACCAGCAAGCATGGTATTCAAATCATAAAATAACCGGAATTCGCAATACAAAAAATAGATGACACAGAATAATATAGATGTAAGTAAAAGACAGCCTGCCTGCAATATCTGATTGACACGTTCCCACTTTGTAAGTGTTGTGAGAAGTTGGAATATCAACCCATATCCCACACAAAACAATGTAATATAGATTCCATAATGACTGAAAAAATGTCCCCCTGTTGAACATGCCATTACCAGTTCTAACACAAAAAAACCAATTGGAAACAGGGCAAACCAAAGCAATCCACCGGCTTTCTTCTGCAATTCATCCGATTTTGCCGCCAGAGATTCCTGTTGTGTCTGTTCCGAAACAGCTGCCGGCTCCAGATTCTCTTTTGTGTCACTTTCAACAACATCCGGACACTTTGAAGTTTTATTTTCGAATACTGTGTTTTCATTATTCAATTGTTTTGAATCACATTCTTCCTGCTGCTTTAATTTCTTCTTTTTCTGTCTCTTGTTCATGTTTTCCTATTCTTTCCCCGCACAATATTTAAACTTTTACTTTCCAACAACCGATCTCTATTCCACCTGTATTTTTACTTTAAGTGATTCTTCATCCAAACCACCTTTCCATTTTAATTCTATAAGAATCCCCGGATATCCGCTCTCTCTTGGAAACATACAAATATCATATCTTCCATCACCGGCCTCCCGGTTTGATGTAATCTTATAATGGTAATCCGTCAAAGCAACTAAGCCAAGTGTAAGACCATGGTAAAACCCTTCTGCCCCACCATCATAGAAACTAATCGTTTTATCCATATATTCCGCAATAGCCTGTTGCAGTTTTTTCCAATCTTTTGCATAAAGGCTTTCTGCAATCTTATTTGCCGTGGTTCGCGTAACGGCTCCTATCTGTAACAAGTGTGACAGGATTTCACTCTTATACACTGCCTTAATCTCCCTGTTTGGAATAGACACCTCACAAAGATAGGAACCGTCTCCCTGAAGATTTCTTTTCGGTGCTTTCAAATATCCTGCAACAAGCAGCAAACTATATATATTTTCCGGTTCCTCCTTCAAAACCCTGTATACAACATTCTGATCAATCCTTGCTATTATTCTTTCTCCCTGCAAAAGTGTATCCAATCGTTCCACTATATCATCCGTTGCCACTTTCAAAACGTCTTCAAGTACTTCGTTCTTTCCGGTATTTACCCAATATGCCTGCGGAATGCATCCTTTTGAAATATAATTAATGACAGACCACGGATTGTATATTTCTGTATTACCAAACAAATAACCATCATACCAGTCCTTCAATTCTGAATTCTTATCAGCAAAATCATAATATTCCAGCATTTGATGTACCTCTGACTCTGTAAAGCCAAAGAACCTATCATAATCCTCATCCATTACCGAATTTACCGTCAGATTATTCAGTCCACTAAATATGCTTTCCTGTGCAATCCGTAAAATACCTGTAAGAAAGCCATAAGAAAGAGCCTTGTTATCCTTAAACGCCCCAGAAAAAAAATTGCGCATAAATCCTATTATCTCATCGTAAAAATCCTTGGCATAACCTTCCTGAATCGGTGTATCATATTCATCAATAATAATGATAGGGGCTTTTCCATAATGCTTATAAAGCATCTTCGACAAATTTTCCAACGAAGAAGACAATTCCACTTCATTTGCCTTGCCATACAAAATTTTTGAGAAATACTCTCGCTCATATTCTGCTAACAGACTGCTCTCCTGCAGTTCAAGATGTCTGCCAAACTCTGCCTGCAAAAGTCCTCTAATTTTATCCAGTGTTGTTTCCCATGTATCAAATTTTACATCCTTAAATGTCAAAAAAATAACCGGATATTGCCCCTGATGTCTGGTATACTGTTTTCCACACCGCCAAATATTCTTATCTTTAAAATAAACACTAGTGTCCTCTTTTGATATTTCAAAGAATACTCTCATCATATCCATGTTTAAGGTTTTTCCAAATCTTCTTGGCCTTGTAAACAAAGAAACCAATGGCTTCTTATCCAAAAATTCTTTGATTAACAATGTTTTATCTACATAGTAATACTCCGATTGTGCACGAACATAATCAGAGATACCTATCGGAAGTGCCTTTTTCTCTTTCATAACTACAGTATTCTTATAATTTCCGGATTTCACTCTTCTATCAATCGGCTTTTCCGCATCATCAGGAATCTGCCAGTTTTTTCCAACCTTAACTGCTCCTGATATTCTTTTCGTTTTACAGAGATTATTCACCGTACGCTCTGAAATTCCCCATTCTGCAGCTTTTTCTCTACATGTTTTCATACGAATCCATCTCCCATCTATACAAATTAATGTATCGTTCTTCCCGCAAATTATACATTATATTCCGCAATATATCAAGTTTATTTTATATATTGCGGAATATAACAAGCAATAATGCGGAATATAATCTGTATATTCCGCATTATTGCTGGTCGCCACCCCTTGCCACAACTGGTATCATCAGCAAAGAAACCGCCACAATTGTTATATACCGGCACATTTTTTTATCTTCATACATGATGGTAAATAGAATCGGAATATCACTTTCGTGCAGCCTATTACTCAGTTTCACAGTTTGAACTTATTCACCTCGTTGTCTAATTGGTTTGCAATCTCCTCATTGGCATCCGCTTCATTTCGGATGTCACCCACATTACTGACCAAATCCATGGAAATCTCCGCTACGCTGGTTACACCCTCTGCACTTTCCTCTACAGCAATGTTCACTGCCGCAATGGCCTCTCTTATCTGATCCACACCACTCTTCATGGACTCACTTTCCCGGGCAAAATCCTGCATCATCTGATTCATCTCGCCCACGTCATGTCGGTAGTTTTCACTGGTCTCACACAATTTATCAAATCCGCTCATTACGGTATCTTCCATAAATCTCAACATTGCTTCTGCGATATTTGCCAGTTCATCCACCGCCTCAATCACCTCAGCACTTACTTTTTGGATCTGCACTGCGGTCTGGGCGGAATCAGTAGCAAGCTGTCCTATTTCATTCGCCACAACGGCAAAGCCTCTTCCCGCTTCCCCGGCTCTTGCTGCCTCAATACTGGCATTCAGGGAAAGCAAATTGGTTTCATCCGTGATATTAATGATATTTTCCGTAAGAATACTGATTTCTTTCACCGCTTTGGATTTCTCAATCTTTTCATTGACCGAATCCGCCATATCCTGTGCCTGCTGTTTTGCAGCTTCCTGCTCCTTCTTGGCATTCTCATACACTTCTGCTGCTTTTTCCATAATGATACCAGAGGACTTCCGCCCGGAATTGGCATTATCGGAAATGGTCTGTACATTCTGATATACTTCCTCCGTAGCATCGTTAATCTGGTTCAAAGATGCACTGGTTTCCTCCATTGCCGCACTCATTTCTTCCATCGTCGCAGAAACATCTGTGATGCTGCTTTCTGCACTGAAAAGATTCTTCACCACATTACCGGCTGAATCATTCAACTGCAGAGAATTGGAAGCAATATTCTGCATGATGCCCCGGATATATTCCAGCAGCTTATTGACATTGTTTGCAATCAGCTCTAGCTCATCTCCTGTGTTGATATCCAGCTTCTGTGTCAGATCCCCATCGCTATGTACCAGATCATAAATCTTCCGGTCTACCGCTTTGAGGTTTCTTGTAATACGCCCTACAATGATACTTAACAGCACACAGGAAATTACAGTGCATACCACTACAATTACAATAACCTCTTCTACAATTTTCTTTAATTCCTCTACGATTGCCGAAGCATCATAATCACATCCCAACGCACCAATAACCTCGCCGGAGCTGTTTGTGATTGGCTTATATACGGAAATCACATCTCCATATTCAGAATAATCAATATAATTCTGTGCATAATCTTCTCCATGGAATGTTCCCTCTAACATTTCATAAGATTTCTCAAACTTTTTTCCAACCTCTGCCTGAAGTTCAGATGTATCAGTGTCCACACCATAATAAACCTGACTGCCATCTGTGTATAACGTATACATATACAAAATGCCGTATTCTTTCTGCACCGACCTCATATCTGCAAGCAGATTCTTATAATTCTCCGTGTCCTCACAACCGGGAGTAATCTGTTCAACCTTGTCTCCATCAATCACCTGCAGAGCAATCTTTGCCGCCATCTTTGCCTGCTCCACACCTACGGAAACCATACCTTCATCAATACTCCGGTAAGCTGTCACACCCATAACTGCACAGATAGCTATCACAAGTATATTGATTGGAAGCAATATCTTCGTGCGTATGCTGAGTTTTCTTGTTTTTGTTTCTGAATCTGATTTTCCCTTCATGATCTGCTCTTCCCCCTTTTCTCATTAATCAATATCTATGTTTATAATTTTATCACAGCAAAATATAATTCGCAACATTCTTTATCGCCGACGAAGCATTGTACTAACAGATGTTTTCAACAGAACATTTTTCTGTTAAAATATATCTATATTAATGAGGACTATTTTAAGGAGGATTTTATGAAAGCACACAAAAAATTACAATTATTCTTTTTTATCTTCATGTTTTGTTTTGGTGTCCTATATTCCAGCAAGACATGCTATGCCAATGATGATGATCCAGACGAGAATCCGACTGCAATGACTGTAACCTTCTCCGATGGAAACCGGAGTTTTACTGCACAGCTCCTTTGCAATGGCTGCTTTTTTACCTGGGCCAATCCCCAGATTGCCTGCGAGGAGTTATCCTTCCTGAAAGACACCGTACAGTCAGAATCAACTACGCATACTAAACAGCGACGGTAAATGTGTACATAAGGTTTATGAAAAGGATCTCTCAACCGCACCAGTCGATTCTAAAACATCAAATTCATTTGCTTATCAAAAGCTGCTATCCTACATGTGGGACGGGAAAGCAGACAAGAATAATGAGGCAGGATTAAAAGCTGGTGCCTACGTTCCCGATGGTGAATACACAATTGAGATTACACACTTTTTTAGCAATGATAAAAAGAATCCATTTTATACCACATCTGCCACAAAAACATTTACTGTTTCACGAAGTGCTCCTGGCGGTGCAAAGGGACTGAAGGCTGCTAAGAAGATTAAATTCTATACCGGAGATGCCACCTGTGACTATCTTGCGGAAGATATGTTAAAAAAAGCGGGCGTAAAGGCCAGCATGTCAGATGAGCAAAAGGTTAAAAAGATATATACCTATATGGTTAAGA
>JBJEJE010000177.1:3443-5349 GCA_051877755.1 Lachnospiraceae bacterium | reverse complement strand
GTATGTAACAAATACTGCAAAGTTTCTCTATGTTCGTCACTTAGCAGGAAATCTCCCATTTCCTTATCATACTGAATACCATTACTTTCCTGTATTGCACACAAATTAGGCTCTATTCCAAGAGTCAGAAATCTTCTGTTATAGGAACGTGCTTTCATCATGATTGCAAAATAGGCAAGCTGGAATGCACGATCATCTATATCCAGTCCGTAAATATTATTCTCGACAATGCTCTTAGCAGCATCCCTCTGGCTATATCCATAGCTTTCATATATCTGCATCAGAACATCAAAAGCATACACCAGAATGTGACCACTTCCCATGCACGGATCAATTACCTTGATTTCTTCTGGTTTAATGTCTTTGTATTCTTCCCGAATGGCTTTCAGCTGTTCCTCTACATCTGCTTCCTGTTCTGCCTCGTCAAGATAGTATTTCCATCCTTTTTTCAGTTCTTCATTCTCATGCCCTTCTAACCACAGTCTTCCGATACTGTTCTCGACCATATAGCGGACAATCCAATCAGGCGTAAAAAGCTGTGTGGCTGCCGGGATGCGCTCCTTTGTAATCTTGATATTGGACTTTAATAATGCAAATGCCTCATCTTTCGGCTCTGTATTATAATACTGATACATCCATCCAATGATTTCTACCTGTCCGGTTGGCTTTCCATCTTCTCCAATATTACTGATGTTAAAATCATCTTCCTTAATATCATGTGTCAGATGATACACGATACCATCCTGATCAGTAACAGATACATTCAGCAGAAGTTCTGTATAATCAGATGTCTTTTCAAATAATTTAGGTAAATAGGCATTCAGCGCATTACACTGTTTGATAAACAGGAAGCGGAAAAGTGCGTCCACCTGATTACCATTTTTCATCTGCATAATGTTTTCTGTTTCCTGCTGTGTAAACTCAATTTCAGCATCAAATGGAGTTGTTACCAAATCCGGCTCCAGCTTTTTACCGCCTTCAGAAGACAATACCCGGATATGTGCTGGCATATAATCATTGACTTCCATAAAACGGATTGCAATAAGACGGTTGAACCATGTATATGCCACTTCCTCTATCACATTTTGGTATGCTTCTTTATACTCTAACTGTAACGCTTTTTTCCGAATTTCGCTTACCAATTCCTTACGCTGCTTAATTTCTTCTCCATGAATGGCATACGGCTCTTTCGTTCCAATATCATAAAACTCTGCATCCTGTGTAGACTGGGGCAGGGCATCCTTGATACCCTCCTCTGTTATGCCTAACAATCCGGCTTTATATGTAATGTCTGCAATCAGTTTATTTCTCGCCCAAATTGAGAAATTCTTTATGGCTGTCTTATCCATACCAACACTCCTTAAAATTCAATATTTACAATCGTATCTGTATCCAATTCACTAATCAGCTTTAACCGGAGTTCATCAATATATCGGTCAACATCCTCCCTGCTCTCGATACGCCATGATGCAGTTTTGGTCATATTTTTAATAGGCACATTCTTTGTCTTTTTTACCTTGACCTCTTTCTTAACCTCAACCTCAATCTTTTCCTTGTCAATGTTTCCAGTCTTTGCTGCCTGTGCTTCCAGCGCCTTTCTTATTTCCTCTGCTTTTTTAAGAGCGATATTCTGATCCAACTTATCCATTTCATTCAGAAGACGGATTTTTAATGCCTCTGCTCTATCAGCATAGCCTCTAAGCACAGATACATTCGTACAGCTTTGTGCGCCATTTTCAATTTCAAGGAATAAATCAATATATCCATTGAGTTTTTCATCTTTATAGGATTTTGTATTAAGTACTTCAAATACTCGTTTCCGGGATTCTGATACAGATGCAAGTACTGGTGCAAGCTGTTCGTCCAATACTTTTGAATAAGCATCTGTAAACTGCTTCAAAAGTTC
>JBJEJE010000177.1:0-3343 GCA_051877755.1 Lachnospiraceae bacterium | reverse complement strand
TTATCTGCTACACGGACACGTTCCTCCATCATCAGCTTTTCAACAAAGGCTTTCTTTGTAATATAGTTGATGATTTCCTCTACATCCTTATTCATCATGGTTACGCTTGCACCATTAACAGAGAAAGACAAATCTCCCCTCTTGAAAAGTTTTGCTACAAGCCACTGAACATCATCTTCCACAAATCCATATGGTGCTTTCATAAATCTATCCTTTATGGATTTCATGGATGTCTTTACATGCATCCGGCTGTTACCTGCAATATACTGTAATACATCATCAAGTGCATGGATATTAGGCTCTGTACCACCTTCCAGATTAAGGGTAATCTGATTGCTGGTCTTTAAGAGTTTTCTAATATCGTCCTCTCCCATAGCTGCATCAATATAATCCAGCTTGTGATATACTGTCTTTACTAATCTGCCAAGAGCTTCATTGATTCTTGCAGACACGTCTTTTGCACTGATTTGTGCCCGATCCCCATTCACGTAGATAACAGCATCCTTTAAAGATTCTGTCAGGAACAGTTTGGCATTCGCATTACGCTCTCGCATTTCCAGTCTCTTTGCTTCCTTGATGCTCTCATACTTGGATAATGCAGAGGATGTATTCAAACGTAAGAATTTTTCAATCTTTAAATATCTCTGTATCTCATCCATAAAAGCACGGTCATCCGGTAAAACAACCAAAACTTCCCTACCCTGTCCGGATATCATTCTAAGTGTTGTTTCGTCCGTACCATAATCAGATGCCGGGGTAAGAATACGTACTCCAATATCAAAATTCTGCGTAGACTTATAAGGTCTGTCATCTACGATCTGATTAAAATTAAATGAGTATCTGCCATTGAATGCAGGGTATTTATATTTCTTATCAGTAAAAATATCCTCAAAAATCATTTCAGATACTTTATTGATAATCTCTGCCATCTCTACGCTCTGGCTTTCAATTTCTCTGTTGATTTCCTGCTCTTCATCAGTAAGGAATACATAAATATCCCCATTTTTCTGTACAAGGTTCTGGCGCATCAATACTTTCAACGCATCTTCCACTTTTTCCTTCAGAGCGATTCTGTCATCATCAATATTGGATGCCATAAGACTTGTGATATTGTCGATATTCGCCACGACTACTTTATCAACATACTTAATCATAAAAAGTACTTTTAAAACATCCACGGCAAATACTTTTTCTTTATGCTCCGGATTGATCATGTCATTTTCATATGCCCGAATAATAACTCCACGGTGGCTGTGGTCTAAGAAGTTTTCCAGTGCATCATAAAAAGCATGGAATGGTATAATTGCTCCAACTTCACATTCCTTATATTCCATAGCTGACTCTTTGAACATTGCAAGCATGGAACGCTCTCCTTCAGACAAGTGCTTTCCTGATGCACCGTGGGTACGAATGGATGTCAGTACACTTGCAAGCAAATTGAACTGATACGGTACAAACGGATAAACGCACGCAAAATCATTTTCATCTGCATACAGCTTCTTTTCCACTCCATCATTGAATGTAATTAGGTTCTTGATAATGGTGGTCTTCTGACCGTATAACAGGCGTAAGGTCTGCGCAGGAGTCTCTTTCTTTTCCAAAATTCTTTTCTTGATTACTTCATCTACATTGGCAGAGGAAAGAGACAGTCTTGTGTCAAAACGTCCCTGAATTTTTGAGAAGTCATTACCCTTTACCTTTGTTACCGAATCAATATCCTGCTGGCTGGTCACAATAACCCATGCCTTACCCATACATTCCTTGCCAAGTTCTTCTGTCACGGTCTGTAAGTTAAGCATCAGCTTTGAATCTTCTCCAATATACTGACCTATTTCGTCTACCAAAAAGACTACATGATGATTATTGCCCTTTCGGTCAATGTATGCTTTCACTCGTTTTGCAAAATCTTCAATACTAATCTGATATGGTTCGGCTGCCTTTTCACACCAGTTACGTGCAGCTGCCTCACTCATGAAATCCATCCCGGTAAGTACTTCCACTACATCATCCTGAATGAAATCAAAGTCCTGTCTGGAATCTTCCCATGCCTCTCCATACACTTCTTCAAACTTTTGTTTGAACTCGTTGTATCGTCCTTCCTCTGTCAGCTTTCTTTCCAAGTCTGCCAAGAAAGGCATTGCTCCACAAAAGCCCTGCATTTCATTAAACACTTTTAAGAATACATTAACGATTGCATCCTTATTCTGCTTACTGTTTGAGTCACTTTTTGAATCAATGTTGAAAAGTACAACATCCGTATCGGTGTCAGCTGCCAGCTTCATATCTGCAAGCACCATCTGATCCACAATCTTCTTATCGTCTACAAAATAATCAATGGCTTTTCTATCGCCTACTGTTTTATTTGCAAGTAAATATGATAGGATTTTTAAGAAATGAGATTTACCACTTCCAAAGAAACCGGAAATCCATACCCCCATTTTAGGAGTAGTTCCGACAATACCCTTTTTATATGCGGAAAAGAAATCTGCAAAGTGTTTCTGCAATTCCTTTGTTACTACATATTCATCCAATTCTTGCGCTACATTTTCTGCTTCGCTTTGACCAACAATGATTACGCCCTGTATATCACGGTCAATCTCTTTTTCAAACATTTCTTTAATTAACATTGCCGTACCCTCCTAATAAATGATTAGTTTTCATCTTTGCAATATGATTTCTTTTTCTGCCTACCGTACCAAACGGAATGCCCGGTAATAATTGTCTTCCGGATATTCATTAAATATGATTAGTTCCTGCTCGGTGTAAGTACCCGGATAGAATAAAACCATAGGTACACTGGCAAATGTCTGTGGCATATTGTAGAGAATTTTGTTAAACACTTCCGGAGCTTGTAATAATGGGAAGCATTTTCCCACACCAGTCAGAAACACGACTGCATTCTCCGGTGTATTCTCTGCAATATACTTTACTAGCAGGTTTTCCTTGTCAGTTATTTTAAGCGTATGCTGGATTGCGTCCTGCAATTTCTTAATGCCACGCTTTTCTTCCTGTGCGTAACACTTTTCCATAAAGTTCTTGCTCTGTAGATGTTCTATGATTAAATCGTACAGATCATATACCACCAACTCGAAACCATCTGTGCCTTTGAGGTTCTTATTTTTCAGATAGGAAATTCGATTTCTTACTGTCAGTTCATCCTCCGGTGCATAATCAAACACCCAATAATTAACCTCATTTGCTTTTCCCTTTGTCTGTCTGAAAGATGGTTTCTTTATCAGCACTTCCATCTGGTCTAATCGTTCTTCTATATTTGCCATCATCTTACCCCCGAAAGAGCTTTTACTATCTGCTCCATATCATTGTCAATGAGCCATCTTTCCAT
>JBJEJE010000176.1:0-5427 GCA_051877755.1 Lachnospiraceae bacterium | reverse complement strand
TTTCTGCCTGAAACAGTCTGGCCCAGATATCACGTTCATTGTCCAGGTCATCCTGTGTTTACATATAAATATTCTTTTAAATCACGAGTCCTGTTCGCTGATTGCTTTGACAAATTCCTCGATACTGTCAGCCTTTGCAGCCAGTTTAAGCCATTTTGTAAGAACATTGATATCTTTCTGATCGTTGAGTCTGTCCGTCAGCTCATCAGGAATTGGACCGTAGTCTTCCAGTAGATTGCATATGCATTGAACAGTAGTAGCAAGAGCTGCAGATTTTGCAGCATCTTTTCGCTCATAATAAATCTTATCTTCAAATGTCATATACGCATCCCTCACTTCCGGCTCAATCTTGACCTTATTTGTGTAATCATGGATTTTTTTCGTGGATTCATTCGTTACATTCTCCTGCGTACTCTCTTTGAAGTAATTGAGCATTGCCTTAATTTCCGGCGTGCCACCCTTTGTTCCATCTGTGTAGAAATATATGTAATGAAGTCCATCTTCATATTCCAGTTCTGGAACTTCCTTACACTGGTTGCAGATGTTATACATCATATAATCATACCCAAACGGGTCATAATTAAGTATTGTTATCACATAGAGATTCGGAAGTTTGGAGAAATCCCGTTCACCGCTTTTCAGATACCTGCTGTCTATCTTTGCCTGATAGAAACGATTGTGCCGCAGCATATCCGTATCATCCGGAATATGGGGTTCCAAATCATAGATGTTCATGGCGGGAAGTTTTCCTTCAGAGGATAAATCCTCCACCACCTCTACATCCATACGGATTCCCCGCAGCTTTGGCGATAGTGCCGGAATGGTTCGCTGGGATACCACCCGGATAGCTCCGATTTTTCTCTGTAACAGTACCGATAAGACTTCCTGACAAAATGGTACGCCCACCTCTTCATCGGTAGCAATTGCGTTTAGCAGGAAATCATCCATGATATTCAGTTCTTCTAGTTTTCTTTTGGTATATGCCATATATTCTCCTTCCGGCAGACATACCACAGATACCATCTTTATTGTAAAATCCATCTGCGACCGCCTGCCAACATTTAATTTAAAAGTGTGAAAATGTTGACGAAACGTCAAAGACTCCGGTCTGCACTGTGTATGTTACCATACACCGGATAGATTTTCACAATGCTTATAATTTGATTATAGAAAGCATAAGAGAGGATGTCAAGAAAAAGTTCAATATATGTTTTTAGTTTTTTTACCATTAAGCAGTCGTTAGGATGCAAAGAATTCCGGTGCATCTTCAAAAGAGAAAAGCCTGAAATTTTTCTTCTAAAATCATTTAAAATCGTTTATAATGGATTCCAAAGGGAGGGATCCGGATGAATGATTCTTTAAAATATATTAATGATCTTATTAATTCTCCAACTTTGCAGTTTGCGATGCAGAATGCAAAGACAATTCAGGAAGCAAAAGAAATAATAGAACCATTTCATGGGTCCATTGCATTGCAGACAGAATATCAGGAACGAGGATATATTTTTTCTGCACTAGATCCATTTCTGCGCAATGTAGAAGATTTAACGCCAGTTTTGGATACAGTACAGGCAGGAAGACGGAACCCAGTGGACCGGGTGGATTGCCAAAAGAAATGTGGAAGAATGAAACAGAATGCTGATAATGATATGGAGTATGTCAGGAAGAGGATACAAATGAAAGGATTTTATAGGAATAAGATATTTTTATTTTTAATAACGGGAATACTGATATTCTTTATGACGATAGGAACGGGTTCTACATCCTATGCCTATACGGAGGAAGAAAAGGCAGCCGCAAAAGCGTGGCTTTCTGCCCACGGCTATTCGCCGGATGCAGGTGGTGCCAGTCAGGCGTATCAGGATTATCTGGATGGAAAGTTTGATGAAGAATTGGGCATTACCACTACCGAAGAGGCTTCAACGCAGACTGCTACAGAAGAAGGCACAGTTGTTGAGGAGATAGAAGAAGAGGATGAGGATAGTGAAGAAGAGCAGGAGGCATCCGTTTCACATTTTACAAATACATCAGAAGATACAACTGGAGCTGCGGATGGTGAAGCAACGGGGTCAGTACCTGGAATGGAAGAACAGTCTGATGGATCGGATAATATGATAGAGCAGCCGGGACAAGCAGAGGAGAATGCAGGCAGTGATGAGAGTGAGGAGCAGGAAACTGTCCAGAAGATAACGCTTTATCAGAAAGAGAAAATGGATACATACAAAGAAGCGGGGATGGTAATCGCATTATCTGTTATGTTACTGGTAGTCATAAAGGGAGTAGCTTTGTTAATGAAATAGAGGGACTGCAATCCCGGTGGATTTTGATATTAGGCAGTTCAGATAGATTATGAAAGGACATAATTATAATTTATGAAGAAAGGTATTTCAATCATATTATTGGTATGCTGGGTTAGTTTGGTTTTGTTTCTCTCCTTTCAAAATGGACAGGAAACGGCGGGCACCAGTATGCATTTTACACAGAGTATATTGCGGATTTTTATGAAAGAGGAACCGGGCTGGGATATGTTGATGTTGTGGGATGCACGGTTTCGTCTGGCGGCACATTTTGTCCTGCTCTTTTTATATGGAATTATCATTATGATAACATTATTACAATGGATAGATCGTTTGTGGGTAGTAACGTCTGTATCAGTGGTGTCCGGGGTTTTTCTGGCAGTCATGTCGGAGGTGGGGAAACTGTCTATTGAGGGAAGACATTGTGACTTGTCAGAAATGGGTTTAAATGTAGTCGGTGCCATAGCAGGGGCTTTGATTGTGATGGTGATTCATTTAATATTTCAACGACATAGAAAGCAAAGCTGATTCCGTTAGAATATTATAAACACAAAAATTTTTCTTTATTTTTGATATTAGTTAGGGTATAATAATTGTAAGTGTGCAGGTGCGCATACATTTTCACCTGTAATTTAAAATAAGACGGAGGAATTATTCATGTTAGTTTCAGCAGAAGAAATGTTAAAAAAGGCAAAAGCCGGCAAGTACGCAGTTGGTCAGTTCAACATCAACAACCTTGAGTGGACAAAGTCTATTCTTTTAACCGCTGAGGAGTTAAAGAGCCCTGTTATCTTAGGTGTATCTGAGGGTGCAGGTAAGTATATGACCGGTTTTAAGACTGTTGCAGCTATGGTAGATGCTATGGTAGACAGCCTTGGAATCACAGTTCCGGTTGCACTTCACTTAGACCATGGTTCATATGAAGGTGCTAAGGCTTGTATCGAGGCTGGTTTCTCTTCTATCATGTTCGATGGTTCTCATTACCCAATCGAAGAGAACGTAGCAAAGACAAAGGAATTAGTTGCTATCTGTAAGGAAAAAGGTCTTTCTTTAGAGGCTGAAGTTGGTTCTATCGGTGGTGAGGAAGATGGTGTCATCGGTGCCGGTGAGTGTGCAGATCCAGACGAGTGTAAGGCAGTTGCTGATTTAGGTGTAACCATGCTTGCAGCTGGTATTGGTAATATTCATGGTAAGTATCCTGAGAACTGGGCAGGCTTAAGCTTCGATACATTAGATGCTATTCAGCAGAAGACTGGTGATATGCCATTGGTATTACATGGTGGTACAGGTATCCCAGAGGATATGATCAAGAAAGCTATCTCATTAGGTGTTGCTAAGATTAACGTTAATACAGAGTGCCAGTTAGCATTTGCAGATGCTACACGTAAGTACATTGAGGCTGGCAAGGACTTAGAGGGTAAAGGATTTGATCCTCGTAAGTTATTAGCTCCAGGTGCAGATGCAATCAAAGCAACTGTTAAAGAAAAGATGGAGTTATTTGGTTCTGTAGGTAAGGCGTGAGAATAATCTGACAGCTTTATAGCATAAAATGAACTGCCATTACAAGGATATATTGTAATGGCAGTTTTTTACGCTAAAAGAAAATTGAGGTTGAGTCACCAGAAAGAAAAAATTAGCAGTGGTAGTTGAGTAGTAGTTGTTTTATAAGAAATTATATAGTATAATTAATGTAATATTTGACTATAATATTACTATATAAGAAAAGGAGTTTTGGTAATGCAGACATTAATTAAACCTTCAGCAATGATCCGGCAGAATTATAATGAAATTTCAAAATTGTGCAAAGAGACAAAGGAACCGGTATTTCTTACCAAGAATGGTGAGGGAGATTTAGTGGTTATGGATATTGAAACTTATGATCAGAGAGAAAAACAGCTGGAATTGCGTGAAAAATTAATTGAAATTGAGGAAATGAGGCAGACAGGAGTAAATGATAAACCGGCAAAGCAACTCAGTCAGGAATTGAGACGAGAAGCAAAGGAGAAAAAACATGTATAAAGTGGATATATCGCCTGCAGCTGAAGGAATTGTTCGAAAATACTACTATATGTGTCTGGAAGATAATGGCGAGACTTGTGCTAACAGCTACCTGGATTCATATGATGCTAACATTGAACTGTTAGAATCTAATCCCAGAATAGGATGTGGCAGACTTCGGTATATTCCGTCTAAATACAGAGTGTTTCCTATGTGGGAACATTTATGGTTTGTTTTTCAGATATATGAAGAACAGAAAGTTGTTAAAATAGAATATGTTATTGATGACAGGCAAAACTATGGGGAGATATTGAGATAATTTAAGCACAATCCATACAGATTTTAATACGAAAACAGATGATTTGGTGGTAGAGAGTGATGAAACGTGATATACTATATATAGGAGTTGTTGATGTTGATAATAGCTGGAGGTGTTTTCTATGGAATTAACAAATGTTGAATTACAGGTGCCAACACAAATGAAAGAGTATGTTCAGAAGAAGGACGAAAAATCTGTATTACTAAGAAATGCTATGCTATTATATCCCTTTATTAAAGATTGTACGATTTCTCATGGAAAGGCGGCAGAGATTTTAGGAATAAACAAATTGGATTTGATTGCTATTTATAGTAGTATGGGATTGGCTTATTTTGATATGAGTGAGGATGAATTAGAAGAAGATATGGCAACATACCATAGAATGAAAGAGGTGGTTGGATGATAGTTGTATCAGATACCACGCCTGTTATTTCATTGATTAAGATGAGGAGACTGGAACTTTTGATAGATTTGTTATATAAAAGAACACATTAATTCTAATAATCAGCCTGGCTCAAATTGAGCCAGCTCTTTTTGTTCCAATAGGTGAAATAGAAGCATTTGCGTTGAAAAGGAATTCAATACAGGTATGTCTGCATGATATTAATGTTTCAATCCATTCTCCAAGTATAAAGGAAGAAAGTGTTGAATATGACAAAGAAACAGGAAAATATAATTATTCTATTATGAGTGGGCTTCCAATAGATTTTGATGAAGATGAACTTAAAGAATTCCTCTATAATAATCGCAAAGTAATAAATAGAGTGGCAGAGAAATCAGGATGTGGATTTGTAATCTGCCTTATGATATAAT
>JBJEJE010000175.1:0-27622 GCA_051877755.1 Lachnospiraceae bacterium | reverse complement strand
CAGAAGCGAAGGCACCGCGAAAGCGGTGGCAGAAAACTGAGAATAGGAATGAAGTCAAAAAAGTATTGACAAATGATACCAATTCCCACTACAATTGTGAGTTACTATACAGTAAGAGGAACCTCTGTGGAATAGCTTATAGAAAAACGGCAGAGAAAATGGATTGATGTACTGAAAGTGAGGGGAAGATTATGGAACCAATTGTTCAGATTAAAGATATTACAAAGGAATTTAAGGTGTTAAACCGTCATGAGGGGCTGAAAGGAAGTATTCAGGATTTGTTTTCGCGGGATTATAAAATTGTGAAAGCCGTGAATCATATATCCATGGATATCATGCCTGGTGAAATTGTAGGCTATCTTGGTCCAAACGGAGCTGGAAAATCTACTACAATAAAGATGATGACTGGTGTTCTGAAACCTAGTGCCGGAACGATTTTATGTAATGGAATCGTTCCCTATGAAAGAAGAAGCGAAAATGCACAGAATATAGGTGTTGTGTTCGGACAGAGATCCCAGCTTTGGTGGGCACTTCCGGTGATTGAATCCTTTAAGATTCTAAAGGATATCTATCAGGTGGAGGATAAAGTATATAATGATATGATGGATTTATATGCGTCCATGGTAGATATGGAAGCTTTGATCCATAAGCCTGTCAGACAGATGTCATTGGGGCAGAGAACATTATGTGATATTCTGGCAGCTTTTTTACATAATCCCGGTATTGTTTTCTTAGATGAACCAACTATTGGGCTGGATGTAGCAATGAAAGCTAAAATCCGGGAATTGATTAAAACATTAAATCAGGAAAAGAATACAACGGTTATTCTTACAACACATGACATGGGTGATGTGGACGCCCTATGCCAGCGGATTGTAATCATAGATAAGGGAACCATGCTTTATGATAATGATATTGCACATTTGACAGAATTATTTGGAGCTTACCGCACACTAAGCCTGTCATTATTGAAAAAGGGAGAAGAAGTGACAGAGGAGAAAATGAACTCCCTGCTCAGCAGTGTGGAACAGGTGACACGGGATGTGGTTCATTTACATTTATCCGAGAATATACAAGAGGAACAGGGTGACATTTCCGTTACGAAAAATGATGACCAGATTGAGGTATTAGTGGATGGTTCAAAGGTAAATGTTATGGATGTATTAAATGCCATTCAGAAAAAACACCTTATCTATGACATGCATCTGGAAGAAATCTCTACAGAAAGTGTGATACGGAAGATTTATGAGGGAGGGATAGCATGACGTTCTCAAAGTATAAGAGCCTGATGAAATCAGGTATTATGGAGGAACTGCAGTTCAGGATGTCTGCCATATTAATTGTGGTGGGCAACTTATTGTATCTTTTGCTTGTCTATCACTTATGGAAGGCAATTTATGCATCTGCCGGTACGGATGTGGTAAATGGAATGACATTTTCGGATACCATGATATATCTTGTGTTTGCAGCTGCACTCTTTAATTTTATGGAAATGTGGCTTGTATGGAATATGGGACGGGATATCCAGGACGGAAGAATTGTGGTGGATCTGTTAAAACCAATGTCATACCGCACATTTTTATTTTTTAACTCAAGCGGAGGCTGCATTGTAAAATTTGTAACCACATTTCTGCCGACTGCTATTGTTGTATATTGTGTGTCGGGAGGAGCCATTCATCTGGGTGTTAATCTCATATGGTTTGCTATCAGTTCAATCTGCAGTCTGCTGATTAATTTTTATATTAATTTTACGATTGGAACAGTCTGTATGCATACCGAATCCATATGGGGAATCAATATTATGAAAGAGGTGGTGGTGGGTGTACTAAGCGGTGCAACTGTGCCATTGGTATTTTTCCCGGAAACGATTAAATCTGTTGTGATGTATCTGCCCTTTCAGACGATTATTAACTCGCCGCTTGAACTGCTTCTTCATCCGGAATATGGCGTGGGAAAGGTTTTTGAGATTATTGCATTCCAGCTGTTCTGGCTGGTTGTGCTTAGCATCTTCAGCGACTGCTTTTTCCGGATATCTGTGAGAAGAATTACGGTAAACGGAGGGTGACAAAAAGAGAATTCCAATTATGACTTTTGGAAATGGAGGTTTGGAATGAAAAAGAGAACATTGATGTTTTATTTAAAAATATATGGTAAGATTCTTGCCCAGGATATCAAAAGTAAAATGAGTTACCGTGCAGATTTTTTCATATCTACCATAGGAATGATCGCCACAAATATTGCAGGTGCATTTGGTTTTTGGCTGATATTCCAGCAGTTTCCTTCCATAAATGGATGGAACTATTATGAAATGATGTTTTTGTATGGTTTTTCGTTATTGGCAGCAACGCCTGCACAATGTCTGTTTGATAATAACTGGAATCTTCGGTTTCAGGTGTATTCCGGTGATTTTATCAAATATTGTTT
Source organism: Lachnospiraceae bacterium (assembly GCA_051877755.1). GTDB lineage: Bacteria > Bacillota > Clostridia > Lachnospirales > Lachnospiraceae > CAG-590. Next base: position 25,198 of record JBJEJE010000175.1, on the reverse strand, counting down.
TCGCCCGATCAATCTTTTCTTTTACTTTATGTCAGAGGTGTTTGACATAAAGGGACTTGGACAGCTTGTGTTCGGAATTGTGGCAGTTGTTTATGCGTGGATGAAGCTTGCTATACCGTTTCATCTGTATTCTATATTATTATTTGTTGCTGCGGTGCTTTCGGCATCCCTGTTTGTGATTGCTATTTTGAATCTGGCGGCATCTGCGTGCTTCTGGCTGGTGAATTCCTTTTTTATATTATCTTTATCGAATCAGCTCAGGGACTTTGCAAAATATCCAATGACCATATTCAGCCCGGCACTTCGCATTGCATTTACATTTATAATGCCTATTGCTTACATGGCATATTATCCAAGCCTGGTTTTTCTAAGACCTGGTGAGGTTTCCTGGATTGTATGGATCACGCCGGTATTTGGAATTTTGTTTTTTTATTTGAGCTATAAGGTATGGATGAAGGGAGCCACCAGCTATAGTGGTACAGGTTCCTGATGATTTTTATTTTAGTGGTTTTAAAATTCCTAATCATGTGATATAATGAGCCCGGCGACGCTTGTGCTTGCACAAAGCGGCATTAATCTTTTAAAAGTAATTTGAAAGAATAAAGAGAAAGGAAGGAATTCTTGAAGAGAGAGGAATTCTGAACAGGTATAAACAGACATGAAATTAGGAATCGTTGGATTACCAAATGTTGGTAAAAGTACATTATTTAACTCATTGACAAAAGCAGGAGCGGAATCAGCAAACTATCCGTTTTGCACCATTGATCCCAATGTAGGTGTGGTTCCGGTACCGGATGAGAGAATTGAAGTATTGACAAAGATGTATAATTCCAAAAAGACGGTACCTGCTGTGATTGAGTTTGTGGATATTGCAGGTCTTGTAAAGGGAGCTTCCAAAGGAGAAGGACTTGGTAATCAGTTTTTATCGAATATTCGTGAAGTAGATGCCATTGTTCATGTGGTACGCTGCTTTGAAGATTCCAATGTTGTACATGTGGACGGAAGCATCGATCCGCTTCGTGATATTGAAACCATTAATTTTGAATTGATTTTTTCAGATATTGAGATTCTGGACAGAAGGATTGCAAAGAATCAGCGGGCAGCCAATAACAATAAAGATATTGCAAAAGAAGTTGCCTTCATGAAAAGGATTAAGGAACATCTGGAAAACGGCAAGCTCGCCATTACCTTTGAGGTGGACGGGGAAGACGAAGAAGCCTGGATTGCAGAATATAATCTGCTTACAAGAAAACCGGTTATTTTTGCAGCTAATGTATCAGAAGATGACTTGGCAGATGACGGTGGGAATAATGAATATGTCAAGGCTGTGAAGAATTATGCCGCTGAGTATGGTTCTGAAGTATTTGCTGTGTGTGCGCAGATTGAACAGGAGATATCAGAATTAGAGGATGAGGAGAAGAAAATGTTCTTGGAAGATTTAGGACTTTCTGAATCTGGTCTGGATAAGTTGATCCGGGCAAGTTATTCCTTGCTGGGACTTATTTCATATCTGACTTCTGGTGAAGATGAGACAAGAGCCTGGACAATCAAACGGGGAACCAAAGCACCACAGGCTGCCGGTAAAATCCATACGGATTTCGAGAGAGGATTTATCCGTGCAGAGGTTGTCAATTATAAGGATCTGGTTGAAAATGGTTCTATGGCGGCAGCCAGGGAAAAAGGTCTTGTGCGTTCAGAAGGCAAAGAGTATGTTGTGCAGGACGGAGATGTTATTTTATTTAAGTTTAACGTATAATAAGTAAGATAAGCAGATTGGGTTAAATGAAACCATTGCAGGTATGGAGGGAGTACAATATGTACGAAATACGGTTTCCCCACTTGGGAATTGTACTGAAAAATGTAGCAGACGGATTTTTTATAGGTGATTTTGAAATAAGATTTTATGGTGTTATCATTGCTCTCGGATTTATTCTTGGATATGCTTTGATTGCAAAAGAGGCAAAGAGAACCGGTCAGGATCCGGAATTGTATCTGGATTATATGCTCTGGCTTGTGATTCCTGCAATTCTTGGTGCCAGAATTTATTATGTTTTATTTAGTCTGGATGATTATGTGAAAGAAGGTCAATCATTAAAGGAAACCATTTTGGGGATGCTGAATATCCGTGGCGGAGGTCTTGCCATTTATGGAGGTGTGATTGCCGGGATTATTACGCTTCTGATTTTTGCCAAAAAGCGGAAAGTCAGTGCAATGCTGATGTTAGATACCTGTTCCATGGGACTTTTAGTTGGACAGATTCTTGGCAGATGGGGAAATTTCTTTAACCGGGAAGCCTTTGGTGGATATACAGATTCGCTTTTTGCCATGGCGATTCCGGTGGAGTGGTTTGGCAGTAAGAATTATCTGCTCAGTACAGTCAATAATGGTGTGATAACCCAGGAGATGATCGATAATGTACTTAATATTGATGGAATGGAATTCATTCAGGTGCACCCGACCTTTTTATATGAATCGCTATGGAATCTTGGAGTATTGCTGATTATTTTTCTATATAGAAGACATAAAAAGTTTGATGGTGAGATGTTTGCCATGTATATCTGGGGATATGGTCTTGGACGTGTATGGATCGAAGGTCTTAGAACGGATTCCCTGATGCTGCCGGGATTGAATTTTAAAGCATCGCAGTTATTGGCGGCTGTCTGCGTCGTGGGAGCTTCTATATATATTATCTATAAACGTATGCAGATAAGTAAGAAAGAAAAACAGGACATGGCAGAGTAATACAATTATATAAAGAAGGTTATAAAAACCACAAGGTTGTATGATATACAGCTTTGTGGTTTTTTTGTGCCATTCATACGGAGAAAATTGTGGTGACAGGTATTGTGGGTTACAAAGAAATGACAGAGTGGTGAACAGGTGGAGATTTTTTTAAAAGTGGGAAATGTCCTCCACTTTCCCCCACCCGAAATTTTGTAAAAAAATGTTTGTAATGACAAATGAAACAAGAAATACAAGATATGAACATGAAAATATACCTAAGCACAAGATGTTGTATGTACTGCAAAAAAAACTAGAAAAAACCAGAAGAAAAATGTACAAATTGCACAAAAATAATTGAAAAACTTTAGCTAGTTTAACAATGAAATATAGGTAAATCTTTTGTTGCAATCTATAACCTAATAGGGTACAATAGTGGTTGTAAGTGGTGAAAAGTGGTATTGAGTGGTAAATTGTGGTGGATTTATCAGAAGATACAGAAAAGTACCCTTACAGACAAAGGATGGAGGAAAGGAAGGTGAGGGTCATGTCCAAGGGATTGAAAGGTGAATATAACCACTCAGTGGATGCCAAGGGCAGAATGATCGTACCTTCAAAGCTAAGAGAGCAGTTGGGATTATCCTTTGTTGTTACAAGAGGAATGGATGGGTGTTTATTTGCTTACCCGAATGATGAATGGGAGATTTTTGAAGGCAAATTAAGACAACTTCCAATGACCAATGAGAATTCAAGAAAGTTCAAAAGATTTTTTCAGGCTGGTGCTACGGATTGTGAAGTGGATAACCAGGGAAGAATTCTTCTTCCGGCTAACCTTAGAGAGTTTGCAGGGATCACCAAGGATGTGACCGTGGTTGGTGTCGGTGAGCGTGCTGAGATCTGGAGCAAAGAGAAGTGGGAAGAGAAGAACAATATTGATGATATCGATTTCAATGAATTAGCACAGGGAATCGAAGATTTGGGAATTATCATCTAATGAAACAGAGATGATGAAGGAGGATAAACGTGGAGTTTTCACATAAGTCGGTATTACTTAAGGAGACAATAGAAGGACTCAACATAAAAGAAGACGGTACTTATGTGGATGGCACTTTAGGTGGTGGAGGACATGCATTTTATGTATGTGAACGTTTGTCCGCTAAAGGCAGGTTCATAGGAATAGACCAGGATGCAGCTGCGATTTCCGCAGCAGGCATCCGTCTATTACCATATCAAGATAAAATAAAGATTGACATTATAAGAAGCAATTATCAGAAAACCCCCCAGGTCTTAGAAGAACTTGGAGTCAGCGGTGTTGACGGTATCGTTCTTGATCTGGGGGTATCCTCCTATCAGTTAGATACACCGGAGAGAGGATTCACATATAGAGAGGATGCACCTCTTGATATGAGAATGGATCAGAGGCAGGAAATGACTGCTAAAGATATAGTAAATGATTATTCGGAAATGGAACTTTACCGGGTAATCAGGGATTATGGTGAGGAGAAATTCGCCAGAAATATTGCCAGACATATCTGTCAGGCAAGGAAAAACAAAGTCATTGAAACAACATTTGAACTCAATGACATTATAAAGGCTGCTATACCAATTAGAGCTAGGTCTGCAGGAGGGCACCCTTCGAAGAGAACTTATCAGGCTATTAGGATTGAATTAAACAGAGAACTGACCATTCTCGAACAATCCATCGACCAAATGATAGACCTGTTAAACCCAGGGGGCCGAATTTGCATAATTACGTTCCACTCGTTAGAAGATCGGATTGTAAAGAGGATTTTTAAGACCAATGAAAATCCTTGTACATGCCCTCCCGACTTTCCTAAATGTGTATGCGGTAAAGTTTCCAAGGGAAAGGTCGTAACCAGGAAACCAATTTTACCGTCAGAGGAAGAAATTATGGAAAACAGAAGAAGTAAGAGTGCGAAACTTCGTATTTTTGAAAGGGCATGATTGGTATTTAGTAAATAGACACTATAGAAAAAAAGGGGAATATCCGGTATTACGGAAGATGAAACGTATTTAGAAAAGGGGAATGAGAATAGTGAATCCAGGAAATGAAGAAAGATATTATTACATCGAAGGGAATGCAGCCAGGAAGCTGAATACGGTACCAGAAAGGGAATTAAGACCAGAACGCAGAAAAGAGCGTAAAGTCAATGAGAAAATAAGCCGGAATACGAGACGTGCGAAAGCATTTGATTTAAAATATACAATGGCACTGGTAGTAGCAACAACATTTTTATTTGGATCTTGTGTCAATATGTTGACATTGCAGGCAAATATTACAGAGCAGAGAAGACAGATTGCAATGCTAGAGAGTAATCTGAATGAACTGACAGATACAAATAATGAAACAAGCAAAAGATTAGACAGTTCCGTGGACTTGACGAAGATATATGAAGTGGCAACTCAGGAACTTGGCATGGTATACCCTGGAAATGGACAGGTTGTTTCTTATGAAGCAAGCAATCCGGATTATGTAAAACAGTTTAAGGATGTACCAACTGAATAAAACTAGGTGGTAATATGGCAAAGAAAAGAAAACGTTTCCTCGCAAGAATGCAGAATAAGTTATTTGTAATAGCAATTATTTTTACATTGCTATTTCTGCTTTTAGTGGGAAGAATCTGGTATATTAATATGAAAGATGGCAAGCGGTATGAAAAAATCGTACTGGCACAGCAAAGTTATGACAGTATTGAGATTCCATATCGAAGAGGAGATATACTGGATCGGAATGGCACTCAGCTTGCCACCAGTGAAAAAGTATACAATCTGATCATTGAGCCAAAGAATATATTACAAAGTGATGAAGTAAAGGCGGCGACCATAGCAGCTTTAAAGAAGTACTTTAATCTTACAGATGATCAGATTAATGAAGCATTAGAGGATAATTCATCCCTGTATAAAAAAATGCTGAAAAAGTTATCCTACGAACAGGTAAAACCTTTTAATGATTTTCTGGCATCAGATGATGGCAAGAATGTAAAAGGTGTATGGTTTGAGGATGAGTATGAAAGATATTATCCTTATGGTTCCCTTGCCTGTCATGCCATTGGATTTACGGTAAGCGGCAATGTGGGACAGGGTGGAATTGAAGGATATTACAGTGATGAATTGAATGGTATCAACGGAAGAGAATATGGATATCTGACAGAGGATATGACGTTAGAAAGGACAACAAAATCACCGATAAACGGATATAATGTAGTGTCTACCATTGATGCGAATGCACAGAATATCGTAGAGAAAAAGATAAATGCATTTATGTCGGAAACCGGTGCAAGAAATGTATCTGTTCTGGTGATGGATCCAAATTCCGGTGAAATACTGGCTATGGCGAATTCGAATAGTTATGATTTAAATGAGCCCTATGAAGACAGTGCGATAGAATATTTATTTGAAGATAGAAACATTAATTATTTATTAGCAGATTCAACGGTAAAAGAATACTTTAAAGAGAACGAAGACGGTGAATTGTCAGGAGAAAAAGCTTCTTTAAAGTCGGTACTGGAAAATGGGAATCTTTCAGCAACAGAAAAAATCAGCAGTCTTACAGAGGATTTCCGGTTGTTATGTTTGAATAAGGCATGGCGTAATTTTATTATATCGGATGGTTTTGAACCAGGTTCCACATATAAGACTTTTACAATTTCTGGAGCATTGGAAGATAGTGTGCTAAAAGGAGATGAAGTTTTTTTCTGTGGTGGTAATCTAAAAGTGGAGGATTGGACTATCAGCTGCCACAACCATGAGGGACATGGACAGGTTTCCGTAGAACAGGCATTAATGCAATCCTGTAATGTTGCCTTAATGCAGATAGCATCCGAAGAGGGACGAAGCACGTTCTCCAAATACCAGGAGGTGTTTGGCTTTGGAAAGCCGACAAACGTAGATTTATATGGTGAGGCTTCCGGTTTGATTTATACTGAGGATAAGCTGAATCCGGTAGAACTTGCAACATCTTCCTTTGGACAGGGATTAACGGTTACAATGATGCAGATTGGAACTGCATTTTGTTCTGTAATTAATGGTGGAGATTATTATGAACCACATATGGTAAAACAGATTGTAGATGAAAATGGTGGAGTGATCAATAATATTGAACCAACAGTTTTGAGGAAAACCATTTCATCAGAAACTTCAGAATATATGAGAAATGCATTGTTTGAAGTAGTAAATAATGGTACTGCGAGAAAAGCACAGGTTGAGGGCTATACCATTGGTGGTAAGACTGGTACAGCGGAAAAACTGCCGCGTGGAAATGGAAAGTACCTGCTTTCCTTTATCGGTTTTGCTCCGGTGGAAAATCCACAGGTAGTGGTATATGTTACAGTGGATGAGCCAAATGTAGAAGATCAGGCAAATTCCGGTCTGGGTACAATTATTGCCCAATCGATTTTTGAGGAATTGCTTCCATATATGAATATTTATCAGACGGAGAGTGAGAATACAAGCCAGGGACCAGATGTTGGTGACCAGGTAGCAACTCCGATTTATGAAGGAGAGATTCCGGAAGAGCAGTTGAGTGAAGATTTAGATACCGGTACAGATGACGGTGGAACAACGGAGAATACTACAGCTGAAGATGCTGTAACGACAGAAGGCAGTACAGAAACTACAACGGAGACAGCAACAGAAGCAGGTGAAGCCCAGCAGACAGCTGGAGATGTTTCACCAACACAATAGCAGATAGCTGGTTTGGAACCTTTTGGTGGCAGGTTCTGATTTATTGTTAAGGCATGGCTTACTTTGGGAGAGGTAAACCGTGCCTGGGTTGCTTATAGAGAAAGAATCAGTGTATTTAAAAAATTTTATTGGGAATCATAAGTAAAAGTTTCTGTTAATAAGATGAATAAGAACAATAGAATGGGAGCAGCTTATGCCAAAGACTTTTACGCGGAAGAAGATATTTGTTGCAGCGTTGATGATTATGCTGGCATTTGTGCTTTTGGTGGCGAGACTTTCGTATCTTATGATTGCAAAATCTGATTATTATTTAACAAAAGCAGAAGCACTACATGAAAGAGAAAGAAGTATTAAGGCGAAAAGAGGAATCATTTACGATAGAAATGGAGTGGAATTAGCCGGAAATAAACCGGTATGTTCCATTTCCGTAATCCATTCTCAGATTACGGACGAAGATAAGGTAGTGAAAGCACTTTGTGAAGTGCTTGGACTTTCAGAGGAAAGTGTCAGAAAAAAGGTATCTGCCAATACCATTCGCGAAAAAATCAAGAGTAATGTTGAGAAAGAAACGGCAGATATCATAAGAGAAATGAATTTAGATGGTGTTATGGTGGATGAGGACTACAAGAGATATTATCCGTATGATTCTTTGGCCAGTAAAGTTTTGGGATTTACAGGTTCGGATAATCAGGGAATTGTAGGTTTGGAGGTTGCTTATGAGGACACTCTTTCCGGAACACCAGGGAGTATACTGACGCTTACAGATGCGAATGGAATAGAGATTGAAAATGAAGCGGAAGGAAGATTGGAACCGGTGGCAGGTGATAATCTTTATATATCCATAGATGTAAATATACAAAAATATGCGCAGCAGGCAGCCACGAAAGTATTGAAAGCAAAGCAGGCAAAGCGGGTATCCGTTGTTTTGATGAATCCGCAAAATGGAGAAATCTATGCCATGGTCAATGTGCCGGAATATAATCTGAATGATCCTTATACATTGGTAAGTGTGGAGGATTTATATGTAAAAGCCACAGAGGAAACGCAATCTGCTGTTGTGGAAGAAAGCGGAAATACTACGCAGAATATGACAGAAAAGGAAAAACAGGATGCACTGAATAATATGTGGCGGAATTTCTGTATCAATGATACCTATGAGCCTGGTTCTACTTTTAAGATTGTAACCGCAACCGCTGCTTTGGAAGAAGGGGTTGTGAAGTTAGATGATACGTTTTCGTGTCCGGGGTTCCGGATTGTGGAAGACAGAAGAATCCGGTGCCACAAAGTGGGTGGACATGGGACGGAAACATTTAAACAGGGAATTATGAATTCCTGCAATCCGGTTTTCATAGATGTGGGAGCAAGGGTTGGTGTTTCTAATATGTATAAGAATTATAATAAACTTGGATTGCTTGGAAAAACCGGTGTGGATCTGCCGGGAGAAGCATCATCCATTATGCATAAGCAGGAAGATGTAGGAGCAGTGGAGCTGGCAACCATGAGCTTTGGGCAGTCTTTTCAGATAACACCGCTGCAGCTTCTTCGTGCAGCAAGTGCAGTGGTAAATGGAGGGACACTGGTAACACCTCATTTTGGAATATATGCCACTGATGAGGAGGGCAATCTTACTGAGACGTTTTCCTATGCCAGTAAAGAAAATGTGATTCAGAAAAACACTTCGGAAACCATGAAAGAGCTGTTAGAAGCAGTTGTGGCAGAAGGATCCGGAAGTAAGGGACAGGTAAAAGGATATCGCGTAGGTGGCAAGACAGCAACCTCTGAAAAACTGCCGAGAGGAAATGGGAAGTATATATCTTCTTTTTTGGGATTTGCACCGGCAGATAATCCGCAGATTATAGGAATTATTTTAATTGATGAACCAGTTGGAGTTTATTATGGAGGAACCATAGCAGCCCCGGTTATGTCGGAAATGTTTTCCAATATTTTACCTTATCTTGGAATTGAAGCAGATTACAGTGAAGAGGAAATGGAAGAATCCTCTGTCCTCATAGATTTTGAGGATACGGTAGAGTAAAAGAAAAGCGTAAAGAATAATTGTTAAATGGTTGATAAAATAGATAAAAAGAATTATACTATTATAGTATGTGTACTTTTTGGTACACAAGGTATTGTAGTTGTAAATTATAACTGCAAAATAAGAATTACTAAAGGGTAGGAATGATTATGAAATTTGATTTTACAATTTTGTTACCGGTATTAATTGCATTCGGAATCAGTGTGGTATTGTGTCCAGTGATGATTCCTTTTTTGAAAAAATTAAAATTTGGACAGTTTGTCCGGGATGATGGGCCGGAATCCCATCTGAAGAAATCAGGAACGCCGACCATGGGGGGACTGATCATTTTATGTAGTATTGTACTAACATCTTTGTTATATATGAATAGAAATCCACAGATTCTTCCAGTGTTATTTGTCACGCTGGGATTTGGATTGGTAGGTTTTCTGGATGATTACATCAAAGTTGTAATGAAACGTTCCATGGGACTTCATGCATGGCAGAAGATGATTGGACAGTTCCTTATTACTGCAATATTTGCTTATTATCTTGCAAATTATACCGATGTGGGAACCGCAGTTATTATTCCATTTACCGGAGGCAGTGAATGGAATCTTGGTTTCTGGTTTTACCCGTTTTTATTCTTTGTTGTGATCGGTACTGTAAATGGTACGAATTTTACAGATGGATTAGACGGTCTGCTGTCCTCTATCACAGTGTTGACGGCTACTTTCTTTACTGTAGTGGCAATTGGAATGGAGTCGGGATTAGAACCAATAACCTGTGCAGCAGTTGGATCGCTGTTAGGGTTTCTGGTATATAATGTATATCCCGCAAAAGTATTTATGGGCGATACCGGCTCCCTTGCACTTGGCGGATTGATTGCAGCAACTGCAGTTATGTTAAAGATGCCAATCTATATAGTAATAGTTGGTTTTGTTTATTTTGTAGAAGTCTTATCTGTTATTATACAGGTGATATACTTTAAGAAGACTGGAAAGCGTGTCTTCAAGATGGCACCTATTCATCATCATTTTGAACTTTCCGGCTGGCCGGAAACAAAGGTTGTGTCTATTTTTGCAATTGTGACAGCGATTCTTTGTCTGGTTGGTCTGGTAGCATTATAAAATTACGTTGTAAAAGAAATATATTGTAATTTGGAGGAACATATGGATTTTCATAAGAAGGTACTGGTTGCTGGTACAGGAAAAAGTGGAGTGAATGCCGGTAAATTGCTGATGGCAAAGGGCGCAGAGGTGGTATTTTATGACGATAATGCCTCGCTGGATGTAGAAAAGTTATTATCCCAGTTCGAGGATAAAGAAGGGATAAGTGTTGTCTTAGGGAAATTGAATGATATCATTTTGGAAAATATTGATCTGATGGTTATAAGTCCTGGAATTCCTGTAGATTCTGATGTGGCAAATACAGTAAGAGATAAAAATATTCCAATCTGGAGTGAGATTGAACTTGCTTATCAGGCAGGAGAAGGCAGACTTGCAGCTATTACCGGAACCAATGGAAAAACCACAACAACTTCGCTTGTTGGAGAAATATTTTCTCATTACACAAAGAATAGTTTTACTGTTGGCAATATCGGAATTCCATACACCGAGGTGGCACTTGATATGAATGAGGATTCTTACACGGTGGCGGAGGTGTCTTCTTTCCAGTTAGAGACCATTATGGACTTCCGGCCACACGTCAGTGCGGTGCTGAATGTGACTCCGGATCATTTAAATCGTCACTATACAATGGAAAACTATGCTTCTGTTAAGTTAGATATCTGCCGGAATCAGACAGAGGAGGATTATCTTGTATTAAACTATGATGATCCGATTACGCGCAAGATGGCAGAAGATGAGAGAGTACGGGCGAAGGTTATATTTTTCAGCCGGTTACATAACATAGAAGAAGGAATTTGTTTGAAGGAAGATGCCATTGTACTTCGGGAAAATGGAACGGAAATTGTTGTGATCGATACAAAGGATTTAATCTTGCTTGGCGGACATAATATTGAAAATTATATGGCAGGTATTGCAGTTGCTTATTATATGGGAATACCAATGGCGGATATTGTTGCTGTTCTGAAAACATTTAAGGGTGTGGAACACCGGATTGAGTTCGTGAAAGAAGTAAATGGTGTTGCTTACTATAATGATTCTAAGGGAACGAATCCGGATGCGGCAATCAAGGGTATTCAGGCAATGAATCGTAAAACAGTGCTGATCGGAGGGGGATATGATAAAGGAGTAGCCTTTGATGAATGGATAAATGCCTTTGACGGTAAGGTGAAGAAACTTGTTTTGCTAGGACAGACAGCTCATATGATTGCAGATACAGCTGCAAAATACGGCTTTACGGATGTTATATTTGTGAATGATCTAAAAGAAGCTGTGGAAGTATGTGCAAAGGAAGCAGAACCAGGGGAGGCAGTGCTTTTATCTCCTGCCTGTGCCAGCTGGGGAATGTTTGATAATTATGAACAGCGTGGAGATATGTTTAAGGAATATGTAAATCAGTTAGGAGCATAATGTATGGCAGAAAGAAGACCACGGAATGCAAACAAACAAATAAAGAAAAAAAGAACATCAATGATGATAAAAGGAAGTTTCTTTGACTACTCTTTGTTATTCATTATTCTGTTTTTGGTAGCATTTGGTCTGGTCATGGTATATAGTACCAGCTCTTACACAGCAGAGTTAAAGACAGGGAGTGCAACTTACTATTTGAAAAGGCAGGGCTTTTTTGCACTTTTAGGAATCGGAGCAATGCTGTTTGTCGCAAGGATGGATTATCATTGGTGGAAAAAGCTGTCCCTTCTTATGATGTATGCAATTATTGGATTGCTGCTTCTGGTGTTGATTTTAGGAACCGCTTCCCATGGTGCTGTCCGATGGATTTCTATTGGCCCAATCCAGTTTCAGCCTTCTGAGGCGGCAAAAATCGTTATTATATTATTTACGGCACATATGGCAACTATTCGAGCGGCAAGGATTGGAGATATGAAAATCCTGATAAAAGTGATTGCACTTCCTATGGTGGCAGTTGCATTGATTGCAAAGGAAAATCTGAGTACAGGTATCATATGTGCGGCGATTACTCTGATGATTGTTTTTGTAACCAGTCCTAAGATAAAGCAGTTTTTGTTAATGGGTGGGGCAGTTGTATTGATCATGGTATTCTTTTTGATGATTGCATCTTATCGTGTAGACCGGATCAAGATCTGGCTGGATCCGGAAAAATATGAAAAGGGATACCAGACACTGCAGTCGTTATATGCCATTGGCTCAGGCGGAATTTTTGGAAAAGGACTTGGTCAGAGTATTCAGAAACTTGGATTTATTCCTGAGTCTCATAATGATATGATATTTTCTGTTATTTGTGAAGAATTAGGATTATTTGGTGCAGCGTGCGTAGTGGCACTTTTTGTATTGCTGATCTGGAGATGCGTTATGATTGCAATGAGTGCACCGGATTTGTATGGTGCCCTGATTGTTGTTGGTGTTATTACACATATTGCTGTGCAGGTACTTATTAATATTGCAGTTGTAACTAATTCCATACCGCCTACAGGTGTTCCTCTTCCATTTATCAGTTATGGTGGAACGGCATTGTTTGGTTTGTTGATTGAAATGGGTTTGGTACTTTCTGTGGCGAGACAGATTCGTACACCGAAGGAATATTAGTCCATAGGTGTTTCCAGAATAATTTTTTATCACATATTTCAATGAACTGCATATTATAATATATATGGCAGGGATTGGATGTGGATTCCTTGAAAGCAATCAGTGTAAAAGAAGCAGGAACTCTGAAGGGGACAATTCAAATCCAGGGTTCCAAAAATACGGTTTTACCGATTATGGCAGCCACTTTACTTGGAACAGGAATATCGGTGATTCACAATTGTCCTATGATAGATGATGTCAAAGTGATGTGTGAATTATTACATCATCTGAAGGTGGCGACAAGTTTAGAGGATCATGTTCTGACTATTGATACCAGAAATGCAGAATATGCACCACTTCCTTATGCTTTGACAAAAAAACTTCGTTCTTCTGTTCTATTACTGGGACCTATACTGGCAAGGTGGCACAGGGCACAGATTGGTATGCCTGGAGGCTGTGCAATAGGTCTTCGGCCAATTGATATCCATTTAGAGGGATTTGTGAAGATGAATGTGGATGTGAATCTACACAATGATATCCTGACATGTACGACCTTTCATTTACAAGGATGTGAATATCATCTGCGATTCCCAAGTGTTGGAGCGACAGAGAATCTGATCATGGCGGCAGTTGGTGCAAAAGGCAGAACCATTTTGAGAGGAGCAGCAAAGGAACCTGAAATAATTGAATTATGCAATTATCTGCTTTCTATGGGAGCATTGATTGAGGGTGTGGGTACCGATGTATTGATTATAAAAGGTTCAAATGCACTTACTTCCTGTGATTATGTGAATGTATATGACAGGATTGTGGCTGGAACCTATCTCCTTATGGCTGCTGCGGTTCCGAGTGAAATCAAAATGACAGGAATTGAAGATATCCATTATCTGAAAAATATTATACAGGTTGCATCTGAATTGGGTGTAAATGTGGTAAAATTTGACCAGTATCTGCAGCTGCAATCTTTTGGCAGAGTGGCGGCTGGGGATTTTGAGACTGGAATTTATCCGGAATTTCCAACGGATTTACAGCCGGTATTAGTGACGGTGTTGCTAAAGGCGGAGGCAGATAGTAGTGTGACAGAGACTGTGTTTGAAAATCGGTTTTCTATCGCAGGTGAATTGGAGAAGTTAAATGCCAAAATTCAGATAAAAAATCAAAAAGTAATGATATCTGGAAATGGAAAGCTTCAGGGACATACCGTCAGGGCAAAAGACCTGCGGCAGGGGGCAGCTTTGGTGGTGGCTGGTCTTATTAGCAGAGGGTATACCACAATAACAGATATTTCTTATATTGAGCGGGGATATGAAGACATTGTCAGGGACTTACAAAACGTAGGCGTAGAAATCACATATATATAAAGGTGTAATATGAGCGAGAGACAGGATAATGTAATACAATTTAAAAAAAAGAGAAAAGGGCTGGCGGTTCTTATATTACTGGCAGTGATGGTAATCTTTTTGGTAGTGCTTTTAACCGGTTTCAAGATTGATACCATTGAGGTGACCGGTAATAAACATTATACGAAGGAACAGATTAAAGATTTTGTACTGTCGGAAGGATACATTGACAATACGGTACTTTTGATGTTGAAAAACAAAATCCGTCCTATTGAAGATATTCCATTTATTGCAAAGCTGGATATTGAATATGTGAATGCCCATAAGATTACGGTGACGGTGTATGAGAAAGCAATGGCAGGTTGCATTGAGTATATGAATGAGTATGTATATTTTGATCAGGATGGATATGTACTTGAAATATCCCAGACCAAATTAGATGATACACCGTGTATAACCGGTATGAGTTTTGAAAGCATGGAACTTCACGAAAAACTTCCGATTAAGGATACGAACCGCTTTAAATTGATTTTAAAGCTGACACAGTTGATCAATAAATATGATTTGACAATAGACTCCATTAAATTTACTTCAGAAAATGAAATCGTAATGGGATATCAGTCTATCCGGATTGAACTTGGAGATGGAAGTAATCTGGAGGAACAGCTGATTGATCTGGATAAAATTTTAGAGGGATTAGAGGGGAAAAGCGGAACTTTGGATATGAAAGATTTTGATGCAGCATCTG
The DNA here is from genome assembly GCA_051877755.1 of Lachnospiraceae bacterium. Lineage (GTDB taxonomy): Bacteria > Bacillota > Clostridia > Lachnospirales > Lachnospiraceae > CAG-590. The sequence continues at coordinate 10,000 of JBJEJE010000175.1, read as the reverse complement.
GAAAAGCATCTTTTAAGACCAGTAAAGAGTAAAAAAACAGGTAAAATTTTAAAAAAAATGAAAAAATATCCATATTTTGAAAATATTCATAAAATAGAGACTTGATTATTTTACTGAAAAACAGTATTATATATGTATATGTTTACTAATGATTAAGAAAAATTTATATAAGGAGGATATCACCTTGCTTGAAATAAAAACATTCGAAGAAAAAGGACCTGCTAAGATTTTAGTAATTGGAGTAGGTGGAGCTGGAAACAATGCAGTAAATAGAATGGTGGATGAGAACATCAATGGTGTGGATCTGATTGCCATTAATACAGATAAACAGGTGCTGGCAACATCGAAAGCACCTACCAAGATCCAGATTGGTGAGAAGCTTACAAAAGGTTTAGGTGCAGGTGCCAAGCCTGAGGTTGGTGCAGGTGCCATTGAGGAAAACAGAGAAGAGATTACGGAATTGGTAAAGGATGCAGATATGGTATTCGTTACCTGTGGTATGGGTGGTGGAACCGGAACCGGTGCTGCTCCTGTTGTGGCAGAGATTGCAAAGAATCTTGGTATTTTGACAGTGGGTGTCGTTACAAAGCCATTTTCATTTGAAGGAAAGCCGCGTATGAACAATGCTCTTGCGGGAATTGACAGATTGAAAGGCAATGTAGATACATTGATTGTTGTTCCGAATGATAAGTTATTACAGATTTGTGATAAGCGGACAACCATTCCGGATGCATTGAAGAAAGCAGATGAAGTATTACAGCAAGGTGTTCAGGGTGTTACGGATCTGATTCAGAGTCCTGGAATCATTAATCTTGACTTTGCAGATATCCAGTCCGTTATGAGAGATAAGGGTATTGCACATATTGGAATTGGTCGTGGAAGCGGTGAAGATAAAGCGGTAGAAGCAATCAAGCAGGCAATGGAATCTCCATTACTGGAAACTACAGTATCTGGTGCTACAGACATCATCATTAATTTTGCTGGTAATATAGGTATGATCGAGGCTTATGATGCGGTGAATTACCTGACAGAAGCAGCTGGCGAAGATGTGAATATTATATTTGGTACTGTGGATAATGAGACATTAGGAGATGAAGTAAGTATTACGATTATTGCAACAGGAATTGAACAGGCAGCAAAGAAGAATGCATATGGAAGTTTTAGTCAGCCTGCTATGACATCTTTTGCAAAACCTGCTTCAACACCTGTACAGCCTGCAGCAACTCAGCAGTCTGCACCAAGTCCAATGGGACAAACTCCACAGAATACTTCATATCGTCCACAGCCAGCAGTTCCGCAGGAGAATACGCAGACAGGTTTTAATGCAGGTCAGTCAGCTCCAACTTATGTTGGACAGCCTATGGCAACTCCGCAGCCAAAACCGGCAGCAAAACCATCATTCCTGAATGGAACACAGGGAAGTGCTGTGAATAGTACACCACAGCCGGCTCCTGTTACAACTGCAAGACCGCAGTCACCAAAACAGGAAGCAGATGGAACCATCAAGATTCCAGAGTTTTTAAAGAGAAGATAATTGTATTCTATAATACACCGGATAAGAGTTTTCTTATCCGGTATTTTTTTGCCCTTTTTTTGTGGCGAATTATCTGAATAAATGCGATTGTGGGTAATTGGTTTCGACCTTTTTTGAGGGGCAGTCATATTATACTCTTTAATAAAGAAGCAGGAGGCAGATGTTGCAGGTAACAGTATATCTGGATATTGTATTTTTAATAAATTTTATAGCAGATTTTTATGTTTTGTTTATCACGGGCAAGGTGGTAAAACAAAAAATCAGTTGCTTAAGAATATTAGCCGGAGCGTTATTTGGTGCCAGTATGCTTCTTCCGTGCATTCTGTATCCTAAGATGCTTACAGGGTGTACAGGAATCATGCTCTGCACAGGAATCAGTATGGGAGCCGTTTTGATTTCTCTGGGAAAGAGAGGAGGATTTATAAAAAAATGGTTTCTTTCCACCACTATCATGGTTCTGCTTGGCGGTATGATCAATTATTTAAGATACATGACAGGTACTACAACAATCAAATTATGTATATGGATTTTTTTCTTTGCAGGAAGTGGCATAATTGGCATGTTTATGATTTCTTTTCTGCAGAAAATGGTACATAAAGGAAAACATGTTTATCAGATTTATATAAAACATGAAGGAAAGCGGATGCAGGGAAATGTTTATCTGGATACAGGAAATATGCTTTGGGATGCTTTGTTTGGAAAACCAGTTGTCTTGCTTTCTGAAGGTTTTGTTTTGAATCTGATGTCAGAAGAAGAAAGATTATTTATTGAGGAATATAAGAAAAAAGGATATATGGATTATAATAGCCAGACACTTCTTAATGCACAAAAGAAAGTATGCTTTCATGAGATTGCATATCAGAGTGTGGGAAAATCATCCGGAAAGCTGCTGTGTTTTTTGCTGGAGGAGATGGAACTTCCGGAAAACAGAATTATTTTAAGAAGACAGCCGGCTGCAATTGCAGATTCCAGTCTTTTTGAAGGAAAAGAATATCAGGGATTGTTGTTTTCGGATGGCATTTAGTGTAAGTTGGAGGATGCTATGGTGAATATAGTCAGTAATGATAAATTTAAGCTTACCATGATGAAAAATATGGCGAGTATGTTTTTTATGCCCAAAAAAGAGGTACATTATATAGGAGGGGCGGATATTCTTCCACCGCCGCTGGAACCGGAAGAGGAAAGAGAATTATTAGAAAAGCTTGATACATTGGATGATACAGAAGTAAAAAGCATATTGATTGAAAGAAATTTAAGGCTTGTGGTTTATATTGCTAAAAAGTTTGATAATACAGGAGTAGGGGTAGAAGATTTGATTTCCATTGGAACAATTGGATTAATAAAAGCTATCAATACCTTTAAACTGGATAAAAAAATTAAACTTGCAACCTATGCTTCAAGATGTATTGAAAATGAAATTCTTATGTATTTAAGGCGAAGTGCAAAAACGAAAATGGAAGTGTCCATTGATGAGCCGTTAAATGTAGACTGGGATGGAAATGAGCTTCTGCTTTCGGATATATTAGGAACGGAGGAAGATTTAATATATCGGGATTTGGAGGATCAAGTAGATAAGGAACTTCTGAAAAAAGCAATGGGGATTTTATCTGAACGGGAAAAGATGATCGTTGATTTGAGATTTGGATTAAATAATGATAAGGGAGAGGAAATGACGCAAAAGGAAGTTGCAGATATGCTTGGAATATCTCAGTCTTACATCTCCCGTCTGGAAAAGAAAATAATGAAAAGACTGAAAAAGGAAATGCTTAGAATTGGTTCATAAAAACAGGTAATTTTTCCCGTGTTATTTTTGGTATAAAGCGGTTGGCATTTGTAAATCCTTAACTATATAACAGTTAAGGAGGACGTATCATGGCACTTAATAAAGTCGTTATCTGTGGTGTAAATACTGCAAAGTTACCGCTTCTTACCAATGAGGAAAAAAATGAATTGTTTATAAGAATCGAAGAGGGGGATAAAGAGGCGCGTGAGCAGTTGATCAAAGGTAATTTAAGGCTGGTATTAAGTGTAATCCAACGATTTGCTGCAACGAATGAAAATGCGGATGACCTGTTTCAGGTGGGCTGTATCGGGCTTATGAAGGCAATTGATAATTTTGACCGCAGTTTAAATGTTCGCTTTTCCACGTATGCAGTGCCGATGATTATAGGAGAATGCAGAAGATATTTAAGGGATAACAATGCAATACGGGTATCTCGCTCATTACGGGATATTGCATATAAAGCAATTTATGCGAAAGAAAGAATTTTAAAAGAGGAAGACAGAGAACCAACCATTGATGAGATAGCAAAGGCAATTGAATTGGATAAGGAAATGGTGGTAATGGCATTAGATGCCATTGCAACACCAGTCTCTTTGTATGATCCGGTATATCAGGAGGGTGGAGATACCCTGTATATTATGGATCAGGTAAGTGATAAGAAGAATAAAGAGGAAAACTGGGTAGAAGATATATCGCTGAAAGAGGCAATGAAACAGTTGTCAGAGAGGGAGTATAACATTATAAAACTTCGTTTTTTTGAAGGGAAAACGCAGACAGAAGTGGCAAAGGAGATAGCCATTTCCCAGGCTCAGGTGTCCAGGCTTGAAAAGTCAGCGTTAAAAAGTATGAAAAATTATCTGGATATTTAACATGAAATGCGTTGTCAATCCTTCTAAAATATGCTATAATTTGGCTTAATTATTGTACCGAATAGTACAAAGGAAGATTTTTGGCCAGGATGGCATAAAGGAGGCATATAGATTATGAAACATTTAATATTAGTTACGTCACCACCGGCTTGTGGTAAGACCTTTATATCCAAACAGCTCGCAAAGGCGTTGACCAATTGTGTTTATTTGGATAAGGATACATTGATTGTATTATCAAAGCAGATTTTTAAGGTGGCAGGTGAGGAGTATAACCGTTCTTCGGACTTCTTCCAGAGAGAGATTCGTGACTATGAATATTATTGTGTTTTAGATTTAGCAATGGAAGCCCTCGACTATAATGACACCGTATTGATCAATGCTCCATTTACCGATGAGATTCGCGATGACGAATATCTGGATTCTTTGCGTGAACGTCTGGCAAAACATGGTGCAGAGTTGGTAGTGATTTGGGTCAATACCAGAGTAGAGGTATGTAAAGAGAGAATGATTAAACGTAATTCCGATCGGGATACGTGGAAATTAGAGCATTGGGATGAATATATTGCAAGCTGTAATTTTAACAAACCAGATAATATCAAGGAACTTATTGTATTTGAAAATTCTTCTGAAGAGGAATTTAATGAGTCGATTAAACGTGTGGTAAAGCAGTTAAGAGGAGAGTAGGGGATAAAACGGTGCTGTTTGAAGCACCGTTTTGTATGTATTAGGAGAGAGTATTTGATTTAGGAGAAGAGCATGACTAACAGTAAACCGGTATTTGCAATTAACTGGGCTGAGGTAGAGGCTTTGGCAGAGGGTCGGCATGATAATCCTCACCATATATTGGGAATGCATGAGACAACAGATGGAGTTTATATCAATGCATATATTCCGGGAGCAGAAAAGGTTGTCGCTGTCTGTAAGAATACAAGAAAACGATATGCACTTACAAGTGACCGTGTATATGGATTTTATTCTATCAAAATACCAGATAGACAAAGTTTTGTATATTATTTTGAGGTGACATTTCCGGATGGTACCAAGAAAAAACTGACAGATCCGTATGCCTTTGAACCAGTAATTGATCCAATTGATATTAGCAAATTTAATGATGGCGTTCATTATGAAATATATGAGAAGCTGGGTGCACATCCATGTATGTTAGATGGTGTAAAAGGTGTATTGTTTGCTGTATGGGCACCCCATGCGGTAAGAGTCTCTGTGGTAGGTGATTTTAATGGCTGGAATGGAAGGGTACATACCATGTGCAGAATTGAGTATTCCGGTATCTTTGAATTATTTATCCCAGGTATTGAAGCAGGTGAGATATATAAATATGAGATACAGACCCGTTCAGGAAATACCTTTATGAAACCGGATCCATATGGCAATTTCTCAGAATTGCGTCCGGCAAATGCATCAAGGATAGCAGATTTATCCTACGAGTGGAATGACAGGGAATATTTTGAGAAACAGGCACTTGTAAAAGACGAGATGCCGATGAATATTTATGAAGTACATTTAGGTTCTTTCAAAAGGCCAAAGGATGGAAGGGAATTTTATACTTATCGGGAAATTGCAAAGGAACTTGCAGATTATGTGGCTGATATGGGATATACCCATGTGGAACTAATGCCGGTCATGGAGCATGAGCAGGATGGCACATTAGGGTATCAGACAACAGGATTCTTTGCACCGACTTCCAGATATGGAGAACCGGTTGATTTTATGTACTTTGTTGATTATATGCATAGTCGTGGAATTGGAGTTATCTGTGACTGGGTTCCAAGTCAGTTTCCGATGAATGAAAACGGACTTGCAAAATTTGACGGGGAACCTCTTTATGAGCCTGGGGATCCGAGAAGAAGTGAGAATCCAAGGTGGGGAACCTATATTTTTGATTACGGAAAGAAGGAAGTTAAGAATTACCTGATTTCCAATGCACTTTACTGGGTATCCAAGTATCATTTGGATGGTTTGCGCATTGATAGTGCAGCATCTATGTTGTATCTGGATTATGGAAAAGCCTATGGCTGCTGGATACCAAATCAGTATGGTGGTAATGAGAATCTGGATGCCATTGCATTTTTAAAGGAATTGAATACGGTTATGAATGAGCGTTTTCCACATTGTATGATCATTGTGGAGGAAGAATCCGGCTGGCCTATGTTGACAGATAAGGTTGAAGAAGGCGGAATGGGATTTGATTACCGCTGGAATATGTCATGGATGCGTAATCTGTTATCTTATATGGCATTGGATCCTTTATATCGGAAATATGAGCATAAAAAACTTACAAACAGCCTGTCGAATGCATATGATGAGAAATATATTCTTGAATTTTCGCACAATGAAGTTATCGGCGGGAAAGGTTCGATTGTGGATCAGATGCCGGGCGGCTATGAGGAGAAATTCTCAAATTTAAGACTGTTATATGGCTATATGATGACGCATCCGGGGAAGAAGCTTTTATTCATGGGACAGGAGTTCGCACAGTTTCGGGAATTTAGTGAAACCGGTGAGATTGACTGGAATCTATTGGAATTTGATGCCCATACAATATTACGGGATTATGTAAAGGCATTAAATCATTTATACAAAAAGGAACCTGCTTTGTTTGAGTTAGATAACAATGCGGAAGGCTTTGAGTGGATCAATGCCAATGCGGCAAATGAAAGTATTGTATCATTTATGCGAAAAACTTCCAGAAGAGAAGATACACTGCTGATTGTATGTAATTTTACACCGGTATCCTATGATAAGTATAAGATAGGTGTACCATATGCAGGAAGCTATAAAGAAATCTTTTGCAGTGATATGGAAAAATTTGGTGGCGATGGCAGTAAGAATACGGTTCTTCGGACAAGTAAAAGGAGTGCCTGTGACGGAAGAAGTAACTCGATTACCATTGGTCTGGCACCTCTTTCCATGAGTATTTTTAAGATGGTAAAAAAGGATGCAAAAGTATCCCAAAAGAAGTCGAAAATGACAAACAAGGCTTCCGGTACTGCCGGAACGAAAACATCTAAGTCAGCTAAGAAAAAGGTAGAGCCGAAGATAAATGATACGGCAGGGAAAAAAAGCAGTATTCAGAGGGCAGATAGCGAAAAGAAATAGAATAATGTTCAAAATATAGGCTGTCACGTGGGAAAGTATCCGAAAAGGTGATAGCCTGTTTATATTCTGAGCGAAATCGTATTATTGTATTGCATTTGATATAACCGGAAAGGAAGAACGTATATGTTTTTAGAAATGGCAACAAGCCAGACCGTTGAAGAAGCAGCAAAAAATGTAGAAGAATCAGCCGGTGTACTGAAGCAGACACTGGATGATCTGCTAAACTGGCTCATCGGCAAGTCCGGAAGCGTTTTGGTGGCGATTCTTTTTATTGTAATCGGTTTAAAAATCGTCAGTGTTATTATGAAAATTTTTAAACGTTCATTTGAACGATCCAAGATGGAAGATTCTGTGGCAGGTTTTTTACTGTCTATCATCCGGGTGCTGGCATATATACTGGTATTTATTACAGCGGCTACCATTGTGGGATTTGAGGTGACCAGTTTTGTTACAATATTGGGAACGGCATCTATGGCAATTGGCCTTGCCCTGCAGGGCGCACTATCCAATCTTGCCGGCGGGGTATTGATCCTTTTGTTGAAACCATTTGAGATTGGTGATTATATCATGGAGAATGACAAGAATATGGAAGGCACTGTTATTTCCATTGACATTTTTTATACGAGGCTTTTGACCCATGATAACAGGATGGTGGTAATTCCAAATGGGATTTTGACAAATAACAGTCTGATTAATCTTACCAACGAAAGAAAACGCAAGGTAGAAGTAAAGATTGCCATTTCCTATGATAGTGATATTAAAAAGGTAAAAAATCTGATATATGGGATTATGGCAGCAGATGATCGAATCCTGGATGAAGAGGCAAAGGATGTATTTATTGCTTCCTTTGATGACAGTGGTATGACACTTGGTATCCGTGCGTGGGTGAAGACAGAGGATTATTGGAGTGTTACATGGGATTTACGGGAGAAAATAAAATATGCATTTGACGAAAATCAGATTGAAATTCCATATAACCGGTTGGAAGTGGATATGCGGGAGAATGTACGGAATGACTAAATATTCACATATTAGCAGTGAATAATGAAATGAATGAATATTATACAATAAGAATGGTTAAATATTCGAAATAGGATTGACAAGTATAAATATTGTAGTAAAATGTGGTGTTATATAGGTTATCAATGATTTAGTTTTGTTTGGAAAAATGAAAATAAATCATATATAAAGAGGAGAAAGAAGGATTAACAAATGAAAGCGAAAGATTACGGCCTTACAAAGCAGGATATTATGGAAATGTCGGATCAATATTTACTGGATATTGGTTATCATTTTCCAATTGTTATTGAAGAAGCAAAGGATATGATGTTAAAGGATGCAGATGGAGATGAATATCTGGATTTTTTTGCAGGGATTGCCGTTAATTCAGCCGGAAACTGTAATGAACGGATTGTGGAAGCAATCCGGGAGCAGGCAGGGCAGGTGATGCATACAAGTCTGTACCCATACAATACACCACAGGCAATGCTGGCAAAGCTGGTTTGTGAGAATACAGGATTTGACCGGATTTTTTTCCAGAATTCGGGAAGTGAATCCAATGAAGCAATGATCAAAATGGCAAGAAAATACGGTGTTGAGAATTTTGGACCGGAACATTATCATATTGTAACCGCAAAGAAGAGTTTTCATGGAAGAACCTTTGCAGCATTAACGGCAACAGGACAGCCGGAAACGGCAATCCAGACAGGCTTTTTCCCGAATCTTCCCGGATTTAGTTATGCGGATTATAATGATCTGGAAGGTTTTCGAAACGCCTGTACAGAAAATACGGTTGCTATTATGGTGGAACCGGTTCAGGGCGAAGGTGGAGTATATCCTGCCACAAAGGAATTTTTGCAGGGGCTTCGTGAACTTTGTGATGAGCGGGGAATGTTACTGCTTTTTGATGAGGTACAGACAGGGTGGTGTCGCTGCGGTGAAACTATGGCATTTATGCATTATGGAGTAAAACCGGATGCTGTTACCATGGCAAAAGCGTTAGGTGGTGGTCTTCCGCTTGGTGCAGTGGCAATGACGGAGAAATGTGCAAAGACATTAAATCCAGGCTCCCATGGGTGTACATTTTCCGGTAATCCCGTCTGCTGTGCTGCCGGTTATGCAGCCATAACCGAAATGTTAGAACGTAATCTTGCAGGGAATGCAAAGGAAATGGGAGAGTATTTTAAAAAGTGCCTGAATACTCTGCCTCATGTAAAGGAAGTCCGTGGACTGGGCTTGTTAGTTGGTTTGGAATTGGAGGATGTGGATGCTGTCCAGATAAAAATAAAAGCCATGGAGAAAAAACTGCTTGTCACAGCAACCTCTGACCGGATCATACGTATGGTTCCACCACTCATTGTCACCAAAGAAGACTGTGACAAAGCCACTGCAATCCTAAAAGAATCCATTGAAGAACTTTCCTAAATCCCTGTTTAGTGGGGTTGTGGAGAATTTCACACATTTAGGTGGTGAAGGCTTGTGTGTGGGATAGGAAAGAAACGGTGCTCCGTTATGCTAACCGTTCCAACGAGCCTCAAACACATGAAAAATCGAAGCGTTAGGGCTTCGATTTTTCATTGAGTCTCGTTTCCACAGCATAAAAGTCGCACCTTATTCTTTCCTGTCCCCCACACAGCCCATTCACTTTCCTGGTAATGTGTGAAATTCATCTACGCTTTCGCAGACACAAGGGATTTC
>JBJEJE010000174.1:0-5435 GCA_051877755.1 Lachnospiraceae bacterium | reverse complement strand
CGTCCGCCCCCAACCCCTTCAAAGCGTCCCCTTTAAATTAACTAAACAGGGATTTCGGAAAAGGAGGTTTGTATGACAGAGGAAGAAATGAATGTATATAAGATGCGGATTTCCCAGGCAGGTATTGCCGAGATGACCGTAGTGATGTTGGAAATGGAAATGCAATGGATAGATGAGGCATTAGCCGCATATGAGGCAAAGGATTTGGAGGTCTTCATTTCCTGCGTGGAGAAGGCACAGTCTGTTCAGGTGGAGCTTATGAATGTAATGAATATGGACAATGCTGTTGCAGTGGATGTCTATTCTGTATTTGCATTTATCAATAAGCAGCTGATTCTTGCAAAGATTAAACGGGAGCCGTTGGATATAAAGCGTTGCAGAGGAATGTTAGAGAAGTATCATACAAGCTTTAAGGCGATTGCAAAGACGGATCATGGCGGTCCGGTCATGGCACAGAGCGAAAAGGTATATGCAGGGCTTACTTACGGCGCAGGCGGTCTTGTGGAAAGCAGTATGGGCGGAACAGAATATACAGTGTAGAACAGGGGAAGAATAGCAGATTTTAAAATTATTTTGAAGGTCTGCTATTTTTGTGTTAGAATGAGGTTATGCTTTATAAGAGGAGGACAGAAAAATGAAGAAAGATGATTGTATTTTTTGTAAGATAGCAAATGGAGAGATTCCTTCTACCACAATTTATGAGAACAATGATTTTCGTGTATTCTTTGATATTGCACCTGCCAGTAAAGGGCATTGTCTGATTGTTCCAAAGCAGCATTACAATGATATTTTTGATATGGATGCAGAGACAGGTGGCAAATTGTTCTCATTGGCAACGGTGGTTGCAAGGAGTCTGAAAAAGGAATTGAACTGTGAGGGAATGAATATTGTGCAGAATAATGGAATTATTGCAGGACAGACAGTATTTCATTTTCACCTGCATTTGATTCCAAGATATACGGGAGATACCGTAAATGTAGGTTGGCAGCCGGGTGAAGCCAATACAGCAGAACTGGCAGAGCTGGCAAAGAAGATTCGTAAAAATATTTAGTAACCCGAGGAAGTAATCGGAATGGAAGACCGGATGATTGAAGTTAAGGATATGAGCTTTGGTTATGGAAAAGACAGAATCCTTACAGATGTGAATTTCATAGTGAAAAAACAGGAATACGTCGGGATTATCGGTGCAAATGGAGCAGGCAAGAGTACCCTTATGAAGCTGATTTTAGGACAGCTTACACCGGATGCCGGTGAGGTAAATGTCTATACAAAGGCAATCGGTTATGTACCGCAGGTGGGGTTCCACACAGTCAGCAATTTTCCGGCTAATGTTGAGGAGATTGTTCTGACCGGGCTGCACAAGGAGATTGGAATGTTTCATTTCCCGAAGAAGGTGCATAAGCAGAAGGTGACGGATGTGCTGACACTGGTGGGGATGGCAGATTACCGGAAACGGATGCTGTCAGAGCTTTCCGGCGGTCAGCAGCAAAGGGTTCTGATTGCCCGGGCTTTGATTGGTGAGCCGGAACTTATGGTGTTGGACGAGCCCTTTACGGGAATCGATAAGGAAGCAGGGGAAATGCTATACACGCTTTTGGATAAGCTTAACAAAGAATACGGCATGACCATAGTAATGGTGACCCATAACATGGAACAGGTTGCCAGATATACCAACCGGTTTTATCATGTCAGCAATGGCGGCGTGCATCTGGACAAGTCTTCCATTTTGTGTGATGAAGTGCTGAAGGAGAAGATGATTATTTCCAAGCCGAAACGGTATGGAAACCGGAATTCTTCAGGGAGAAAAACCTATACCGCAAAGCAGGTGGATCTGCCGGAAAAGGAAGAGCCCTATGATGCCTCCTATAAAGGGAAGAAGCAGAACGGCACAAAGCCGGAGGCTGCAGATACACGAAAGGAGGATTCGTCATGCTAGATATATTCGAGTATGCATTTATGCAGAAGGCTTTTTTAGTTGGTATTCTTCTTGCGGTGATTATCCCTCTGATTGGTGTAATTGTTGTGTTGAAGCGTCTTTCCATGATTGGAGATGCCTTATCCCATACCTCCCTTGCCGGAGTGGCACTGGGGCTGATTCTTGGCATCAATCCCATTGTAGGTGCAGTGATTGTCTGTATGGTGGCGGCGTTCAGTATTGAGGGAATCCGGAAGGCACTGCCGAAATATGCCGAAATCTCCATCTCCATCATCATGTCGGTGGGAATTGGCCTTGCCAGTATCCTGTCCGGTTTCGTGGAGGATGGGGCAGCATTTAATTCCTTCTTGTTTGGAAGTATTGTGGCGATTACGGATACGGAAGTAATTCTGGTAATTATAGTGACCATTATTGTTGTTGCCACATTTTTACTGCTGTACAAAGAGCTGATGTTTATTACCTTTGATGAACAGGGGGCTGTTCTTGCAGGAGTACCTGTGAAAAAAATTAATTTCGTGATTACACTGTTGACGGCAATTACCGTATCTGTGGCGGCGAGAAGTGTAGGAGCACTGATGGTGTCCTCCCTGATGGTGATTCCGGTTGCATGTGCCATGCAGGTTGCCAACAGCTATAAAAAGACGGTTATTTATTCGGTTCTGTTTGCACTGCTGTTTACGATTGTGGGATTGTTTTTGTCCTATTATCTGAACTTGAAACCGGGTGGAACCATAGTTCTCACCGGAGTTGTGGTGCTGATTCCGCTTATGCTGTTGAAGCGGGAGTAAATGATATTGTAATGAAGAAGAAGCAATGGTATTATGATGACAGATATAGTCGGTATGATACCATTGCTTCTTTTGTTTGCGCGGTCGGCATAAGCCAAGCTGGAATGATTGCATTCCAATTTGGCGCCACCCGCGAACATGAGAAAATCGCAAAGCGTGTTTCTCATCGTTGTCCGGTAACTGTAAGATATTGTGACAGGTTTTATAAGTGCAGATGAAGGGCGAAAGGTTATCATGTTTTACGGGAGGCAGTTATGAATATTGTTATATGTGATGATGAAGCAGAAATGGCGGCATCCGTGTATGAATTGTGTCAACAGGAATGTACGGAGCGGGATTCTTTGTGCTGTTATACGGATTCAAAGATGTTATGTGGAGAGTTATCAGAAAAAAATCCCCAGGTGGATTTATTTATACTGGATATTGAGATGCCGGAAGTGGATGGACTGGAACTGAAAAGGAGAATATCGGAATTATATGCAGATACCAATATTCTGTTTTTAACAACACACCAGGAGATGATGGATCAGGCGTTTGGTAAGAAAGTAATCGGGTTTTTAGGAAAAGACGATTATGAAGAACATCTCGGTGATTATATCCGGGAGGTTCGCACAGAGGTTGAGAGGGAGGATATTCTGAAGTTTTCTGATAGCAGAGGAGACTGGCAGATAGCCAAAAGTCATATCATAATGATACGGGCACAGCATATTTATTCTGTGGTGCAGGTGGAGCAGTTCTATAACTGGAGTAAAAAGCAGATTGAAACAAAGGAGGAATCTTATCGTGTCAGCCTGAATAAATGGGAAGAATGGTTGGAACCGGTTGATTTTTACCGTTTAAACAGATCACTGATTATTCATTTTGCTCATGTGAAACGGATTAATTCCTATAATGAAATAGAGTTCGATACAGGGGAAAAGATTACAATACCGGTAAAGAAGAGAAAAGCAGTAGTTACGGCTTATAATCGATATTGTGCGAAAATGGCGAGGTGTATTGTTTGATGGATACTATGTTTTTTTACATTTTGGATCAGCTGGTGATGATAATGGTGTATCTGCTGATTTATAAAGGAATATTTGATCTGGAACTACGGAAGGAAAAATGGAAATATCTGATGTGCACAGGCGGGGCGGCGTTGCTTTCGGCAGCAGATTATTGTTTGTATTATTATTGTGGGATAGATGATATATGGATGAAAACAATTATTGCGTTTATCTGTCCGTATTTGTTATCCATAGGAAGCAGAAAGATAAGAATTCTGGCATTTTTTCCGGCATATTTAATCGTTTCTTTTATGGAATCGGTGTTGCTGGTATTATGTGCGTGGGGATTTGGGTTTAGTGTGTTTCAGACTCTGGAAAATGAAAATAGTCTGTTACGATTTGGAGTAGATTTTTTTACAGCATTTATTTTTTTGATAGCAGTAAAACTCTTACAAAAAAGAGAAAAAAGATATCGGTTATATTCTCTTATATCATTGCGTTCTTATATATTGATTCTGCTGGCTTTATTTTGTCTGACTATGTTTATGAGTGCAGCAACCCTTGGTGTTTTTGCAACGGGAAGTTATAGGGCTGACTTAATGAAAGTGACGGCTGTATTTTCCGTGGCTTCTGTTGTTATTGTGATACTCTTGATTGTTTACATGATTTCAATTGTAAACAATCAGAAAATACAGAAAGAACTTATGGATATTTTAGAGGAGAAAAACGGCCTTCAGGAGCAGTATTATAAAGTATTGTACGAAAAGAATGATGAGATGAGAAGTTTCCGGCATGACTATCATCATCACTTAAAGCAGTTACGACAAAGAATTATGGGACAGGAATATGATGAGGCGCTGGAGTATATCAACACCCTTTTGGGAACCGGAAAGAATGTGTTGAGCAATCCTCATATATATTCCGGAAACCAGATGATTGATTCGGTCATTTATGGTGTGCTGTATTCCTGCGGGGAAAAGGATATTTCTTTTCAATACAAAGGAAAAATAAAAAGAAAGCTGTACATAGAAGATATTGATTTATGTGTTGTGTTGTCCAATGCACTGGAAAATGCGGTAGAGGCGTGTATGCTGTGCGAAGGAAAACGGGAAATCTCTATGCAGGTGGCAATGTATCAGGAAAATCTTCAGATCAGAATCAGCAATTCTTATAATAAAACATCTCAAAAAGAGAATGGCTGCTATGCAACAGAAAAAGCAGATAAAGACAATCACGGATACGGTATGCGAAATATGAAAAAGGTTGTGGAAAAGTATGATGGCATTCTGGAATCCGTAGAAAAAGATGAAAAATTTCAGCTTTTTATCCAGTTAAACGAGAAAAAAGAAGCATAAAATGCCATTCAGAACATTTTTTTGCCGTTCAGAACATTCCCCTTGATAACGAGAAAAATAGAATTTAAAATATAAGTATCGTACGAAATAAAGAGGATCCGGAAAGTGTGACAGGAGTGTTATATTCCACGTTATATGATTGGCTTTATAGATGGCTGAAGCGTCATTAAACCAATCAGGAGATTTAAGGGTTACTAAGTGACAAAGGTTTTTTATACCTGCATCGGGTCTGTGGGACTGTCAGGTACGGAAAACCTGAATGTACCCTTAATATACTATAAGACCAGTGTATTAAGGAAAGAAATGGAGGAAAATTTTTATGAGAAAAATTAAAAAGATTATTGGTAAAGTAGTTTTAACAGGTGTTCTT
>JBJEJE010000173.1:0-5437 GCA_051877755.1 Lachnospiraceae bacterium | reverse complement strand
AAATGGCTATCGTCTTATAAATTTATTGCGAAAAGTTTTCATTCCTCAACGCTGGCCATAGGTATGTCCCGTTGCCGAACCATAGGATGCTCCACAATTGGAACAAACCGCCGGTGACGTACAGGTTGCCGTTCCACCGGAATGTGCTTCTGTACTAGTTTTTACAGCACCACATTGGGTACAGGTGACCGTATGCGTAGTTCCGTCCGCATTTGCCGTATACTTGGTATAATCATGTGCCCCAGCCGACTTTATTGTAACCGCATCCAGAGTAGTTGCATTGGTACCGGCTGCATCTGAGAAAATTCCATTACACCGGCTGCATTTCCAATAAGCGGAATTACCATCCACTTCACAGGTTGCCGCTTTTGCCGGTACGGCAGTCAGACTATGTCCCAAAGCAGAAATCTGGATACTTGCTTCTGTAATCTCCTGTGTGCCGCTTGCATCACTATATAATTTACCACAGCCTGTACATTTATAATGTGCCTGATTTCCTGCTTCTGTACAGGTAGCAGCCTTGGCAGCTACCGCTTCTATACTCTTATGGATTACTGCTGACGAACCACTACTTGTATTAGAATAAGAGGCATCGGATGATGAGGTTCCATCGCAGTAATTGGAACCGGAAGTCTGATAAACCGTCCCATGTGTATTGGCTAACACAGGATATGTATCGGTTTCAAGGGTCTGATACCATAATTGTGAACCATCTGTTTTTCCGTCATTTAACAAATAGGTAACTTTACCGGAAGAAAAAACACTTGTGGCAAGCGCCTGGCAGTTGGTGATATTTGCCGGTTCAGATTCACCACAAGCTACATCACTTACATTTTCACCCACTGTATCTTTATCATAGTAACATTTGTTTACTATGTTACCTTCATTTACATTCTTACCTACTATTCCACCTTTTAAAAGACTTCCTCCATCTAATTTACCGCTATTATAACAATAGGCAATACAACCATATTCTGTTCCTTCGTTTGTATTTCTTCCCGCAATCCCACCAGTATAACTTGATCCACTTGTCGTCCCTGTATTATAACAATATTCTACTGTTCCTTTATTCTGTCCTATTATTCCACCATTAACAAATGCAGAAACTGTGGTTTCTGAGCTCGTATAACAATAACGGACTATTCCTCCAGCCTCATTACTTCCACATATACCACCAGCTGCACCACTATTACTTCCCTTTATATATGTGCTGCCTATACTATAACAATTTTCAATCGTACCACTATTACAAGCCGCAATCATTCCAGCATAGTATCCATATTGGGTAGTTACAGTAGCATTAATTAAACCCAGATTCTTTACTGTTGCCCCAGCTGCAATATAACCAAACATTCCAGAATAGGCGGCAGCTGCAAAACTAGAACCTGATGTATTTTGATAAGTTAAATTACTTATAGTATGTCCATTCCCATCAAAAGTATCATTATATGGACACACATTGGTACCAATCCTTTCCCATTCCTCAGTAAGTACAATATCTGCAGTAAGTTTGGCATTCATATTGGCTGTACCGTTTCCCACCTGTTCACTCAGCCACAGAAGTTCAGCCTCACTACTAATCTGATACGGATTATTTGTTGTACCGTCCCCGGTTACAGGCTGCGTTGCCGTTATTGCGGCTTTCACTGTCCTGCCCGGCAGATTGATTCCACCCATAATCACAACCAGGGTCAGCATCCACGCCACAATACGCCTTCCTCGTTGTTTCCCTGTCACCTGTTTCATGTACTTATCCTCCTTCTACATTATATATGACCTCATACCCCAACCTTATGGGATTCCCTTTTGTGCATCTGTACCATATTTTACAATAATGACAATCGTTTCTCAAGCACTTTTACCAAATATTATACATTTCCTACCACTATTTCGGATGCCAGTGCAAGTTTATTTAAAAATGGAAGAAAATCCGCCTCCAGGCACTCTGCCACCTGTTTATAATCGCCACTATTCAATGATTGTCCCAGATTATTAACTGCCGTTATCATTGCTTTCTTATCAATGTAACTGCTCTTTTCATTAATCAGGGTGGCACACTGGTTATAAACCTCGATTTCCCAGTTAATCCCTGTAATAACCTCATTCAGGAAATCACTTGTATCTTCCTTTTCTTCACCCTTTAATTCTTCAATCAATTCCTGCAGTGCAGGTATCAGATTGTCACTATAAGAAATCAATTCTTTTAGGATATCCCGCTGCATCTGTTCCCTTGCTTCCATTTATTTCTTTCTCCTTTCCAACAGACGTTTCCGAATCTCACCAGACTCCTCTTTCATTCCAAAAAAACTGGATCCCGGATTGTGTAAAAGAAGCTGGCTGGAATGTTTCTCCATGTTTTTCCGCAGGTTCTCGCTGGCAGCCTCTAACTCGGCAATGGTGCCCTCCAGGCGCTCTCTCCGTGCCGCTGATGCCTCCTGTCTGCGCTCTTTTCTTGCATTGGAAACTTCCTCTTTGTGCACCTTCCGTTCCTCTGCCACCTGGTTCAGCTGCTCTCTGGTCTCCTCCACGGACTGGGCAAGCTGCTCTTTCCGCCTTTCCACAGACTGGGTCAGCTGTTCTTTTTTCTCCTCTACCGTCTGGGTAAACTGTTCTTTTCGCTCTTCTACAGACTGGGCAAACTGTTCCTTCCGTTCCTCGACTGTTTCCTCGAAGCGTTCTTTTTGCTCATCAAGGGCTTCATTTAAACGCTTCCTTATATCTTCTGCCTGAATAATCAGTGCACGTAAATCCATAGCTTCCCGGAATGCATTTGCAAAATCATACACCATCAAAATGGTAATCAAAAAGGTACATATATTCAATACATCCTCATTCCACATTGCAATGAACTTTGCCACCGGCTTATGTACCACATATACCATCAGCAGGCTTAGAAATCCCCAGGCAACGGATGAGGACAAACAAATGTGTCCCTGAAACTGTATTTTCTGGTTACTGTAATCCCAGTATCTTACCTTAAAAAGTTTTACCATGGCAACGCCGGTAAAATATTCCAGAATTGTGGCAGCGATTGCCCCTGCAAAATATACCGCAACGGGATATTGCTGGAATGGCAGGGTTGCCACTAATACAATGATGGCTCCGGTTCCATAAAGGGGCAGCCACGGTCCCTTCATAAATCCCCGGTTTGTCAGTTTGTGTGTCCGAATGGAAACATAGGTGGATTCAAATATCCATCCACATATGCAATAAAAATAAAAATATACCAGCCAGTTATTAAAATGAATCTGCATATTCTTTTTTTGCTCCTTCTATTCTTTATCCTGTGTTTCTATCTTACGAATCTATCGGTTGGTTCATTCCATTGCAGTCCCGGTTTTCATCCGGTTTTGCTGCAATAATTCTCTTCCTCTTAATCACTATTTCTCATCACATACCTGGAAAATGTAAAACTTCAGGTAATAGGATTCATCTGCCGCCCACAGAATCGGATGATCCGGTGACTGGGTACGGTATTCCACCTGGCGAAGCCTCTTGTGCACAGACTTAGCCGCCTCATTTATGGTTTTGGTAAACAGCTCATAGCTCATAAAATGGGAGCAGGAACAGGTGGCAAGATAACCGCCGTCCTTTACCAGCTTCAATCCCCGCATATTGATTTCCCGGTATCCTTTGGTTGCATTCTTAATGGAATTACGGGATTTGGTAAATGCAGGCGGGTCCAATATGACAACATCATACTGTTCTCCCTGCTGTTCTAACTTTGGCAGAAGATCAAAGACATCTGCACACTGAAAGATTACGGTATCCGACAATCCATTCAGGGCTGCATTTTCTGCTGCCTGGGAAACCGCCAGTTCGGATGCGTCCACGCCTAAGACAGATACCGCACCAGCAATCCCTGCATTTAATGCGAAAGAACCTGTATGGGTAAAGCAGTCCAACACCTTTGCACCCTTGCAAAACCTCTGCATTGCCAGACGGTTGTACTTCTGGTCTAAGAAAAATCCGGTTTTTTGTCCGTCCTTTACATCCACAATATACTGCACACCATTTTCTACAATCGGTACTTTGGTATCAAAGGGTTCCCCGATAAAGCCTTTGTAAAGCTCCATTCCCTCCTGTTTCCTTACCTTTACATCACTGCGCTCATAGACACCCCGTATGGTGATTCCATCTGCCGCCATGAGTTCCTTTAATATATCAACAATCTGCATCTTAAAGCGGTCAATTCCAAGGGCTAAGGACTGTACCACCAGCACATCGGAAAATTTGTCCACAATAATTCCCGGCAGAAAATCCGCCTCACCGAAAATCACACGACAGGAGCTGATATCCACTGCCTTTTTCCGGTACTCCCATGCATTGCGGACCCGCATGCGGATAAATGATTCCTCTATCTCTGTATCCGCCTGTCTGGTCATCATCCGCACCGTTATCTTGGAATTGCGGTTGATAAATCCCCTGCCCATGGGATACCCATCAAAGTCTTTAACAATGACGATATCGCCATCGGTAAAGCTTCCCATTATTGTATCGATTTCATTGTCGTATATCCACGCACCACCAGCCTTTACGGTGCGCCCCTCACCCTTTTTCAGGGTTACGATTGCCTGACTCATACTGCTGCTCCTTTGTTATCTGCTTCTTAATCTCTGTTGATTCCTGCCCAATACCAAGATACTCATCCAATCTTTGTTCTTCTAACAGTGCTATCATCTCAGCAAATGGATTTAAATTGCCACCTGCCGCATAGGATTCCAGTGCCTCAAAATATTCCAGACGATTTTCTTTGGCTATAGATACCGGAAGGAACCCTGCCTCCATCAGCTGATAATTCATAATCATACGTGAGGTTCTGCCGTTACCGTCCACAAAAGGATGAATTTTTACAAACTCCGCATGTATCCATGCAGCAAATTCAATATCATTTTCATTCACTTTCTGTGACATATCGGCATAAAAATTTTTAATCTGCTGATACATCTCATTTGGTGCCGGCGGTCTATGCTTGGCACCGGTTATTCTCACTTCCACAGAACGGTAGATTCCACCTGTGAGAATATTATCCATAAGCAATGCATGGATGTCTTTAATGAGATTTTCATCCAATGCTTTACCTTCTGCAATACATTTTTTGATATATCCAAAGGCTTTATCATGATTTACTACTTCATATATTTCTCGTAATGTTTTTCCTCCAACAGAAATACCATCTTCCAAAACAGCTTTTGTCTGTATGAGACTTAATGTATTTCCTTCAATAGCTGTTGAGTTATGGGCATACTCTATGTCAAAACTTTTGTTAAAACTTTCAATTGTCTCTTTCGGCATCTTTTTGTACAACTGTTTCAATTGTTCTCTCTTTTGACAGAGTTTTGTATAGTCCATTTCATTTCACCCCATTCCCTGATGGTATACCATTTTCAGTGTACCATAAACCATTTGAAAAAACAATGTAAGATAAATGACCAGC
>JBJEJE010000172.1:0-5481 GCA_051877755.1 Lachnospiraceae bacterium | reverse complement strand
TTCCTTCACAGCATAAACTCCGCCATCACCACATTGCTGACATCAATTCCCTTATCACTTAAAAATATATGCCCCTCCTGCTCCAAAAGCAGATTCTGCTCTTTATATTTCTCGATTACCTTTCCATAGACACTTTCTATGTCCACCGAAAACCGTTTTTTAAATTCTTCCTTACTGATTCCTTTCATACACCGCAGCCCCAAAAACATGAACTCTTCCATCTCATCCTTCCGTTTCAAAAACTGCAAATCTATATAATGATCCCGGATAAATTCAAGCAGCGGATTATCCTCATACTGACGGTAACGCACAAGATTGGAATTCTCATTGTCAAACAAACCTGCCCCGATATCTATCCCATAATCATCATACAGTTCATCCTCTTCATTTTCATAGAAATGGTACATACTGGTATAATGATCCTCCTGCATGCCATCATATGCAGCGAATCTTCCAATGTATTCTTCTAAATCCTCTACGCCATGAAAGCGAATTTTCTCATATTGATCCTCACTCAGAAAAACAGTGAGATACGAAGAAGCACCTAAGCCTACTCCCAGATATTCGCCACCCCTCCAGTATACCAGATTGTGTCTGCATGCAAAATCCTTCTTTGCATAATTGGAAATCTCATATCGCTCATACCCGCTGTTCTTCAATAACAGTTTTGTCCTGGCATAAAGTTTCCGGTCTTCTTCTTCGGACGGAAGCAGGGAAAGCAGTTCCTTATTTTCACTAAGTGGTGTCCCCTCTTCCACGATCAGACTGTAAGCAGATATATGTTCCGGCTGCAGCTGTGCAATCTTTCCCAATGTATGAATATAGGACTCCGCTGTTTCTCCTGGAATTCCAGACATCAGATCAACGTTAATGTTGTAAAATCCCACCTGCCTTGCACTATTAAATGCCGCAATAAACTGGTCATAATTATGTACCCTGCCAAGTGTTTTCAATACTGTATCATTGGCACTCTGCAGCCCAATGCTTAACCGGTTTATACCCATTTCACGATATGCATAAAGCTTGTCTTTCGTCAAGCTGTCCGGATTTCCTTCTATTGTAATCTCTGCATCTTTATCCACATGAAATGTCTGATATACCGTCTCCATAACCTGTTCTAACAAAGAACTGTCTATATAAGAAGGTGTACCACCACCAATAAAAATGCTTTTAATACTGTATTCCTCTGCAATCATTGTATATGCCTTTATCTCCCTGCAAAGAGCAGAGACATACTCTTTCTGGCTGCTAAAACTGCATCCTCCAAAAGACAAAAAATCGCAGTATATACACTTTGCCTTACAAAAGGGAATATGGATATATAAGCTTAAATTTCGTACCTGTGGTTTCATTCTGTATTCCTCATGTTCTATATACAAATACATAAACAGCCGTTTCCATTGCTATGCTTTGAATACCTTATTCATCGTCCAGTTTCAATACACTCATAAATGCCTTCTGTGGAATCTCCACATTACCAATCTGGCGCATTCTCTTCTTTCCTTCCTTCTGTTTTTCCAAAAGTTTCTTCTTTCTGGAAATATCACCGCCATAACACTTGGCAAGCACATCTTTGCGAAGTGCCTTTACCGTTTCCCTGGCAATGATCTTACTTCCAATTGCCGCCTGAATCGGTATTTCAAACAGATGTCTCGGTATCTCGCCTTTTAATTTCTCACACATCTTTCTTCCCCGTTCATATGCAGTATCCGCATGTACAATAAATGAAAGGGCATCTACCTCCTCCTTGTTGATGAGAATATCCAGTTTTACAAGATCGGACCTTACATAGCCGTTCAATTCATAATCAAAGGAAGCATACCCTCTGGAACGGGATTTCAACGCATCGAAGAAATCATAAATGATCTCATTTAACGGAAGATCATATTTTAATAAAGCTCTGGTCTCCTCCATATATTCCATGCTTTTATATACGCCCCGCCGTTCCTGGCAAAGCTGCATGATTGCTCCCACATAATCCTTTGTCACCATAATCTCTGCTGCAACAAATGGTTCCTCCATATAATCAATCTGGGAAGGATCCGGCAGATTAGAAGGATTGGTAAGTTCTATCATCTCGCCATCTGTCTTATGAACCCGGTAAACAACGCCCGGTGCAGTCGTCACCAGATCCAGATTATATTCTCTTTCCAGACGTTCCTGAATAATTTCCAAATGTAAAAGTCCAAGGAATCCACATCGGAATCCAAAACCTAAAGCAATGGATGTTTCCGGTTCATAACTGAGTGCAGCATCATTTAACTGCAGTTTTTCCAATGCATCCCGAAGATCCGGATATTTGGCACCATCCGCAGGATACATACCACAGTACACCATGGGATTCGCCTTTTTATACCCCGGAAGTGCCTCTTTACACGGATTACCTGCATCCGTTACCGTATCACCCACCCTGGTTTCTTTGACATCCTTAAGGCTTGCTGTAATATAACCAACCATTCCCGCAGAAAGTTCCTCCTGTGGAATAAACTGTCCGGCACCAAAAATTCCAACTTCTACTACCTCAACCTCCGCTCCGGTCGCCATCATTTTGATCATACTTCCCTTTCGCACGGAACCGTCAAAAAGGCGGCAGAAAATAATGACTCCCTTGTAGGCGTCATACTTGCTGTCAAATATCAGAGCCTTTAATGGTCCGTCCACATCACCGGAAGGTGCCGGTATCTTTGTTACGATCTGTTCTAATACTTCATCCACATTTAATCCGGTCTTGGCTGAAATACGTGGAGCATCCTGGGCTTCAATTCCAATAACATCTTCTATCTCATTTACAACACGGTCAGGATCTGCACTTGGCAAATCAATCTTGTTAATCACCGGCATAACATCCAGATCATTATCAATGGCCAGATATACATTTGCCAGTGTCTGTGCCTCAATCCCCTGAGCAGCATCCACAACCAAAATAGCTCCCTCACAGGCTGCCAGACTTCTTGATACCTCGTAATTGAAATCCACATGTCCCGGTGTATCAATCAGATTGAAAATATATTCCTCTCCATCCTTTGCCTTATATACGATACGAACCGCCTGAGCCTTGATGGTAATACCACGTTCTCTCTCCAACTCCATATTATCAAGAACCTGCGCCTGCATTTCCCTGCTGGTCAACAGTCCTGTCTTTTCAATAATCCGGTCTGCCAATGTGGATTTACCGTGGTCAATGTGTGCAATAATACAAAAATTACGAATTTTGCTCTGATCTATATGTGACATTGTTTTCTCCTGTTCTGCATTTTCACTGAATCTGTGCTTTACATAACGCACACTAAGTGAACATAGTATAGCACATTATTCCCCTTTTCTCAACACTTTATCAAGGATTGCCGCTAAAGGCTCCATGGCGTTTTTTTCCTCCTCCAGGGTGTTATTCTGTGCTCCTACTTCAATCAATGCAGCCCGCGGCATCAAATGCAGATTATATCGCAGACTTCTGACATAGATTTTTCTGACGTAATCTCCATAATACTCCTTTCCGGTAAGATACATCTGAAAACTGAACGCAAGATTCGTTAATTTATTCGGATTTTCCAGGTACGCAATCTCGCCATTCATATCGGAACGGCTGACACCATTTAAAAACATGATTTTGGCTGTCGGTTTCCCATTTATCTCTGTCACTAAATGTGTTTCCTCATCTACACCATCTCTATGTAAATCAATAACTACTTCAATAGATGGATTTTCTTCTAACATTTTTGTGACACCTTTATAGGCATTTTCATATGCCTTGCTTCGGTCAATTACCCCATCAATCACATCATATGATGTTTCATCATGATATACAGAAATACCATATTCTTCTTCCAGAATTTTTGTAAGGTAACTTCCCACACCTACTATTGTATCCTCCTTTACTCCTTCCCTGCTGTCTGCAAAACCTTCGGAAGCATGGGTATGATATATAAGTATTTTATATTCCTTATGTTCCGGATTCCCGCCACCATCTAAATTCTCAACGGACAAATCTGTATCCAGCAGATTCCGGATATCCAATTCCTCTGCAGTCATACTGGTATTACTATCCACAACAAATATTTTACTTAATAAAAATTCAGGTTTTGACAGCTGTTCCCGACTATATGTTGTCCCATTTGTTCCATCTGTTAAAACGGTCACCGTCTCCTGTTCTTCCGCATTTTGTTCTTCCATAGCAAGATCATCATTTACAGGTTCCTCTCCTTCATCTTCATAGAACCAATCCGGCACTTCATATCCGGCAGCATAATCCTTCTCTTCGTTTCCATACTCCTTTTCAAAAGTGAGAAGCGGTATAAAATGAGCAGTTATCCTGAAAAAAAACTCTTCTTTATCCTGAAATGGCTCTGCCACAAGCAGAGCCATGAGCAGAAGAACCCCTACTGCCAAACGCTTTTTATTTAGTTTTTTCACAGAACCGGGATACTGATAATTTTTCATACTAATATTCTATTCGGCTTTTTCATTTGTATTCTTCTTTTCATGCCAGTGCCGCCTGATTGATTGCTTCAGAAATTGTATAACTGATCCGCTTTACTGCCTCATCAATATCTTTTGGTGTTACAAACATATTCTCTAAATAAGGAGTAACCATCTCACATGCCAGCTGATACCGCTCTTCTTCATTAAACTTTTTCAACACATTTTTGGCCGCCTGCTTTCCAATGGCAGATACCATAACCTCCATGGCGTCATTCACAATAGTAGGTACCGCAATTACAGTTGGAACCCCAATTGCCAATACCGGGATTCCAACATTTTCTTCATTTATGGCATCCCTATGGTTTCCCACACCGGAACCCGGTGTAATTCCGGTATCTGCCAACTGTATCGTTTTATTCAGCCGGTCGGATTCCCTTGCTGCCAAAGCATCGATCACAATCAACATTTCCGGTTTTATCTCTTTTACCAATGCCTTTAAGATTGTAAGGGATTCCATTCCCGTCTGAGCCATAACTCCCGGTGCAATGGCGCTGATTTCCACGCTTTCTGAGATAACCCCTTCTTTCAGCAAATGTCTCGTCACATAGAGGTTATCGATCACAAACGGACCTAAAGCATCCGGTGTCACATCCCTGTTCCCTAATCCTGCCACCATTATACGCCTCTTATTACCAATAAACTGCTTTAAATGTTTAGAAAGCACTTCCATCATCGGTTCATGAAAACCCTCATCATGCTCCCTCAAATGTTCACTCTCCAACGTAATATAGGTTCCCACCGGTTTTCCCAGATTCATGGCACCTTCCTCATTTTCCACCACAATCCGTACTTCTTTAATATCGGTATCTCCATTATTTTTGGTCATGACATGTACACCTTTTATCGGCTCATCGCTTTTAATATCTTCCTTCATCTCCACAGCAAGATCTGTTCTTCCACGCATATATGTTTCCTCCATTATCTTATTATGGTTTCTATCCATAAATATGTACCAAATCTTCCCAACCTATACATTCATTTATAATGAAATCCCTGTTTCGT
>JBJEJE010000171.1:0-5496 GCA_051877755.1 Lachnospiraceae bacterium | reverse complement strand
GAAAGGGATATCCCAATGGTCTGGCGGGGGAGAGTATCCCGGAGATTGCCCGGATCATCGGTGTGGCGGATGCCTATGATGCTATGGCCAGCAATCGAAGCTACCGTGAAGCACTGCCGCAGGAGGTGGTGCGTGAGGAGATTATAAAGGGAAGAGGAAACCAGTTTGACCCGAAGATTGCAGACATTATGCTGCAGATGATAGAGGAAGATAAGGAATATCTTATGAAACAGACGGAATCTATGATGAAACATATTCTGGCGGTGGATGATGAGACGATAAATTTAAAACTGGTGGAGTTTGTATTAAAGGATGAAGCCGGATATCGGTTTTACGGAGCCACCAGTGGACAGGAAGCTTTAGATATTCTGGACAAGGAGAATATTGACCTGGTGCTTTTGGATGTACGTATGCCCGACATGGATGGTTTTGAGACATTGGTGCACATTCGGGAAAAGAGCAATGTGCCGGTGGTATTTATGACGGCAGACAAGCAGGCTTTGAAGCTGGAGCAGAGCAGAGCGTTGGGAGTGGAGGACTTTGTGACAAAGCCCTTTATGCCTGCTGTGTTAAAGGAAATATTGCATGCCGTTTTGTCAGAATAAATATGCAATATCAGGATATTCTGATAAGATTCTTTTGGTTGGAATTAACTATGACGCAGAAGGGGAAGATAAGAAGCATCCTACCTGCGTCATTGAGGAATGGATGGAATAAGACAATTCACCATTTCCGATAAGGCATTTAAGGGAACATACAAAAAGGATTCAGGAGTATATAGAAATGTCCAAAAAGAAAAGCAGAAAACATCAAAGGAAAGAAAAAATTAGGAAATTAAATATCAAGAAAGAAAAACTCAAAAAAGTATTACTGAGTGCCTTAATAAGCTTAGGTTTTATAATGATTGTACCCGTTATCTGCTATGGGATTGTCAATCTTTCACAGAGTGAGGAGCCGGTTTTCATTGAACAGGTGCAGTCTCTTGGTGGGAAAGATGCAGCGATTGTACCGGGGATATCCGGCTCTGAAGGTCCCATTACGGCGAAGGCAGAAGACCGCCTGCAGGCGGCTATCCGGTTGTATGAAGCGGGGCTTGTCCGACAGATTATTGTATCAGGAGATGAAAATGAGGTTAAGCCCATGGCAAAATATCTGATGAAGAAAGGGATTCCGGCCGAAAGCCTGGCAAGTGATGCATATGGCGTAGATACCTATAACGCCATTGCCAGAGTGAAGGAACAATTCGGAGATTTGTCTTACTATTTTTGTACACAGGAGCTATATAGCAGCTGTGCCGGATATCTGATGAAACGGCTGGGTGCAGATGGTGCTGTGGTGTGTGTGGATGCCAGGTATTATGACGGTGCAGGGAAAAATGTAGTGAGAGAATTATTTGCGGACACGAAGGCGGTTTTCGAGCCCCTTGTTTTGCTTGGAAAGGCAAAAACATCCATAGAGGAAGAAGAATTCATAGAAGTAGAAGAAGCGGTGGAGAATTCCCATTTTGTTTCTGCACAAGAGGCGGAAACACCAAAAGACTGTCAGGTTGTGGATATGAATCCGGAGGATGGATACGATGTGCTAAAGGCGGTGGATTATGCCAGAACCTATGCCTTCGAGAGTAATCCGGCATATGGTCAGTTTGAACAAAATTGCACCAACTTTGTTTCCCAATGTCTTGTGGCCGGTGGAATATCCATGAAGGGAGAACCAGAGATATCGGAAAAGAAGAGATGGAATGTTTCCGGCAAAGAGACAGAATGGTACAGCGGCTCAGAACAGTGTGACAAAGATGGACTTACCCATTACAGTATGAGTGAGTCATTTATCAAAACCGATGCATTTTTCAAATATTTTACCGAGGAACGAGGCTATACATTTACCAAGTATGATAACAATCGCGAAGGTAACCTGAAATGCTATCAAGAGATGGCAGCCGGAGATGTATTAGTTCTCTACAATGAAGATGGAACCGTTGCCCACTTAGGACTGGTTAGCGGTATCGGCGAAATGAATGCCTATTACTGTGGAAATACGGCAGAGCGGCGGGATTACTCGGTATTTCTCATTAGTGAGCAGACATATTCCGAAATAGGAATTTTACATATGTCAAGAAAATAAAAAGGAGGATATATTATATGCAAGAACAAAAAACGCACAAAGGGATACAGCTATTTGCTCTTCTATGCAGTATGTTTATCATGGCATTTCTTTTTGCACTGACACCTTCAAAGGAGGCAAAGGCAAAGGCAAAAGTGAAAGACAAATGCACACTGCAATCGGTGACTATTGAGGTTGATGGCAAGGAGTATGTCTGCACCGGGGAACCGTACGACATTACGGTAGCCCGGGATGTGGACTGGAAAGAATTTGTTAAAAAAATAAAAGTAACAGATTACAGGGTATTGATGGATGACTGCTGTTCTCATGTAAAAGGACATGATTCCATAACGGCTTATCTGGCTGAGGGTATGGAGACGGAGACAACGAACTGGGTGTCATTCTACACCTATGCGGATGATGGTAATGGGGGGAAACATACCTATACGGAGATAGAAGATAGTCTTACTGCTTCTTACTATAGTGTCCGATTTTGTCTTGATGGAGATAAAAATATCTATGTTAGGATATGGATTTCGAAAGAAGCTACGATATCTTATGAACTGAATGAAGGTAAGTTCCCTGATGGGATAGATGTTCCATATACCTGCGTGGCAGATACAAAATTTACGTTGGTTTCACCAGTGAAAAGTGACGGACAATTCCTGGGATGGACACTGAAAGGGGATGAAGATTCCGATTACATATCGTCTTATACATGGGACGGAACCGGGAACCCTCCCACATTTGTGGCAAACTGGGATAATACTAACACTCCTATTGATATAGAAGAGGCTATTACTGATGGAACAGTTACTTTATCCGGTCTGCAAACAGAATATGGATTTGAAGAAAGAGGAGTACGTCCAAGTTTTTGGATTTACTTCTGTAAAGAAGATTCTAGTAATGTGCAGTTGTTACCTGATAAGGATTATTTTGTGACTTATAAGAATAACGATAAAATAGCCCAAGCAGGAGACGAAAATCCACCCACTGTTATCATTACGGGAATTGGGAAATATACGGGAACCATAGAAAAAACATTTTTAATTACAAAAGGAACTTTATATTTGCCATATGACTATAACTCGGGGAGAGAACGACGCCTGGATTTAGATATTATAAAGGGACAATCCTTATCCTCTATTGATTTTTCTGATGCCTATGTGTGTATATCTAATGGTAATAAGGTAGAAGGTACTTTTGCGTGGGTGAACGGAGATTATGTACCACAAGCTGAGGTAGGAACCGTTTTATTTAATGATTCAGATAATAGCGAAACAACTTATAATCTTACATTTACACCAGACAATACAGATTGCTATGACGTGACAACATTTACCACAGGTGTATATATAACAGTAAAAGAGGGAGACATAGAGGACTGTTCGGTAACCTTTGCTCCAGACCAGAACTATCAGTATACCGGAGAAGAGATAAAACCGAAAGTTGTTGTGAAGGATGGGGATACCACACTGACAGAAGGAACAGATTATGAGGTTTCCTACGCCGGCTATATTAACATTGCAAGCAGTAAGGATAAGTATGCACCGACAGTTACCATCAAGGGTATCGGAGACTACACAGGAAGTAAAAAGCTTACCTATACGATAGAAAAGAGAACTCCTTATATTGCAAAAACTCCGACAGCAGCCATTAACTACGGACAGACCCTTGGTGATTCCAAGTTGAGTGGCGGAACTGTGCAGTTCAGTGAGAGTAATGATATGACGGTGAAAGGAACCTTTACATGGAAAGAGGCGGCTGCAAAGCCAACCGTGGCAGACAGTGGTAAGACAGAGTATGTTGTGGTATTTAATCCAACAGATACGGAACACTACACTTCGGTAGAAGCTAAGATTACTTTGACCGTGAATAAGGCAGAGGCTGCACCGAATAGGCCGGGAAGTACTATGGATACTGTCTATACCAATGCAACTGTGGAACAGGTAACCTTACCGGAAGGCTGGGTATGGCAGGATGCTGATAAGACAAAGGAACTGATGGTAGGTGAAGCGGTAACGGCAACAGCCATCTACAATGGTGCAGATAAAGGCAGCTATGAAACAGAGAGCGTGGAGGTTTCCATTACCCGTCTGGCTCCTACCGATGCACCGGCAGCAGGAACAACCGATACCTCCGATGACGGAACAGCAACTTATAAGGTAACAACCTCTGACCTTACAAAAGGAACAGTAGCCTATGTTGCACCAACGAATAAGAATGCCACAACCGTTTCCGTTCCGGCTACTGCAACTATAGACGGAATAACCTACAAGGTAACCTCTATTGCAGACAATGCCTTTGCCAACAACAAGAAGCTTACCAAGGTAACCATCGGAAGCAATGTAACCACCATTTCCGATAAGGCATTTTATAAGTGTACTGCCCTTACCAAGATTACCATTCCTTCTAAAGTAAAGAAGATTGGCAAGCAGGCATTCTATGGCTGTAAGAAGCTAAAGAGCATTACCATAAAAACCACGAAGCTCACCAGTAAGAATGTGGGAAGCAGTGCATTTAAGGGAATCTACGCTAAGGCAACCATTAAGGTGCCAAAGAGCAAGCTTACAAGCTATAAAACACTTTTAAAGGCAAAGGGTGTCAGCTCCAAGGCAAAGATTAAAAAATAAATAAGAATTCGCAGTATGTGAATGACGAAGCGGCAGTTCAGGCAATTGTGATATGCCCCTTGTTTATTTGATAGGGGTATATCAATGGGACTGCCGCTTATTTGTGCATTAAAAATATACGGTTGAGTAAACGGAAAAAACAGTATATAATAAAAGTGTGTATTATAATAGTGTGTATGATCAATGATGAGGTGATACAAAGTATGGGTGTATATTTTAATCCGAGTAATGAAAGCTTTACACGGGCAAGAAATAGTCAGATATTTGTCGATAAAACAGGATTGATTGAATATCTGAATAAAAGAATGTCAACAGAAGAGAACTGCATCGCATTAAGCCATGCCAGACGTTTCGGGAAATCCCATGCTGCTGGAATGATAGATGCATATTACAGCCGTGGAGCCGATTCCACGAAGCTTTTTGAAGATACTAAGATTGCTGAAAGTAGTGATTTTAAGAAGTATATGAATCAGTATAATGTGATTCATCTTGATATATCCTCTGTTTGGGATTTCCACAAAGAAGATATGGTGGAATCCATTCATGAGCGTGTATGTGAAGATTTCCAAAAAGAATATGCAGATACACTGAATTATGATAAGGATTTATACTTGTTAATCCAGGAGATATATAGTAAGACAAATGTTCCATTTGTCATCATCATTGATGAGTGGGATTGTGTCATCAGAAACAGTAATGATAAAGAATTAGTGCATAGATATTTACAGTTCCTTCATTCTTTGTTTAAATCAGAAGAATCAAA
>JBJEJE010000170.1:2297-5598 GCA_051877755.1 Lachnospiraceae bacterium | reverse complement strand
CGACAAATCATTCAGTGATTGGGATTAGCCATCAACACTTTTTGTCCTATAACCCACAAATTTGCTGGGGAACTGAGTTTATCATTTTAATGAATTTTTCTTGCCCCAACATTTTGACAAGATTGGCAATTTGCTGTGTTTGTTGCTGTTTGTCATAATAAAAAATAGTAGTTTTTACGCCGGACCTATCTATTAAATCTTGAAGAACATCTGCATCGGTTACATCTAGTGAATGACCGAAGATAAAAATATTATTGCAAAATGGATTATCAGAATCTTCTAATGACTTGTAATTTCTAAATGTATATGTAAGCTCATCCATCTTATTTATCCATTTACGATATGTAAATCCTGTTTCGTATAATATTCGCTGTGTAAATTTTTTGTAAATATTATAATTGGTGTATTTGTCTTTTTCGTTATAGGAATAATATTCGTCAATGCCAAGTACCATATTGTTATATGCTGATTCTTGAGTTTCACCGTGAATATAGTGGATATCAATATCTTTTTCGAAAGAGTAATTATGTATAAAAGTGTGAGTATAATTGAAACACAAAACAGCATTGGGGTTGACATTTTGGATGTCAGGAGAAATTTCTTTGACTGGAATTTTTTCAACGTAGTTAAGAAAATATATTTCGATACAACGAACAAGACGTCTTAAATCGGAATAGGATTTATCTAAAAAGTCACGAAATGTTACTACGTAATTGTCTGGTCTAAAATTACTCTCTAAATATTTTTTAAATGATAGTTGGGATAGAAAAAGTTGAACTTTTTCATCATGTTCTCCAGAGGAAAATTTTTTAAAAGGAAGATATAGATTTTGTTCTGTTCGATCTATTTGTTCAATAATAAAGCTAATTTCACTCTCAAAATCAATCCAATTAATACCTTTCATTTTACCCTTTATATAGATTTCCCTTAGGTATGAAAACCAAATATTATCGTCAAGATTATCATATATTTCTTGTATTTTAGAATCAGAATTGGAACAGTTATTGTACCCAGTTTCTATTCGAGAATCAAATGCATTTGTGACACTTTGGAACAAAAATTCGTTAGAAGGTATGTTATTAAGATGCGTGTTAATAAATTTATCTTTGCCCCCATGCCATGTAGAAGTACATCTTATATAATATAAGAAATTGAGGACATCTGAATAAGTTGTCGGAAGACCGTGTGCTAAATCGAAACCGTTCCCAATTATTAAAATGTTCATTTTTCATAAACTCCTTTATCAAATGTTATTTAGATGTAGATAATCCAATCTTATCCATAACCTCATCATGTGCCTTCTGAATCTTAAGCCGTTCCTGCCATGGTTCCGACTCCGGATAAATATCCATCCAAAGGTTAAAGTCTGCTTCAGCTTTCAGCAGAGCTTCCCCACGTTTCTTAACATCTTTTATTTCATTGCATTTCTCAACTTCTTCCATATATTCTTCATAGCGGTCTAACCATGATCTCATCAAAGACAATGTTCCAAAGCTGATTCCAACCATATCATTTCCATCTTTATCTTGGTATTCAAAGAGTTGTCCATCGTATTGTCGGAATATCTGAAAAAGTCTGTGGATGGCTTTTATACCGTCAAAATCAGAGTTTGCCAGTACTTCGGGATTGACAGATAAAGCGTCTGCTATTTTTTCAAGAGATGATGGCTTGGGATTTCTTCTGCCGCTTTCGTAGGCACGAATGTAGGCTTCGCTTGCTCCAACCATTTCTCCTAATTGTCTTTGGGTAAGATTACGTTCCTGCCGGATACGTCTTATGTTTTCCCCGACTGTCATAACAACATGCCTCCTGCTCTAAAGCTATATTTTTGTGAAACTGTTCAACATCATATATAGGATAACACACAAGAACAAAAAAATAAAGCAAAAAGATATTGACACGAAACAAAAGTTACGATATTATAAAAACGCAACAAATTGATACTATGCAGAAACAAATAAAGAAACAGGAGGAAACAATATGAACGAAAAAATCTATTACAGTGCAGAGGACATTGCAAAAATGCTTGGTGTGAGCATGGGGAAAGCCTACAAAATCCTTAGAGAAATGAATAAGGATTTGGCAAGTAAAGGATTTCTCACAATCGCCGGAAAAATTCCGGTGGAGTATTTTAAGGAAAAATGGTACGGAGGAGCAAAGGAGGTAAGTGCATGAGTTGCAATGCAAAGAAAGATCCCAACGGTACGTGGCGGATACAATATCGGTGGACGGATTGGACGGGAACCAAAAAGAAATCACAGAAAAGAGGTTTTAAGACCAAGAAAGAAGCAGAAGAATGGTACGCACATTTCATGCTGCAGCAATCATCTGATCCGACGATGACATTGGCGGACTTTTGGGAGATTTATAAGGCAGATATGGAAAAGCGTTTACGAAAAACTACCATGAAACAGAAAGAGTATGTGATGAACGATAAGATACTGCCATATTTCGGAAAAACACCAATCAATGAAATCACAGCGCCCATGATACGCAAATGGCAGGGAGAAATGATGGAAAAAGGGTTTAAGCCTACATATCTGAAAACAATACATAATCAGCTCAGTGCGATTTTGAATTATGCAGTAAATTTCTATGATTTGCGTTCGAATCCTTGCCGCAAAGCCGGAAGCATGGGCAAGAGTAAAGCGGATGAAAGACCGTATTGGACACTTGAGGAGTTTCAGAAATTTTCAGATGCGATTATGGATAAGCAGGATTCATGGATTGCCTTTCAGATTTTATTTTGGACAGGTATGCGAATAGGAGAATTGCTGGCGTTACAGGTGAAAGATATTGATTTTGAACAGGGAACCATAACTGTTGACGAATCTTTGACGAGGCTTGATGGAGAGGATTTGATTACGGCACCAAAGACGGAAAGCTCGGTTCGGGTGATTACGATACATAAGGAATTGCAGGAGGAACTTAAGGAATATATTGCGACCTTGTATCATGTGAGACCAGGAACACGTCTTTTTGCCGGAAGGACAAAGAGTTTCTTTGAGCATGAAATGGAACGTGGAATTAAGTTGTCAGGGGTAAAGAAAATTACAATTCATTGCACCCGTCACAGTCATGCAAGTATGCTTGTGCAGATGGGATTCAGTCCGGTTGAGATTGCAAAACGCTTAGGGCATGGAAAGGTTACGACTACGATTGAAACCTATTGTCATCAGTCTATGGATGCGCAGGTAAGAATTGCAGACAGGCTTGGAAAAGTGGAAAGGGGTGAGGAAAGTGGCTTGTAAAAGAGAGGACAGGTTTCGGCGCAATACAATTGCTTTTTGGCTGAGTGACG
>JBJEJE010000170.1:0-2197 GCA_051877755.1 Lachnospiraceae bacterium | reverse complement strand
TGTAAAAGAGAGGACAGGTTTCGGCGCAATACAATTGCTTTTTGGCTGAGTGACGAAGAGAAAAGCCAAGTGGAAGCGAAGATAATTTTATCGGGGATATCGAAAGGTGAATATTACCGGAAAGCAGTTTTAGGGCAGGAGGTAACGGTTATTGCCGGAAATTATATGTCGGTCAGGGTGGCAAAAGTATTGGAGCAGATATTGGCACATTTACAGAATGGCAATACAGAAGAGGAAAGATTACTGCTAGAACTGGTAAAACAATTGCTGGAAGTAAATAAAAATGCCCCTGCTGGTAACAAGGGCATTCATGAATAAAAAGGATAAAGCCTTTCTATCCAACACACACATTTATTATAGCAAAGGCTTTCTCCGGAGGAAAGGAGAAAATTGCATATTGAATATTTTTTCAGAGGTAAAGGAGTATCTGACGGCGAGACAGGTAGCGGAAAACTATGGTCTGCAGGTCAGAAGAAATGGGTTAGCCTGTTGCCCTTTCCATGATGATAAGCACCCAAGCATGAAGATTGATAAGAATTATCATTGCTTTGCCTGTGGCGTGGGAGGGGATGCGATTGACTATGTATCCCGGATGTTTGGTTTATCGCAGTATGAGGCGGCGTTAAAGATTGTAGAAGATTTCCGGTTGCCGATAGAGATCAAAGGAAATAAGGAATTAAGCGAGCAGGACAGGGAGCGTATTCGTAGAGAGCGGACAGAACGTGAGAGACTGATACACATCAGGGAGCGTTTTGACAGATGGTGTAATCACAGTATTGAGAGTTTAAGGGATAGTTTGTCACTGATAGAGCAGATGAGTATTTTCCTTAATGGAAGGCCGCCGGATATTATTTTTTCAGAGGACTATGCACGGATGCTTCATGCGGAACCGATTATGAATTACTGGCTGGATATTTTATGCATGGGAAGTACAGAGGATAAACAGGAACTTTTTATGAAAGGCAGGAAGGAGGTGGAAGAAGTTGCAGAGAGAGTCAGAATTGGAAGAGAACGTATCATGGAACGAAATCGGGGAAGTGCTTGATACGGAAATGAGTACGGTAGAGGATATTCGGGCAGATTTGGCAAGAACCGATAAAGGCAATACTTGTCAGACAATTAACAACTGTATGCTGGTATTTCAGCGTGATCCTTTGCTGAAGGGTTCAATCAGAAAAAACGAGCTGTCCGGAAAGATTGACATTGTCGGTAATCTCGGATGGCAGCGCACATCTTCCAGCCTGACGGATACTGATGTGTATCAGATACATTGGTACTTGGAAAAGAATTATGGTCTGAAGAATGACCGTAACATCAACAAGGCTATGAATATTGTGGCAAGTGAAAATAAGTATCATCCTATCCGGGATTGTCTGGAAAAACTCAAATGGGATGGACAGCCACGCGTAGACAATCTTTTGCCCAGGTATCTGGGTGCTGATTATGATGATTACACAAAAGAAATTATGCGGCTCTTGATGCTGGCAGCTATCCGCAGGGTGTATGAGCCGGGATGCAAGTTTGAAATCATGGTATGCCTTGTAGGAGGACAGGGAGCAGGCAAGTCAACATTTTTTCGGTTTTTAGCCATCAATGATGAATGGTTTTCGGATGATCTGAAGCGGATGGATGATGATAATGTCTATCGGAAGATGCAGGGGCATTGGATTATTGAAATGTCGGAAATGATGGCAACCGTGAATGCCAAGAGCATTGAAGATATTAAGTCTTTTATCAGCAGACAGAAAGAGACATACAAAATTCCTTATGAAACGCACCCGGAGGACAGACCAAGACAATGTGTATTTGTGGGTACTTCAAACAATATGGACTTTCTTCCACTTGACCGTACAGGAAACCGGAGATTTGCCCCGGTGCTGGTGCATCCGGAACGAGTGGAAAAGCACATTCTTGAGGATGAAAAGGAGTCAAGGGAATATATACGTCAGGCGTGGGCGGAAGCGATGGAACTATATCGGAACGGTTCTCACGAGTTAAAGCTGTCGAAGGAGACGGAAGAATACCTAAAGGAGATGCAGAAAGATTTTATGCCCGAGGATGCAAAGGTCGGCGTGATACAGATCTGGCTGGATGAACTGGCAGAGGATTATGTATGTAGCATTATGATTTACAAAGAAGCATTTTCCCACGAGTATGACACACCAAAGGATTGGGAACTGAAAGAAATCAATAATGT
>JBJEJE010000169.1:27057-28246 GCA_051877755.1 Lachnospiraceae bacterium | reverse complement strand
AGCATTCGCAATCAAAGGTGACCAACCAAAAGAAATAGGTTTTCTTAAGAAGCGAGGATAGCGCGGAAA
Organism: Lachnospiraceae bacterium; assembly: GCA_051877755.1. Lineage (GTDB taxonomy): Bacteria > Bacillota > Clostridia > Lachnospirales > Lachnospiraceae > CAG-590. The sequence goes on along the minus strand of JBJEJE010000169.1, from coordinate 28,177 downwards.
AAATATAAAAAACATCTGCGTGGACACAAATGCAAAAATCAATTTCCGATAATAAAAATTATGTTCTGTTCTTTGGGAAGCCTGCGTCAGGGCACGTTTTGAAGGTAACAGGATACTTCAATCTTTTTTTAAGATATGTATGGTATGGTTGTAATTGGAGAATAAGATGTTTATAATGAATACAGAACGTACAGAAATGGAGAAGACTATGCGGCTTTTATTGGTAGAAGACGAGGAAGGCTTTGCAGAAGCACTCTGTGCCTCCCTGAAAATGGAACACTATATTACAGATTGGGCAAAGGACGGTGACGAGGGCCTTTCATTAGGTCTTTCCGGTGTCTATGATGTTATCATTTTGGATATCATGCTGCCAAAAATGAACGGTCTGACTGTCTTGCAGAACCTGCGTACCCAGAAAATAGATACACCGGTGTTGCTGTTAACTGCTAAATCTGAGCTCAATGACAAGATTACCGGTTTGGATTCCGGTGCAGACGACTATCTTACAAAGCCTTTTCACAGGGAAGAACTCTATGCCCGGCTTCGTGCACTTACCAGACGACAGCCAGGTACAACTACGCCAAAGGAACTTGCTTACGGCGACATCTATATGCTGCAGGGAAGCAACGAACTTTACTGTCAAACCAGTGGGAACAGTCTGCCACTCAATGGAAAAGAATATCAGCTTATGGAATATCTGCTGCGGAACGCCGGTCAGATTATCAGCCGGGAACAAATCATTGAAAAAATATGGGGCTATGATACGGATGCAGAATACAATAATGTGGAAGTATATATTTCTTTCTTAAGAAAAAAACTTACCTTTTTAAAGGCAGAAACTTTCATTCAGACAATCCGGAAGCTTGGATATAAACTGACCGAAAAACAGGCATAACTATACTCATTTACCCTTCATTCAACCAGGAGGCAAACACTATGACAAAACAACTTCGAAAACGTATTATGTTTACAATGATGCTGCTGTTATCTGTTACCTTTATCAGTATTATTGTTGCCATTAATATTGCCATCCGTGCCGGGAACCAGGCAGCAGCAGACAATAGTCTGCGCTTTCTGCTTCAAAGAGAAATGAAACCGGATGATACAAAACCGGATGAAC
>JBJEJE010000169.1:0-26957 GCA_051877755.1 Lachnospiraceae bacterium | reverse complement strand
AAACCGGATGATACAAAACCGGATGAACAGGAATTACACAAAATGGAACCACCAAAGGGCATTGAAAAATCGGACTTAGACAAAAAAGAGAACCGCCCCATGGAGATTGCGACCTCTCATTTTATCCTTGTAAAATATACTTCCGAACAACAATTAATCTCCATTGAGAATACATTATCCGATATGTACAGCGATGAAGAAATTGAAGAATACTGTGCAAAAGTTTTGGAAAAAGAGAAACCAATGGGAACCATAGGTGAACTTCGCTATGTAATGCGAAAATTTGATAATGATATCTTCATTGCATTTATCGACCACTCAGCAGAGGTGAGAAGCGGGAAAAATCTCCTGATTATCTCCATTATTCTTGGAATCATCGGATTGATTGCATTTGCTTTTTTATCCTACATCCTGTCCGGACTTATGGTACGTCCTGTGGAGGAAACTTTTGAAAAGCAAAAACAGTTTATTTCGGATGCCAGCCACGAATTGAAAACACCCATTGCTGTCATTCTTTCCAACAGCGAACTGTTAGAGGACCAAATTGGCGAAAATAAGCAGATTTCCTATATCAAGAAGGAATGTGACCAGATGCATCACCTTGTTACTTCTCTCCTGACATTAACACGTTTAGAGCAGACGCCATACAAAGAGGTAGAAAAGAATACTTTTTCCATCAGTGATGCTTTATTAGAGGAAATTCTTCCTTTTGAAAGTATTGCTTTTGAAAAAGGGATTGCAATGGATTATGACATTACACCGGATATTTCTTTCTATGGGGTAAAGGAGCAGATTCAACAGGTTATCACCATTCTGATTGACAATGCATTAAACCATACTAATGAACATGGAAACATCAGCATATCCATGTCAAAGACCACACATCATATTGTGATTACCGTAAGTAATACAGGCGATGAAATACCAGAAGCAGAACGGGATAAGTTATTCGAACGGTTCTACCGGGTTGACAAGGCAAGAACCCGTTCAGCCGGACATTTTGGTCTGGGGCTATCCATTGCCAAAACCATTGTTACAAACCATAAAGGAAAAATCCATGTGGAATGTGCCAATGGCATCACTTCATTTATAGTATCATTAAAACAGGTGGAGAAATAAGCTTCTCCACCTGTTTTCTATTCTCATTTTATTTTCTTATACAGTTCCTCTGTCGCGATTCTTGTCTTTGCTACAATATCTTTCTCCGTATTTTTCGGAAAACAATAATACAGCATATTCATATCCCCAATACAGATTACATCCCCAATCTCATACCAGTAATAATCAGCATACAGACTGTAAGATAATAGGGGCTTTTGTGTGTATTGCAGCTTTCCGCCACATCCCTCCAGATAAAATCCGTTTGTATCATGATGCAGGTGTCCTTCCCCCACCCGGTATATGCATTGCAGATTCTTCAGGACACAGATATCCACATCAATATCCAAATACTTCTGGTTCTATGTACCTCTCTTTATTTCTTCTACTCTTTCGCCAATGCTTCCACCTCTGTTACACTTAATCCTGTATTCTGTGCAATCATGGAAATCGATAACAATCCCAAATTCAAAAGATTTTTTGCAATCAATCTGCTGAAAAGCGATGAAACTGATCTGCTCAGACTCATCGCTTTTTACTCTTCTCCGTCTTCGATTTTACTTAGAAGCTTTTGCAGCCTTTTCTTCCTTAATTACTTTCTGGAACTCCTGCATATCCTTTGCAATCTCACCACTTAAGAGTAACATACAAATCAGGTTTGGAATTGCCATTAACGCATTGGCAATATCCGATAAGTTCCATACCAGATCCAAGGTCTGGGTTGCACCAATATATGCTACCAGTGAGAAAATAACACGATAGATCATATTATATTTATGAGTTCCTAATATATACTCAAAGGCTTTCTCACCATGATATTCCCAGCCAAGGATGGTAGAAAATGCAAACAATGCAATACCGATTGCCACTAACCATCCACCGGCAGAACCAAGCACGGATTTGAATGCCTGAATGGTAAGGGAAGAACCAACTACCAGTTCATCATAATGGAAACTTCCATCCTCACCAAAGTTATAAACATTCTTGTCATCTCCCTGCCATGTACCGGTCACTACGCCGGAATCAGCAGTTGCTGCTTCCACACCAGAAGCTACCAGTTTCTCATCTCCGGCATATGGAGTTAACACAATGGTCTGCTTATCTGCTTTTAAGGTAACCTCGTCACCTGCAATGATCATATCATACTCAGTCACTTTATTTTCACCGCTGTAGTCTGCAGTGATTACCATTTTGTTTCCATTCATTTCATATGTACCAGCCGCTTTTTCTGTTGTCATACCAAGTACACCGGAAGAAGCAATGGCAAGACCTGTAATAGTACAAACCACAATGGTATCCCAGAATGTACCGGTCATATTGATATATCCCTGACGAACCGGATTATCCGTTGTTGCTGCAGCTGCCGTAATGGCCGCAGAACCCATACCTGCCTCATTGGAGAATACACCACGGGCAACACCATAGCGCATTGCACTCATCATGGAAGCAACAACCGTACCAAGTGCACCACCGGATACCGCTTTTACAGAAAATGCCATGGAGAAAATGGTTGCTACACCGGATGGAACATTTCCGATATTACCAATAATAACAATTAATCCACAGATTACATAAAAAATTGCCATCAATGGAACCACAACGGAAGATACCTTTGAAATACTCTTAATACCACCGACAATAATTGCAAGAGCCAGCACGGTAATAACAATACCAACAATCCAAAGCGGGAAATGGAACGTTTCATTCAACGCAGAAGCAATAGAATTTGCCTGTGTCATATTACCAATACCGAAGGATGCCACCACTGCAAAAAATGCAAATAACCAGCCAAGAATACTTCCAAAAGTCTTATTCTTAAATGCTTTTTTCATGGTGTACATCGGTCCACCGGACATTTCACCCTTTTCATTAACTTCACGGTATTTGATTGCAAGCATACACTCAGAAAACTTAGAGGTTAATCCAAAGCAGGCAGATATCCACATCCACACCAATGCTCCAGGACCACCGGAAACCATAGCTGTTGCAACACCTACGATGTTACCGGTACCAATGGTTGCCGCCAAAGCTGTAGTAAGTGCGGAGAACGGAGATACATCACCTTCTCCTCTGCTCTTTGTACGTGCTTCCTTACTTAATGTGCTCTTTAATGCATATGGAAGGTTCCGCCAAGGTAAAAATTTGGTACGGATGGTTAAGAAAATGCCGGTACCTACTAATAAAATCAGCATCACAGGTCCCCAGACAAAACTGTCCACTGCACTTACAATTTCTTCAAAACTCATAATTCTCTCCTCTTCTTTCTTTATATTTTATCTTTCGCCGCCATGCATTCCACATTTCGGCTTTCGCCGTCATGCATTCCACATTTCGGCTTTCGCCGTCATGCCAACCTCGATTCCGCTTCGCTTCATCTCGGTCACGGCTTTCGCCGTATGTGAGAAATCAGATACATAGCTATTGGTGAGCAAGCTCCCCCTAGCTATGTATCTGATTTCTCACGCATGGCTCAATGCTTGCGTGAAAAAAGGAGGACAAATTCACTTCTTGTCCTCCTTTGGAATATAAACACTATACACAACTTATTAAGGTTTTGTCAAGACTTTCTTCCAATTTTTTCATTTTTTTCTTAATTAAATTAATCCAGAAGGCAGATTAAATAAATTTTTTAAATATTTATTCCACTGATTTCAGAGATTCCGCCATATCAATCTTCTCCAGTTTCTTTGACATAAAGAAATTCACAATCTGGTTAAACAACAAAGTCAGAACCACGCTTAAACAAAAGCTTAACAGTTTCACATTGACATCAAAGGCAATGGCATCAATCTGAATCTGATCCATAATAAATGCATGGAGATAATGCCCTAACACCAGACCTAACAGGCTTCCTATCAGCGTCAGCAGAATATTTTCACGGAAAACATAGGAATTGGTTTCTTCTTTATAAAATCCCAGCACCTTGATGGTTGCAATCTCCCGGACACGCTCTGTGATATTAATGTTATTCAAATTGTAAATTACAATAAATGCCAGCATTGCCGCACAGGCAATAACTAAAATCACTACATAATCAAGACTTCCCATCATATCCGACACCTGATCTTTCATATCTTCACTGACGGATACCGCACTGACATTTTCTTCCTTCATAAGTCTGGAAGCAACATCATGTACGTCGGCATCTTCCTCTATATTTACAAACAGTTCATTATATTCCGCTTCTTCACCAAACAGATTCTTATAGGTATTCGGTGTCATTATAACATAATGATTAAAGTAATTCAGATAAATGCCGCTTACCACAACCGTTCCACCTTTTAAATCACTATTTTGCAGCGATATCTCATCTCCCACTTTGATATTATAATTATCTGCCAGTTTGAAAGATATAACAACTTCATTTTCCTCCGGGAATGCCACCGGTTCTCCCTCTTCTGTATGCAGATTCATATAATCCTCAAACCGGCTGCTGTCCTCCGGTGCCAGCAGGCTTACGCCTTTTACCTTATCATCAATCTGCATATCCACGCTGCCGCCTGCCAAACGTATCGAATCTTTCATCCCCTCTACAAAAACATCCTCTTCCTCCTTGACACCCACTGCCATATCATAAAGGGAAATCGTATCAAACTGGGTATCCGCTATAGTTGCAATAGAATCCCTTATCCCCATACCAGCCACCAGTAAAGCGGTACAGCCACTGACACCAATGATCATCATAAAAAACCGTTTTTTATAGCGGAACAGATTCCTTACGGATACTTTATCCAGAAATTTTAAACGATTCCAGACAGCCGGAATTTTTTCCAGTAATACCCGTTTTCCAACCTTTGGTGCCTTCGGACGCATCAGCATTGCCGCCATTTCCCGAAGTTCCTGATAGCATGCCACAAAGGTCGTCCCTGCGGAACACAGCAGGGCAACTACCATAGATAATCCCGCCAGACCGGCATCAAATACATAATGAAGAGAACCCATGTCATATAACATCTTATACGCCGTCCATATCACAATGGAAAACACCCAGGTTCCTGCAAAGAAACCAAGGACTGCACCAACTACTGCTGCACTACCGGAATAAGTAATATATTTCCCCATAACCGCAGAATTAGAATAACCTAAAGCCTTTAAAATTCCAATCTGGGTACGCTGTTCCTCAATCATGCGGGTCATGGTAGTCATACACACCAATGCTGCCACTAAGAAAAAGAAAATCGGAAATACCTTCGCCACACCCATCACAATGGCGGAATCATTCTCAAAACTGGCATATCCGGAATTGGTATTCCTGCCTAATACATAAACATCCGGTTTTTCCAAATCTGCGAGATCATCACGGGCATCCTGAATCTCCTTTTGGGCATCACTGATTTTTTCATCATATTCCTCTTTGGCATCTTCATACTCTGCCTGCCCGTCTTCTATTTCCTCTTTAGCATCTGAAAGCTCCTGTTCTTTATCCGATATCTGGTTTTTTGCTGATATAATCTGCTTTTTTGCCTCATCCAGCTGAGTACCTGCCTCATCTAACTGTTTCTTTGCTTTTTTTAACTGTTTATCCGCTTTTGATAGTTCTGTTTTGTTAGCATCTAAAGTCGCCTTTGTTGCAGCAAAAGTAACCGCCGCCGTATCCAACTGTGCTTTAGCCTCCGTCAATGCCTTGCCTGTCTCATCTAAAGTTGCCCGCCATACACCAAGCTCCTGCTCCTTTGTCTGCTGTTCTGCTTCACTAAGATACACTTTATTTGCATCATATTGCACCTTTGCCTCCTGATACTGTGCCTCACTACTGTCATAGGCAGCTTTATTCGTCTCATAAGCTGCAAGATTTTCCTGATAGGAAGCATACTGGGTATTATAGGTTTCCACCCCTTCATCATAGGCACTTTTCCCTTCATCGTAAGTCTTCTTATTCTTTTGATAAGCGGCAAGTCCTTTTTGATATTCCGCTTCTTTCTGCTCAAGGGTTTTTTCATTATCCTGAATCGTCTTTTTTGCCGTTGCAATGGCATTCTCACCATCTGCAATCTGATTTTTCCCATCATTTAACGTATCCAATGCCTCAGCTAATTCCTGCTCGCCATCCTCTTTTTTCTCCTGCAAGGTAGAATCTGCATCTTCAATCTCTTCCATTGCCTCTGTATAAATGCGGTCATACCGGGAATTGGCTGCTGCTTTACAGATATCTTCCCATATGTCCTCTTTCTCTTCTATGAAATCATCATATTCCTCTGAGTAAATAGCGGTATCCTGATCAAATACAACATAAATATCCGTATCATAATCCATATCATAGGCATTCTTTGGTATATACAAAAAAGCATCCAGCATTCCATCTCCAACAGAGGTTGTGCCACGGTCATACAGGGTATAAAGCGGCGAACGCACAAGCCCTACAATTGTATATTCCTTTACCGCAAATTTATCCAAATCCTCTTCATCATTTGATTTTGAAAGTACCAGCTTCTTCCCAATATCACTTTCTTTATAATGATGTTCATCTGCCAGACATTCATTTTCCTTCTCCGGCATTCTTCCAGCCGTAAGTTCCGGCACATTTACTTTTTCCGGAAGCGACAGTGTCTTTACAACTTCTTCCGTTCCCTTTTCTGTTGTCACCAGAATATCCAGGCTTTTTGTGCCCTCTGCTGCCCGGACACCATCCTCCTGTTCCAGGGAATCTGCCGTATCCTCATCAAAACCAATGGTAGAGAGTAAATGATAATCATAAAAATTCTTATCCTTAAAATAACAGTCTGCCGTATGTACCATGGCTTCATATGCCACTTTAAGTCCTGAAAAAAAGCCCACACCCAGTGCAACAATCAGTAAGATTGCCATATATCGTCCAAAACTGCTTTTAATTTCCCTGAAAGTTGATTTTCTAATCCCTTTATTCATCCCATCACCATTCTAACGATTCCACATCAACTGGCTGTCTGTTCATACGGATATCTGCTATCTTACCGCTTTTTACGGTAATTACCCTGTCTGCCATGGCTGTAATTGCCTGATTATGGGTAATCACCACCACAGTGGTTCCTGTATTTTTACAGGTATCCTGTAAAAGCTTAAGCACTGCCTTACCGGTCTTATAATCCAATGCCCCGGTAGGCTCATCACAAAGCAGAAGCTTTGGATTCTTCGCCAGTGCCCTTGCAATTGCCACCCGCTGTTGCTCCCCACCGGAAAGCTGGGCAGGAAAATTTGACATTCTGTCTTGTAAGCCCACCTGTTCTAGCACCATTTCTGCTTTTAACGGATTCTTACATATCTGGGATGCCAGTTCTACATTTTCCAATGCAGTCAGATTTCCCACCAGATTATAAAACTGGAATACGAAACCAACATCATAACGGCGATAAGTCGTAAGCTCCTTACGATTCATTCTGGAAATTTCCCTTCCATCCAGCAATACTTCTCCTTCTGTCAAAGTATCCATCCCACCTAAAATATTCAGAATTGTCGTCTTCCCTGCACCGGAAGCCCCTACAATAATACAGAATTCTCCCTGTTCAATCTCAAAATCCACGCCGGAAAGTGCATAGATAGAGACCTCACCGGTACGATAACACTTGCTTACATTTTTAAATTCGACAAATGCACTCATTCAGTCAAACTCCTTTCAATCCAGTTCCCGTAACCGGTTGATAATACGGTTAACCAATGCCACCCGGTTAAACGGTGTCATCAGATAAAAACCATCTGCAAAATCCAATGCCTTTTTCCCAATCTCCACACTGATATCCACTGCTGTTTCTTCTGCTTCGCTGCGCTCCATTTCCAGATGATAGCGCTCAATAACATCCTCCGGTACATCAATTCCAGGAAGCTCATTTTTCATAAACACTGCATTTTTATAACTTACTAGAGGCATAATTCCTAAAATAATCTTCGCCCCTGTCATATTCTTCAACTCCCGAACCCGGTTAATATCTGCATCGGAATAAACCGGCTGAGTCAGGAAATAACTGCAGCCTGCTTCCATTTTCTTCTTCATGCGGTCCGCTATTGCCTGAATATTCACCCCTGCATAATTCAGGGCACCTCCATAAGAAAATGGTTCTTCGCGGAAGGTTTCCGCATTCATATTCTTTACATACTCCATAAGTCTTATGGAATTAAAATCAAATACACTGCTTATGATATTCCGATCATCCCTTGCCACTGGATCGCCTGTAATGATGAGCATATCCCGTATTCCATTGATATATCCGCCTAAGATAGATGAGCGCAGAGCAATCAGATTCCGGTCGCGGCAACACACATGGGGCATAACGCGAAGCCCGGTCTGGTTTGCTATATATATTCCCATTTCAAAGGCTTCCGCCCTCGGTCTTGCCATTGGAGAATCGGATATGGTAACCAGATCGATCTCATTTTCTTTTAAACGGTATGCCGCCTCTAGGAACTTGTCCGCTTTCTCATTAAATGGAGAATCAATCTCCACCACATATACACGCTCTCCCTGGTTCAGTTTATCCATAAAAGGATTTGTTTTCCCTGGTAAAACATTTTCATCTTTTAAAGAAATGATATTTTTCTGTGCAGGAGAACCCTTTTGCTTCACAATAGACGCCAGAGTACGGATATACTCCGGTGTTGTTCCACAACAACCGCCCACCAGATTGACACCCTTTTCCAAAAGTTCTTCCATGACGGACGCATAGTAATCCGGATTATCCAGCAGCAGCTGTCTTCCCCGAAGCATATGGTCATAACCTGCATTTGGCAGCGCACTCAATATCACATCTTTGGAAAAAGTAAGTTCTGCCAGCAGTTTATTCATATGGGTAACACCGATTCCACAATTAAAACCAAATCCGTCCAGCAGGGAAGTGTCCTCCAATTCCCGCACAAGGCGTTTCATGCTATATCCATATTTCGTATAGCCCATCCGGTTAACGGAAAACTGTGCCAGGATAAATATATCTTCGTTGTACAGCTTTTGTGCCTGTTCTCTTAAATATTCTGACAACATCAACACCATACCTGTATCTGCAAAGGTTTCAAAAATGAAAATCCGTATTCCTGCCGTTAACAACGTGTCACAGATAAACTGATATTCCTCGATTGCCCTTTGCTCCTCGTTCTCGGCACTGGTACGCATCGGGCCAATGGAGCCTGCAATAAATACCGTTTTCCTGTCAGTATCTGTCTGTTTTTCTATTGCTTCCTTTTGCTCTTTTTCCCATTCTGCAACAGCATCCTTTGCACTTTTTACTGCCGAAACCAGCATTTTCTGCATATCTTCCCGCAAAGGAAACAACATATGATTCACAGCAAACGTATTGGTACGGATTAATCCCGCTCCAGCCTGAATATAACGTTTATGTATCTCTTTAATCCAGTCAGGATGAGAGCCATTAGCATATTCCGCCTCTCCCTCTTCCGGATGAAGCCGGTTAAAATATGTCCCCATGGCTCCATCCATCAAAATGACCTTATTTCTCAGTTGTTCTTTTAAAACCTGTGCCTGTGTCATCCGTCTGCTATCCTCCTAGGGCTGTAATTCTTCCAGATATTTTTTGTCTACAATAATCAATATGGTATCTTCCTTACAAAGTGGTTCTTCCGGATTAATGTCTGTTGTCAGTTCCCCATTCTTCCTTATAGCTACAACATTAATCTTATGACGCTGCCGCAATGACAGTTCCTTTAAGCTTTTTCCTGCCCATTCCGGTCTGGTGGTAATTTCCACCATACGGAGACTCTTAGAAAGTTCAAAGAAATCCAGGAAATTGCCTGCTATGATATTCCTTGCCACCCGGACACCACCATCATGCTCCGGGGTTACAATCTTATCCGCACCTATTTTCTCAAAAATAACAGATTGGGTACTGTTCTGGGATTTGGCAAGAATAAATGGTACGCCTGCCTCCTTCGCAGCCAAGATTGCCATAATACAGGCATCCAGACAGCCCGTCATAGCCACCACAACACCATCCATATTGGAAAGTCCCAATGCCTCATAAGAACGCATCTCTGTTGCATCAATCTGCATGGCAAGTGTCACCGAATCTGCCATGTCCGAAATCCGGTCTTCATCTTTATCCAGCACCATAACCTCTGCACCAGCTGCCATCAACTCCGTTGCAACACTTCTTCCAAATTCTCCAAGACCAAATACAGCATAAGATTTTTTCCCTTGATTCTTTTTCATAATATTCTCCATTCTGCCCATTTATAAGGCTCTATTATTCGACAAAGTTCAACATAATTCCTAACCTACCGTTATTTTTCCCTCCGGCAGTCTTACCGGGGAATGTGTATCTCTCATAGTAAATGCAATAACCATTGTAATCGGACCAATTCTTCCCAAAAACATACAGATACATAATATGATTTTTCCGGGCAGTCCCACCATGGATGTAAAATCCCTTGATAAACCAACCGTCCCAAGAGCACTGTAAACCTCAAAGATAATATCCACCGTTTCCCCGCTTTCCAAAAGCCGCATGGCAATGATTGCCAGAATACTGACACAAAAGCTGATCAATACAATGGCAAATGATTTTCTGACAACCTTTTCCGAAATCCTTCTTTGAAAACAGGTGGTATCCTCCTGTCCTCTCACGGTAGCCGTTACTGCCAATATAATAACAGCAACTGTAGTAACTTTTACACCGCCGGCTGTTCCCACCGATGAACCACCGGTAAACATCAGCAATATGGAAGTAATCACAGACGGTACGGTAAGCCCTTTCTGGGATATGGTGGCAATTCCTGCCGTTCGTGTCGTTACCGACTGAAACAAAGCAGCTAACAGCTTCTGCCCAAAGGTATAGTTCCCAATAGTCTCCGGATTATTATATTCAAACAACAAAAACAAAAGTGTTCCGGCTCCAATCAGAAATCCTGTCATACAAAGCACAATCTTGGTATGAAGCGAGAAGCTCTCAAAAATCTTTCTTTTCTTTGTATGATGATGTTCTCTCATAACATGAATAATGTCCCACCATACAATGAAACCAACACCTCCCAAAACAATCAGGATCATTGTTACAAGATTGACCCATACATTATGGACATAGGGCATAAAACTGCTGTCTCCGATAATATCAATACCTGCATTACAAAAGGCAGATACAGCATGAAATATGGAATACCAGATTCCTTTTGCCGGTCCGTATTCCGATATAAACGCAGGCATATAACAGAAGGCTCCAATCCCTTCCACAATAAAAGCACCCTTAAACACTCTTTTCAAAAACTGAACAAGCCCCTTTAATGTATCCAGATTAAAGGCATCTCCAAGCAGCATACGGTTACTCAAAGAAATTTTCTTTCCCAGTGCCACCATAAGGGTTGTGGTCATGGTAATTACACCAAGACCGCCAATCTGGATCAATATCAAGATAATCACTTTACCAAAAAGACTCCAGTGGGCTGCAGTTGTCACCACTACCAGGCCTGTCACACACACGCTTGTAGTTGCCGTAAACAATGCATCAATAAAGGGCGTTGGTTTCCCTTCCGCAGATGCAATTGGCAGACTTAGCAATACCGCACCAAGCAATACCGCTAACAAAAAACTTAATATCACAATCTGCGTTGTGGTCAAATGTCTTTTCCTTGTCTCCATTTCTCCATCCTCTTATTATCTCAGAATACATAAAAGTATATCATTTTCTGCCGTTTTTTCAAAGTAGATTTTCTATCCAGTTTCCGTTATAATACAGATATATTTTATGATGTAAGCGTCAAAAGAAAATTTGACACTTATATCATTTTATTATAAACAAAAAATATGTAGAAACAATGAATTGAATATAGTATTTAATGAAAAGGAGAATCCATGCAATTATATAACGAAATCAAATCCCACTTTATCCTGCCGGATGCCTATACAGACTGGAAAAATTACCGGAATACGCTGACGGATTATCTGATCAGACAAACGGACCAGGTAGAGCTTCCGCTGTCTTTCCATGCAGGCATACAGCACATAGAAATACTGCCAACCCTTTTGATACTCGGTGCCGGAGCCTGTAATGACTTAGATCTCATGCAGCTTACCAGACACTTTTCAAAAATCACATTAATGGATTATGACGAAACCGCCTTGCAGACAGCACTTACCACTTATGACTTAATGAATTCAAAACAGGTTGAATGTCTGTCCCTAAGTCTCAATGGTATCACCGACAATGACTACTGCACATTTTGTGAGAAATTACAGTCTTTTGTGCAGGAACAGAAATCTGTCCTTACACCGGACAACTTTGAAACATATGCCATTTCCCTTGTAGAATCCTATTATCAAAAAAGCCATCAAAACAGTATTCCACTTCCGGCAGATACTTATGATTACATCTGGTGTTTTGGCGTCCACAGTCAGCTGCAGGCAATGTTTTCCTATATATATCATGCCTTTGATGTCAACCTAAAAAACAGCCTGTTCCCGGATACGGAACAGACTGCCTGTCAGTCCGGCATTCGTTTTAATAACCGTCTGAAAGCCGAAAATGATGTTTTCATTCCACATCTTCATGATGCCATGCTTTCCTGTGCCAAAAAAGGAATTTTCCTGGGATTGGAACAAAAGTGTATGGATAACGAAGAAGCAATTGAAGGTGCTTACCAGGCAATCAAAGATATTGAACGCCGCGACCTGCACCTTGCCGAAAGCCGGATACTATGGCCTTTCTATCCGGAGGGAAACCTATACTATGAAATGCTTATTGAACAGATTACTTTGTAAGCGTTTTCTCCCTGAGTTCTCCTGCCGACTTCTCAGTTTCCAGCTTCTTTTTTCTACGCCGTTCCATATCCTGCTCTAACAGGGTATAAAGTACAGCAGTAAACGGAATACCTAAAAACATTCCGATAACACCGCCAAATTCACCACCAATGATAATCGCCGCAAATATCAAAATAGACGGAATTCCAATGGCATTTCCTACGATATGAGGATAAATCAATCGATTATCAATCTGCTGCAAAATCAAAAACAGGATTAAAAAAGTCAATGCTTTTATCGGAGATTCCATTATCAGTAAAAACACCCCTACGGTTCCGCCAAAAAATGCACCCACAACCGGAATCAACGCTGTTATTGCAACAATCACACCAATGAGCACCGGATACGGAAGTCCCATAATCCCCATACAGATTGCAATCAGACAGCCTAAGATGGCTGCATCTAAACACTGTCCGGATATAAATCCTGCATAGGTCTCATAGATGATATGTCCCACATTTTCAATCCCTTTTGCAATATGCTCCGGCAGATATGCTTCTATTACCTTACGGATATATGCACCGATTGATTCCTTCTGGGCTAATATATAAAATGCAAAAAACAAACCCACAAAAAATTTGGCAAAGACAGAAAATACACTTCCTACCACATTGCCACTGGCTTTGATTGCCTCCATGACAGACTTGTTCTCTATCAGCCCAAACATATTATTGAGCAGATCCTCATCTATCTTAAATTCCTGAACAGAAGCAGCAATATCTTCCGATAATCCAAAATTCTTTTCCAGAAAAACAATTGCTGTATCCACTGCCTGCGGTGCCTTCTCCGCAATCTGCTTTACACTGTCCACAATTCCCGGAATCATGTTACAGCACACGATTGTGATAACGCCCACAAGGATAAGAACAGCGGCTATGATAGAGGTTGTTCTTTTAATCGTCTGATTTTCAAAAACTCCCTTTACCATATATTTTTCTAAACGGACTACAATCAGATTCACAATAAAAGCAATTGCCACACCATAAATCAACGGAGAAATAGCATCATAGCAGGTTCTGATCACTGTCTTCACCGCCGCAAAATGTTCCACAACAATATAAATTAATACAATGAAAACTACACCCTTTAAAAAGGTTTTTTCCCGGTTTCCTGTCATTTTGATCACCCGATTTCCGTTAAAATAATAAACTGCCACATCTACAATTCCAGATTCCTTGTATCGTGCGGCAGTTTATCATAATGATTACAATGGTTTAAAATCTTCTGCACCATGTTTACAGATTGGACATACAAAATCTGCTGGTAACGTATCTCCTTCATAAATGTATCCGCAAATTGTACAGATAAATCCTTTTTTCTCCACCGGTTTCGCAGATGACTTGATATTTGCATGATAATATGCATAGGTGGCGGAAGCATTCTCCGAAAGCACATCCCCATCTGTAACATCAGCAATGAACATGGTATGGGTTCCCAAATCGATTGTATCCATAACCTTTCCTGAAATATATCCGTTACATTCCTTTGTCAGATAGGCAATTCCATTCTCTGCCCTTGCAAAAGTAATCTCTGCAAACTTATCTGTATCCCTTCCGCTTTGAAAACCAAAATGCTTAAATGTATCAAAGGATGCACTCTCATCCAAAATAGATACATTAAACTCTTTTGTTTTCATGATCATATCATGCGTATAATTGTCTTTATTCACCGTTACAATAATGCGGTTCGGTGAGGTTGTTACCTGTGCGGCAGTATTAATAATACAGCCGTTATCCTTCTCACCGTCCTTCGCGGTCAGTACAAACAGACCATAACTCAACTTATTCATAACCTTACTGTTCATTGTATTACCTTCCTTTCCTCTCTCATTATCTATCGCTCATCCATTGGAATATAGGATTGCTTCTTCTTAACTGCTTTATACGCCGGACGAATAATCTTTCCCTGATTGATCAATTCTTCAATACGGTGTGCACTCCATCCTGCCATTCTCGCCACTGCAAATAATGGTGTAAACAATTCCGTTGGAAGCCCTAACATCTGGTATACAAAACCGGAATAGAAATCTACATTGGCACTGACACCCTTATAAATCTGTCTTTCCTCTGCAATTACTTCCGGAGCCAGCCGTTCCACATTGGCATATAACTGATATTCTTCTTCGTAGCCTTTTTCAATGGAAAGTTTCTCCACAAAACTTTTAAATACCTTGGCACGGGGATCTGAAATTGAATATACCGCATGTCCCATACCATAAATAAGTCCTGCTTTATCAAAGGCTTCCTTATGTAAAAGCTTTTTCAGATATCCCTTGATTTCTTCCTCATCATTCCAGTTCTTTACATTCTCCTTCATATCCGCAAACATCTTCGTCACCTTGATATTGGCTCCACCATGTTTCGGACCTTTCAGGGAACCTAAAGAAGCTGCCATGGAAGAATACGTATCCGTTCCGGAGGATGTTACCACATGGGTTGTAAAAGTAGAGTTATTACCGCCTCCATGCTCTGCATGTAACACCAATGCCAAATCCAGAATTCTTGCTTCTAACTCTGTATATTTGCTGTCCGGTCTTAAAAGATATAACAGGTTCTCTGCTGTTGACAAATCCTGCTGAGGCGTATGGATATACAAACTGTTGCCGTCATGATAATGGCTGTATGCCTGATATCCATAAACGGAAAGCAGCGGTACCACTGAAATCAGCTGCAGGCACTGTCGTAATACATTAGGTATTGATGTATCATCTGCCTTGTCATCATAGGCATATAGTGTTAATACGCTCCGCTGCAAAGTATTCATCATATCCTTACTTGGTGCCTTCAAAATAATATCCCTTACAAAATGCGTCGGCAGTGAAGTTCTGTAATCCGCTAAAATCTTCGTAATCTTAGTAAGTTCCTCCTGATCCGGCAGTTTTCCAAACAGGAGAAGATATACGGTTTCTTCATATCCAAAACGCTTCTCCTTAATAAAACCAGACACGATATCCTCTACATCTACACCTTGATAATATAATTTTCCTTCACAGGGAATCATATCATTATCTTCCACGATATAAGACTGTATCTTCGAAACATCCGTAAGTCCTGCCAGTACGCCCTTACCATTAATATCCCGGAGTCCTCTTTTTACCTCATACTTGGTATACAAATCCGTATCAATCCTCAAATTTTCCAGGCATAATTCTGACAAGCCCTGTATCTCATCTGTAATCTGTGAATAATAATTAATTCTTTCTTTGTGGTTGTTGTTCACGCAATCACCCTTTCCTTTTCCACAATCGCTTATTGTCCACTAAACAGTATAACATAAAATGGATGTCTTCCCTAGCCTTTTTTGAAAACTTCATAAAAAATTAACAAAAGTCAGATAATAGCTTATTGTGTAATTTTACTTTTATTCCTCTGTATTTTCTTCTGTTTCCTCCTCTGCCTGCCGATAATTCTCCAAGGTTACATCTATGCCTGTCTGTATACTCCCGTCTACTGTATATATGGTTTTTTCATCCTCTTTTATATACACATAATCATCTCCGGTCATATCATTTGTGTTTCCCCAGCATATCGTATAGATTTTTCCATCTGCATCCGTAATCTCCACAGTCTGAGCCGGCTGATCCAGTCCGCACTCCTCTAAACCGGTTGCATCTGACAATGTTCTGGATGCTGTCATGCCAAGAATGGAAGATAAAAGACTGGTCACCTTACCCTCATCCACCTGAAAAGATGCATCCGACTCCAAAATCCATACATCATCTTCTTTTTTAAAGGTTTCTTCCCCCTCTGCCATTGTAAGTTTTACTGATATTACATCATCATTTTTTAAATCCAGTATCGGAGGAGCAGAGTCCGCATTTGCTTCCTCTGCCTCCTTATTATAATTCTTTAAGAAAACATATCCTACACACAACAGAATCAGACATACAACACAGATCAGTAATGGAATACCTTTTTTCTTCATCACTCAATTCCCTTCTTTAACGTTTTTTTCTTCTATAACAGATAACGCCTCCTGCCACCAGACATACAATTGGAAGAAGGATACACAAAAGCAAAGCAACCAATGCCGCGCTTCCTGCCGTCACAGTTAAATAGTCTGTAGATACAGATTTACTTGCTATGGATACCATATCTGTTTCCCCGGTATCCACCATCCAGGTCAGACTGTTCATATAAAGTGTATAATTTCCATCAGAAACCATGCTGTTCATGGAAGAATCCAGAATAGAGGATGATGCAAAACAGGCAATCTGTGTCACTTTTTCCTCGGATACACTTTCTTCCTCACTGTCCTCTTCCGATTCGTCTGTGCCGCTTACTGTTTCAGATATTACTGCTGCCACAATAAACGGACCATCTGCATCTCCTTCTTCTTTATCATAACTGTTCATATTCTGTGGATCTGTCTTTACAAAGGCATCCTCGGATGGGGAAAGTATTGTACTGACCTCCAGCGTATCTCTTACATCCTCTGCTATAGAAAATCCCTGACATCCACTTAACAATACATTAGAGGAACCACCCGTCATGCCAGTGGTAACCTCCGATGCACTGATTTCCGGAACAAGGTAATATGGCCGCTGCACATACATATTACTATCCTTTTCAATCACAATACCATCCGTAATCTCAATACCATATTCTGTTAAAATGCTATTGTAATTAGTAAGTTCATTTCCAATATAATCCGTTAATATAATAGCCTTACCGCCATTTTTTAAATAAGATATTACCTTATCCGCCTCCTCTTTCGAGTAATCGGTTTCAGGGGAATTTAACAGAATTCCTGCTGCATCTTCAGGCACGGTTTCTGCCGTTACAAGATTTAATTCTTTCAGTTCCAGATTCGCCTTTTCAATCCGGTCTGTCAAAGACTCTGGCAGTCCGACTTCATTATGTCCTTCCACATAATAGATTACAGGCAGTTCATCGGAAATTACATAAGCAATGGCACTGGTAATCTGACCTTCTCCGTCAAATCCGGTAACCTTTGACTGATATGTGCTATAATCTATTTCTGTTTCATACAGACTATTGTAATCCACTACTTTGCTTCTCTTTCCACCCACCACAATCAAACTGTTTTCAGAAATCTGGTCTGTAGTATACTGCTTTACAAAAGTCGGATTTTCCACAGGATCTTTCTTTTTAACTTTTACCTTAGAAGAGGATTCCTCATATTGGGCTAAGAGTTTTTCAATATTATTTTCTTCATTTCCTGTCTGCACAACATAATAAATCGTGATATCCTCATCCAGATTCTTTAATACTTCCCTGGTTTCATCACCAATTGTATAAAGCTTACCGGTACTGATATCAAACTGCGTATATTTAGAAGGAATCTGCCCCACAATCATATTCAATACCACTATAATTGCAATGACTACTACAGAAAGGGTTGCACTATATGTTCCTTTTCGAAGAGCTCTTTTATTCCATACAATTCTCTTTTTTTCTGATTTATTTTTCTTTCTCTTTTCTTTTCCGGAAGTTCTTTTCCTTTTCTTCTCCTTTTTACTTTCTGTTTCCTGTTTATTTTCATTTATATCATATCCCATAATCTATCACCTCCTAGCTCCAGCGTCTTTTCTTTATTGTCTGTATTGTCAAAAATACGAAGACAATGATTACGGATACAAAATAAACAATTGCCGTTATGTCAAAGGTCCCATCAATAAATGCCTGAAAATGTCCGTCAACATTACATGCCTCCATAATATGATAAAGGAGCCCATCCGACATGGAAGAAGGAAGGAAACTCTCCAATCCGCTCATAATATAACTCAAAAACATAACAACAAAAGTAAGAACCGCCGCAATTATAATATTTTCTGTCAGCGATGAAATGAACAGTCCGACAGCAATATTAGCAGCTCCCAAAAGGAAAAATCCAAGAATTGCCGTATAATTCTGCGCAAAGGAAATTTTTCCATAGCTCCGCATGACCAATGGATATAAACAGATAACCACGACCGGTATCAAGTATACAGTGAGCAGTGCAAAAAATTTACCGCAGACAATTTTCTCAACAGAAACCGGTGCAGTAATCAGCATCTGATCCGTTTTCTGCTTTCTCTCCTCAGACAATACCCGCATGGTAAGAATTGGTATTGCAATAAGAAATACAAATGTAATGCTATTGAGTGTCACATTCATGGACGGATATCCATATGACAGATTATAGGCATAAAAATAGATTCCCACGATCAAAAATACAAAAAACATAAATACATAGCCTGTCATGGATTTAAAGTAACTGGACACTTCCCTCTTATAAATCGCTTTCATCGTAATCCATCTCTCCTTCCTCTTGTTCTTCCTCTTGTATCAAAGGCTCCTGTTCTGCAATATCTCCGGCAATATCCATCCTCTCCTCTTCTGTAAGTTCCAGGAAGATGTCCTCTAAAGAAAGCTTCGTCTGCTTCAATTCCAGAATTGGGCAATCCGCATCTGCTAACATATAAAACAGTTCTGCCCGGATGTCATCTTTTCCTTCCACCTGCAGACTGCCGGTCCACACATCACCATTCCGCTTTCCTTTAGCCAGCACTGCGTCTCCTAATTTCTCTGCAAAAAGAGCATCCACTTTTTGCTCCGGATCTAAGATGCTGATTTCCAATGTCGTGCCGCCACCCATATTCCGGCTCAGATTTTCCGGTGTATCACAGGCAACCAGTTTTCCATGGGAAATAATCAAAATCTGGTCACAAAGAGCACTTACTTCTGATAATATATGCGAGCTTAAAATAACCGTATGCTCCCTGCTTAAATCCTTGATCAGGCTTCTGATTTCTATAATCTGCTTTGGATCCAACCCAACAGTGGGTTCATCTAATATCAGGATTTCCGGATTCCCCATCAGGGCCTGACCCAAACCAACCCGCTGCTTGTAACCCTTTGACAGATTTTTTACCAACCGGTCCTTTACCTCTGTCAATTCCAACAGCCCCATTACATTCTCTACCATTTCTTCCCGTTCGTTTTTTTGCACCATCTTTAATTCTGCCGCAAAGGTAAGATATTCTTTTACCGTCATGTCCATATAAAGCGGTGGCTGCTCCGGCAGATATCCAATACATTTTTTGGCTGCCTCCGGCTCCTCTAAAATATCATGTCCGTTGATGATTACCGTTCCCTCATTTGCTGCCAGATAACCGGTAATCATATTCATCGTAGTGGATTTACCTGCTCCATTCGGTCCAAGAAAGCCATATATCTGCCCCTTTTCCACTTTGAAGGATAAATGATCCACGGCTACATGTTCCCCATAGCGTTTCACCAGATCCTTTACTTCAATCATTGCCATTCCTCTCTTTTCTTATAAAATACCTGTCCGCCCCGGTATTATAGTCCCAGCGGAGCATTTTTATTTCATAGATATGCTATACTGCATATCTATATTCCAGTTCATTTTATTTTCAAGCTATGAACAATCTGTGACCATTTATTAAAAGAAATGTGTAAAAATCTAGTAAAGGATGTGAAATCTGGTAATTTTCTTTCCAAACGAAAAAGAAGCTGCTATAGATTGCAGCCGGACGGGCTTAATCTGTAGTAACTTCTTTTATCTTTACTTTCGGTTTGCTATAGCAAATCTTGCAATATTTTATACGTTAATCTCCGCTGTCATGCCAAGAATACTTCTGTTCTCATCCAGCACCGGTTTTACAACCTCTGTAATGAACTCCTCTGTCTGCTCTGGAGCACGTCCTACAAAATTCTTTGGTTCTAAGATTTCTTCAATCATTTCTTTTGTCATACCAAACGCCGGATCATTGGCAATCCGATCCACCAGATCATTTTCTTTTCCTTCCTGTTTCACAACAGCTCCCGCTGCCATGGAATGTTCCCGGATCTTTTCATGCAGTTCCTGACGGTTACCGCCACGCTTTACTGCATCCATCATGATATTCTCTGTTGCCATAAACGGAATCTCTTTCATAAATCTCTGGTAAATTACTTTATCATATACCACCAGACCATCTACCACATTCAGATACAGATCCAGAATGCCATCAATGGCAAGAAAAGCTTCCGGTACAGAAATTCTCTTATTTGCCGAATCATCCAATGTCCGCTCAAACCACTGGGTCGATGCTGTAATGGCTGGGTTCAGTGCATCCACCATAACATAATTGGCCAGGGAAGCAATTCTTTCTGAACGCATTGGATTTCTCTTGTATGCCATTGCAGAAGAACCAATCTGGTTTTTCTCAAATGGCTCTTCAATCTCCTTCAAATGCTGAAGCAGACGGATATCATTGGAAAATTTATGTGCACTCTGGGCTATGCCGGAAAGCACATTCAATACTCTGGAATCTACCTTACGGGAATAAGTCTGCCCGGATACCGGATAACACTCTTTAAAGCCCATCTTTTCTGCAATCATGCCATCAATCTTGCGTACTGTTTCATGGTCACCATCGAACAACTCAAGAAAGCTTGCCTGGGTTCCCGTTGTACCTTTACAGCCCAAAAGCTTCTGCTGGCTGATCATATACTCCAAATCTGATAAATCCAGCATTAAATCTTCCAGCCAGAGGGTTGCACGTTTACCAACAGTGGTTGGCTGTGCCGGTTGAAAATGGGTAAATGCCAGAGTTGGTAAATCCTTATACTGCATTGCAAATTTGGAAAGCTCATTGATAACATTCAACAATTTCTTGCGGACTAATTTCATTGCCTCTGTCATAATGATGACATCGGTATTATCTCCCACATAACAGCTTGTGGCCCCCAGATGGATGATACCTGCAGCCGCCGGACACTGCTTACCATAAGCATATACATGGCTCATTACATCATGCCGAACCAGCTTCTCTCTCTTCTTTGCCACATCATAATTGATATCATTCTGAAATGCCTTTAATTCTTCAATCTGTTCTAATGTAATGACTGGTTTTCCATTCTCGGAAAGACCCAGTTCATATTCCGTTTCTGCCAAGGCAATCCATAATTTTCTCCATGTCTTAAACTTCATATCCGGTGAAAAAATATACTGCATTTCCTTACTTGCATATCTTTCTGATAAAGGGCTTACATACTTATCTTTCATTGTTTCCTCCTAAGCTTTTTATTATTACTATTCTTCCTATCGCTTTCCCTCGTTGTTACTTCTTTTTGTTTTCCCGCACTGTGGCATCATGTTCGCCTCGGATATCCTCCTTCGGCGGCTCCATTGGATAGCTGCCGGTGAAGCATCCATCACAATACTGTCTTCCTGCTGACAGTTCTTTCAAACGCTCTACCTTCAGATATCCCAAAGAATCAGCACCTAGGATTTCACAGATTTCATCAATGGTCCTGTTGTGTGCAATGAGCTGATCCTCACTTGGAATATCCGTTCCAAAGTAGCACGGATGCAAAAATGGCGGAGAAGAAATACGCACATGAACTTCTGTGGCTCCAGCCTCTTTTAACATACTTACAATACGGTCTGATGTGGTTCCTCTTACAATGGAATCATCAATCATAATAACCCGCTTCCCTTTTACTGCATCCTTTAATACATTCAGTTTTACCTGTACACTGGATTCTCTTTGGCTCTGCTTTGGTTTGATGAATGTCCTTCCCACATAGCCATTCTTGACAAATGCTGTTCCATAAGGAATTCCTGATTCCAGCGAATAGCCAAGGGCTGCCGCATTACCGGATTCCGGAACACCTACCACCAGATCTGCTTCCACCGGGGAATCCTTGGCAAGGCATCTTCCTGCAATAATACGGGATTCATATACACTCATTTTATCAAAGACGCTGTCCGGTCTTGCAAAATAGATGTACTCAAAAATACATCTGGCATGTTTTTCCTGACACATATCTTTATAAGATATAATCCCATTCTCCGGTGTAATGGTTACCATCTCGCCAGGCTCCACATCCCTGACAAACTCAGCTCCTATCGTATCTAAAGCACAGCTTTCAGATGCTAATATATACGCATTATTTCTCTTACCGATACATAACGGGCGGAATCCAAAGGGATCCCTGGCACCAATTAGTTTGCGGGGACTCATAACAATCAAAGAGTAGGAGCCCTTCACCTTCTTAAGTGCACGCAAGACAGCTTCCTCTACCGTAGCTGTGTTAACGCGTTCTCTTGCAATATGGTAAGCGATTACTTCCGAGTCAATGGTGGTCTGAAAAATTGCCCCTGTAAGTTCCAACTCTCTTCTCAACTCCGGTGCATTTACCAGATTACCATTATGGGCAAGTCCCAATGTACCCTTTACATAATTAAGCACTAATGGCTGTGCGTTCTCTCTGGTAGACGCACCCGCCGTAGAATACCGCACATGACCTACACCAATGTTACCCTTCAGTTTTTCCAAATCTTCCGGAGTAAACACCTCATTTACAAGTCCCATCCCCTTTGAAGAAAGAACCTTTCCCTTCGGTCCCTCTGTATCCGAAACGGCAATACCACAGCTTTCCTGTCCTCTATGCTGCAAAGCAAACAGTCCATAATAAATAGAAGCGGCCACATCATTACCATCAAAATCGTAAATACCAAACACACCACACTCTTCATGCAATGTATCTTCATCAAAACTGTTGTCAAATACTTCGCCCATGTAAGTCTCCTAACATCTTTCAATTTGTTTTCGGTTGTAAAGTTACTGCATATACTTATGCATATGGATATCGTTCTGTGTTCAAACAGACGGATACCGAATACATGGTATCTTTTTTTTTTAAAACTGTCAATGGAAATGCGGATTTTATTTGTTATTTTTACTTATTTATGCTACAATGCTTTATAATATAAATAAAAGCATAAGCGGAGGATTCAATATGCAGGAAAAGAGAAGATATAAAAGATTACCAATTCAGTTAAGCCTTGAGGTTTCCGAGGTTTTCAAACAGGACAATGACGTGATTCGTGATTTGAATGCTGCCATTCATGTATTTGACATTTCCAGAGCCGGAATTGGTTTTACCACATCCACCTTTCTACCGGAAGAATACTATTTTAATGCTACCATTATATTAGAAACCTCCGAGCAGAAGATTCTGACTGTTGTTAAGATTCTGCACCGGACACAGCTTGAAGACAATCTCTATCGATATGGCTGTGAATTCACCGGTCTTGCAGGAATTTTTGATTCTATATTCGAAGAGTATGAGCAGAAATTCGATGAATAATTCTTTTTTATTAGCAAAAGTGCTGTATTAAGATAATTGTTTTCGTATCTTTTAAAACATATCCTGATACAGCACTTTCTTTTTTTATTTTCCCGGATGAAGAATCAGAGAAGGAAAACGTTTATTTGTCTTAAAATCTGTCTTAATCCGATTCATGATCTTATCTGCATGCTCCGAAAAAATATACCCTTTTTCCTTTACCGTAATATCCGCTTCCCCATTATACGAAAACGTGTTTAACCAGTCACATTTTCCGTATCCAATCATATTTCCCCAAGAATTATTATAGCCCGCATCAAATCCTGCCTCATTATAGGCCCCGACATAACACAGTTTATATGTCCCAAAGGTCAATCCATTTGGAATATATGCATCTAAAGAATAACTTCCCGTGGTAAGACTTTCATTGATTCCCATGGATACTGTAACGACTTCCCCTGTTTCCATATGCTTATATACTAGATAAATGGAAGAAATTCCAACTCCATCCTCCACCTCAATCTGATAAGCAGCCAGACCGGAGGTTTTCCCGTCATACTGTTCCAAACGGACAGACAATATATTGGGTGCTTTATAATAATTCCGTTCAACTGCCCTGCTTGTGGCTCCAAATACCGCTGCATGCTTCGGTTCTACTGTCTCTCCTTTGGTATTCTTCAGCTGATAAAATGCTGCAATTCCGTTTGCATCTGCACGAGCCAGTTTTTCCAGTCCCTCACTGGAATAAAAAAATGGCTTATCCACTACAGAATCCATATAACAGTGTTCAATGATCATGGAAGGGATTCCATAATTATAAGAATGACGAAGCACTCCATAATAGTCATCAAAACTGCCATCTGCCCTTCTGCCACCCATCTGTGTAACTCTGGCAAACGTTCCTGCATTTTGGAGACCAATTGCCTCAAATTCTCCAAGAAGATAATCTGCAAATTCCTGCAGTTTCCCTTTATTGCTCTCACCTGTACTGATATAGACGGAAGCACCATTACTCTCATGGGATACACTGGCGTTAAAATGCAGGCTTAACAGGATATCTGCTCCCGCCTCACTGGCACGGCGTGCCCTTTCTGCCAGAGTCACTTCCTCATCATAATCCCTCACAAGCACAACTTCCACGCCTTCATATTGTTCTAATTCCTGCTTTACCAGTTCTGCCATTTGCAGATTGATATCCTTTTCCTGCAAACCATAATATTCTGCCCCTGTCTCCTCTCCTCCATGTCCGGGATCCAATGCTATCACCAGGGGATTACCAGCAGAATAACCGGCTGCATAAACCGGCATCGGGATAAAACATAATATGAAGGTAATCAAAATAAAAACCAACAATTCTTTTACCCAATTTCCCATAATTTCTCCATTCCACCAGCCGCAAACCGCAGTTCCATACAGTTTACGAAAATGCTGCTTTTATTATACTAAAACATTACTGTGCTAAGATATTACTCGTGCTAATCTCATGCTTCGAATTCACTAAGTGTTCCTATTATTCCATACCAAAGCAGCAAAGTCAATGCCAGTATATGGTTTCAAATATAACAGTTCAGCTTTCTTTGGCATTCCATGAAGAACAGAGCAAAAGCTTTTTATTTCTACATTTTTTTCTTCCTTTCGCACTCTATTCATGATATGATATTTGCATTATGTAAAATAAAAGAAGAGTGAGGATTATTTTATGAAACAAAAAGACAGTTTTTCCAGTAAACTGGGATTTATTTTAGCGGCTTCCGGTTCCGCGGTAGGGCTTGGAAACCTTTGGCGTTTTCCCTATCTTGCGGCTAAATACGGTGGTGGAAGTTTCTTATTGATCTATCTGATTTTAGCAGTCACCTTTGGATTTGCACTGCTTATCACAGAAATTGCGATCGGACGAAAGACCGGAAAAAGTGCACTCTATGCCTTTCAGGAATTAAATAAAAAATGGAGTTTCGTAGGCGTACTTGCCAGTATCGTTCCAATCATCATCATGCCATATTACTGCGTAATCGGCGGCTGGGTAATCAAATATGCATGGGTTTATCTCTCAGGGGATGCCAAAGCTGCTGTGGCCGATGATTATTTTGCAGGCTTTATTTCCCAGACCGGAGAACCAATTACATGGACGACACTATTTATTCTTGCTACCATGGTGGTTATCCTGCTGGGGGTTAACAAGGGTATTGAGAATATCAGCAAAGTGTTAATGCCGCTTCTTGTTCTTTTGTCTATCATTATTGCAGCATTTGTAATTACAAGACCCGGAGCATCAGAAGGGATCATTTATTACCTGAAACCTGATTTATCCAAAATGACAGGAAATGCATTCTTAGCTGCTCTTGGGCAGTTATTCTATTCCATGTCCCTGGCAATGGGCATTATGATTACATACGGCTCCTATCTGCCAAAGGACGAGGATATTGAAAGCAGCGTCCGCAACATCGAAATTTTTGACACCGGCATTGCTTTCCTTGCAGGACTTATGATCGTTCCAGCGGTCTTCGTATTCACCGGCGGAGATGAAGCTTCCCTGAAAGCTGGTCCAACCCTTATGTTCATCACGCTGCCAAAGGTTTTTGACAGTATGGCAGGTGGACATATCATCGGTGCTGTTTTCTTTGTCTTAGTTTTATTTGCAGCATTGACTTCTGCCATTTCCTTAATGGAAACCGTGGTATCCATCTTTGTAGACCTTACAAAGAAAAGCCGTAAAGCAGTAACTGTCTGCGTCACCATTTATACCATTCTGATGGCAGTTCCGTCCTCACTGGGATTTGGTGTATTAAGCGGAATCAACTTTAAGGGATTAAGTATTTTGGATTTCTTTGACTTTATCTCCAACAGTATCCTGATGCCGGTTGTGGCATTCTTAACCTGTATCTTTGTTGGATTTGTTGTAAAACCAAAGGTAATTACCGATGAGGTGCTGTCCTCCACAGAAAAGTTCAAAAGTAAGAAGCTTTATGAAGGATTAATTAAATATATTTCTCCGGTACTGATTGTGCTGATCTTAATCAGCTCCATCCTGAACTCTTTCGGAATTATTAAACTTTAAATCCCTGTTT
>JBJEJE010000168.1:0-5658 GCA_051877755.1 Lachnospiraceae bacterium | reverse complement strand
ACCTATGACATCCAAAGACCTACATGGATGGGCTGATTTTCTCCCTGTATCCGGAATGCGGATACGGTCAGGGGTGCGTGGCAAATATGGCGAACAACAAATATGAACATTATTCTGTTTAACAGTGAAAACGATGGAGTGGAGCAACCATGAAGCTGCTCCACTCTATAATTTTGCTGTTAAATTCGGATGGATCATAAGGTGTAAATGGAAATGTCTTCACTGGAAAGGGATGGCGTGGATTTAATCCAGTATTCCTTTTCAATGGTAAGATTTTTTTCATCAATCAGAATGACAGAGAGATTGAGGGAGAGGTTTTCCGGTATCTTTGATGAATACAGGTCAAATTCTTCCTTACTTCCTGTTACGAAGCTGATTTTTTCCATATCGGATACTTTTTCAAAAATCAGGCGCAGATAAAGAGATTGAAGCTCTTTCTTCATCAATTCATCTGTGGCATTTGACAGAAAAATAAAGTGCCAGTGCGAGATAGCACCGGAAGCAAAGGATACTGACAAATGATAGTCGGTGTCCTTTTTTTCCTGCTCCAAAGTACAGGATATGCCAGATACAGAAAGAGCAGTTAATATAGTACCTTGCATGAATTTCCTTACATCTTCGGAAAGGGATGAAGGAATAGCAAGGGCTGGATCAGCTTCGTCTTGTGCAGCATATCCGGCAGCGGATAAAAGTTGTGCATAGGTCACACCATTATTGGCATTCTGGGCGATTGACTGAATTTTACTTATGGAAGGAGGATTTGCCAGCTTTGCGTTCAGTATCCTTGATAAATACTCTGGGGATACATCAATCAAACTGGCAAATTCCTTTTTCTTTGTATTTCCGACTGCACGTTGTAAGAGTGCAGCAAATTCCTGTGGATCATATTTATGGTTCATTATAGATTCCTCCGATAATATAGTAAACTGATTGATGCAAAAAGTCAATTTCAGAATATGGCAGATTAAGAAAAATTGATATAACTTGACATATTAAATCAATAAATAATTGACATGGTATGTCAAGTTGTGTATAATGTGTATTGTGTAAGAAATGAATATGGAGGTGGTCAGATGAATCCGTACACAGTTGACAGGGTACAGGATGGAAATATTACTTATTTCTTTATCCGCTGTATGGAAGATATGTCTATCATGCCACTGCCTACCAAGTATCTTACGCATATGACCAGGGCAAAGAAATCTCCGAACACGGTTAAGCGGATTGCATTTTCTATTTCTTATTATATGAGCTACTTAGAGGAAAAGGATGTAAAGCTGGGGGATGTGTCAGAACTTCCCTATAGTGAACAACACTTGCATTTTACGGAATTTCTTGCGTGGCTGAAAAATGGAAAGCATAACGGCGATAAGGAAAGAAAGCAGCCGAGGAATGCAACCTGTAACACGTATTTAAGGGATGTGTTTGGATGGTTTACCTTTCTGGAACTGGAATATGAACAGTTTCATGATCTAAAGGTATTATCAAGCCGGGTAGTTTCTTTT
Source organism: Lachnospiraceae bacterium (assembly GCA_051877755.1). GTDB lineage: Bacteria > Bacillota > Clostridia > Lachnospirales > Lachnospiraceae > CAG-590. The sequence goes on along the minus strand of JBJEJE010000168.1, from coordinate 4,153 downwards.
TCCAACAATGTAGGTGTCAGGTTCTCCGTAACCTGCCGGACATTTAAGGGATACTTAAAGGAAGAGGAACACATAGGAAAGACCATAGAAAAGGATTGCATCATTACCTTATTGGAAGCGTGTGTGAATTGCCGTGACCAGCTGATGCTTCTTTTACTGTCAGAAACCGGATTTCGTATCGGAGAGATACTTGGTATCCGGTACACGCAGGATATTGACTATGATAAGCGAGTGATCCGGGTAGAATACCGTGAGGACAATGAAAATGCTGCCAGAGCCAAGAATGCGGAATACCGCAGAGCAAAGATAAGTGCAGAGACACTTGAAATTCTGATGTATTATCTTTCCGAAAACAGAGAGCTATTAAAGGATGGCGATTATCTGTTTGTCAATCTTTCCGGAGAAAATGCCGGGGAGCCGGAAAATGTAAATACGGTCTATGCTATGCTTGGAAGACTGGAAGAGAAAACCGGAATCAAGGCAACACCACATATGCTAAGACATTATTTTGCAAATGAAAGGCATAAAAGTGGGTGGGATTTGGCACTGATTTCCAAAGCATTAGGACATAAGCACATCAGCACAACAGAAAAGTATCTGAATATAGATGCTGATGAACTTAGTCAGGCAACAGATGAATTTTACAGTAAAAACAAGTCACTTTACATGGTAGATAAATTGATATAAAGGGGGTGTGACTGATGGCTGCTTTAAGTATCTTGCAGTTTGATATGACTGCCCGTATTGCAGAGCTGGATGCACAGCTTGATGCTTGTGCCACAGTAAGGGGCAAACAAAGGGCTGCCATCAGGGATTTTCTTTTACAAGAAGGCATCTATTCCATAGAAGATGTCACAGACGAGGATATACAGGATTTCAGAGAGTATATCTATCAAAGAATAGATTTTACAGATAAGCAGAAAGCCCTTTATGTAGGGTGCATGGAAACAATTCAGTACGCCTATTATGCTCCACAGAATGTAGAATTTCTAAAAGAGCTGGAAGACGGCAAAAAGATGACAGCTGCCATAAAGAAAGCGGAAGTATATCTTATGGCGCATGGAATCAAAAGGGCAGAGGATATTACTTATGAAATCCGTGCCTCATATGAAGCATATGTCAGCCGGGCAATCAGCGGTGTAAAAAGATTTGAATATATCAAAGCACTGGATAATATGAAACTTGCTTCCATTCAGAAGGAATGCGATAAAGCACCTTTCAAGGAACGGAAGTTAAGATATACCGGGGGAAAGATATTTCTCCTATACCATCCGGATATTGAGGTCGCAAAGACTTTTTATTACATCCGGAATAAGGAAGAGCTACTTTTTGATTTTTCCATAAATGCATCAGAGCAGGTCAAGTATCAGATATTTTTTATGTTGAATTACATACTGGAGAATGAAAAAGACTGGAAATTACGCAGGGAGAGATTCCTAGTTCCGCTAAAACTTCTGTATATCTTTTGTATTGAACAGGGGATTGAGGATTTGGAAAAGCTGGAAGAAAAGGATATTGCGAAGTTTAAGGAAAAGCTGGATGGTCTGGAAGTTGATAAGGCAGATGTCTATATCCAGATTGTAGACAATATAAGGAAGTTTTTATTCTTACGAGCAAAGAAAACAAACTGGGAAGCAAATGTGTGGTACATGGAGCGTTTCAAGCTGCAAAGTGACCGCATGAATCCGGCAAATCCAGTAGTGCGTATCCAGTTCATGCAGGTGCATGATAAGGAAAACCGTAAGTTCTTTCAATCCTATATGCAGTATATGATAGGCGTTACATCACTTTCCATAAGCAATATCCGATTTCAGTTTTACCGGGTGTCAGAGTTCTTGGAATACTGTGATGCAAAGAACTTATCCCTGCTTCATCTTACGGCACATGATATGGATGCCTACATGAAGCATATTGACAGCGATATATTACCTGCTACTTTCAATGGCAAGGTGGCAGATATATATAAATTTATGAGGTTCATGGTGGTAAAGGGCTATATTGAGAAAGTTCCGTTCAATATGGAATATTATCTAAAGAATGTAGTACCGACACATCATGACAGAGCATTGCCGGATGATATGGTAAGACAAATGCTTTCAAACCTGCATCTGTTCCCGGAACATTTAAGGCTCATGTATTTACACCTATGGTGTCTTGGCTTACGAATCAATGAAGTCTGCACCATCAAGGGGGATGCCTACTATAAAATGAATGGGGACACGTGGATCAGGCTCTATCAAAACAAGATGAAAGCAGAAAAAACAATTCCTATTCCGGAAACGCTTTACCATCTGATGATTTCCTACAAGGAAAAGATGCACATAGCACCAGATGATTATGTATTTCAGAATGAAAAGGGCGGTGCATACAAGGTGGGGACATTTTGTAAGCAGATGGTGGAAAAGTGCCGGGAACTGGGGATTGATTGTGGAGATTACACATTTCGTTCCCATGATTACAGGCATACCATTAGTACAGCAATGTACGGACATGGCGCATCCTTACAGGCAATCCGAGATTTCTTAGGGCATAAGTCAGAGGAAATGACAAAGCAGTATGTGGATTATCTGCCGGAGAAGATAGATAAAGCAAACGAGGATTATTTCAGTATGAAAGAAAACAGTATTGCAAAGGCAGTACGGAAGGGAGATTACAATGGAAATGAAATTAAGATTTAATGATTTGCCATGCTACCAGTCGGAAGACATAAAGGCTGGCTCACTGGCAGATAAGAGCAGAAATCTTTGCTTTTGCATTGATAAACTTCCGACCGAGGGCTTACAGCAAGAGTTTTATTCCTTTGTGATGCATAGGGGTACTGTTATGAAGGCAACCAGTCTGCGGGCTGATTTGACACAGTACAATATGGTATGCAGATTCTTATCCGAAAAGCATCCGAAGATGGAAAGCCTTATAGAGCTTCCATTGGATACACTGGTAAAAGATATGAAGAAATGGCTGTTAATGAATGGAAAGCCACTTACAACTAGAAAAGTGTGTAAACGTGTCTCAAAGGACGAGCAGGATGAAAGTATTCACATCAGGTATCTTAAAAAAGTATATCGTTTCCTCACGCCGGAAGATGATAGACCGGAGAGAGAAAAGGATATATGGAAGTTAGATAAGATGGGGTTGATCCTTACAGACAATCCAATTAAAAACACAGAGACATTGAATTTTACTAAGATTGTACAGGATGAAATGAGACAGGAAGTAAAGGATGCAGCCTTTATGGAACTGCAAACTAGGGCAGTCGGCACGGTACAAGCAGAACTTGTTGCTATAAACCGCTTTAGTTCTTATCTGGCGGAGAATTTTTCAGATGTGAAGTCAATGGCAGATGTAGATAGGGAAATCGTGGAAAGCTATCTGATATACCTAAATACGGAAGCAACCGATAGAAAATCCTATAGGTCAGATATTTTTCATCTGAAGGCAATCATTGATTTGGTTGGCAGGATGACAGACAATCCGGGAATATGTAATCTGTTTCTGATAACAGACATTCCCAAAAATCCGGAAAAGTTGTACAAGTCCTATTCGGATGCTGAACTGAAAAGATTAAACAGTGCGATTGTAACTGCGGATGTGCAGGTGGCAAGGGCATTGATTTTACATCAGATGTTAGGTACACGAATTTCTGATACGTTGACATTAAAGCAGGATTGTGTATTTGAAAAAGATGGGAAGCTGATGATCCGGATTGATCAGATTAAAAGCCGAAGGACATATCGAAAGACCATCAATGAAGAAATGATGGAACTGATAAATGCAGCTATTAAGTACACAAAGGCACATTCTCCGGACAGTCCTTATGTATTTGCAAATGATAAGGATGCAAGCCGACCTATGACTTACTCAAAAATTCAGTATCAGCTCATGGCTATTATCAATGAAAATGATTTAAGGGATGATAATGGAGAGCAGTTTGGTGTTGGTACACATTTATTCAGGCATACTTATGGTCGGAAGCTGACGGAGATGCACGTTGATGATACAACGATTGCAAAGCTGTTAGGACACGCAAATAATTCCAGTGTGAAATACTACCGGAAGATGTCAAATACACAGCTTGCAGATGAAACAAGAGAAATGCGTCAAAGCATGGATGAAATCTTACAAAACTTGATAAAGGGGTGGTAATCGTGACTAA
>JBJEJE010000167.1:0-5671 GCA_051877755.1 Lachnospiraceae bacterium | reverse complement strand
GACATAAAATCTTTTACATCAAATTCATCTCTGTCATAACTGCTCCGATATCTTCTCCGACGTCTCATAAATCCTCCTTTTCCTGCAAATTCTATTATAATTTTACTATATCACAGAAGAAAAGGCTAGAGTAAAGATAAACTTACTCCAGCCCTTCATTCTTAAAAGATTATTTTACTAATTCTTTTACTCTTGCTGCCTTACCCACTCTGTTACGTAAGTAGTATAATTTAGCACGTCTAGCTTTACCATGTCTTACAACTTCAATCTTTTCTACGATTGGAGAATGCAATGGCCAAGTCTTTTCTACACCTACACCGTTTGAATTCTTACGAACGGTAAAGGTCTCTCTGTTGCTTCCGCCCTGACGCTTGATTACAGTGCCTTCAAAAACCTGAATTCTTTCTCTGTTACCCTCTTTTACTTTAGCAGATACCTTTACTGTATCTCCTACCTTGAAGTCTGCAACTTCTGCTTTTAACTGGGCAGCTTCAATGTTCTTAATAATATCGTTCATCACGAACCTCCTTAGAATATAAGACGTTCTTACAAGGGGACCCTTTTTAAAAGGGATATTTTCTAAATAACTTGCAGAGGACCATCCTTAATATATGCGAATCTTTCATGTGAAAGAAGTCACAACTTAGTTAATGTACCATAAATATAACGGAAATGCAAGCATTATTTATTAAAAAATAATTGCTTCTTTCTTTTTCCTGATTTCAACCAGTTCCTTTTGATAATGCTCTATCTTTTCCAGTAATTCTTCCCGTTTCTGTTTTACCGGAACAATTCCTTTACAAAATGCATACTCTGTTGTGAGGCTGCTGTCGTGTTCCACTAAATATAACAAAATGGGACGTTTGCATTTGCTTTCCAGATAAAACACATAACAAAGTCCACCAATCAGACAAATCATACTGGTAATTGTTGATAGAACGCCGGAAAGTGCACTCTGTACCAAAGCTACCAGAATATATATCACAAGAGATATTAGAATTTTTTTCTTGACACAATCAAAATTTTCATCAATTTCCGTAATTTCTTTATTAATGTTCTGAAGTTTTCCATCTAACTGAAGCAGATAATTCTGAACATACTGTTCCTCTTTTAAATAAAATTCATGTAATTCCCGGGCATCCACTGTTCCCGTACTGTCTTCTTTTAATGTGAATTTCCCTTCCTGTTTCGGCTTATTCGGATTCTCATCATATAAAATCCCTTTTTTTCTCAGAACATCTTCTCTTTGTTCCTTTTCTGCCAATAGCTGGTTCTGTCTTATATTAAGTTTATCAATCTGTTCGTCTAAGGAAGCTATTTCACTTTCCAGCATTTGTATCCGTTGTTTTGATTTTGCCTCATCACTCTGAAATGTATTGATATCATACTTCTTTGAGAAACGCATTGCCTGTTCCGGATTCCTGCTGATAAATAGAAGTGCCAGCATTCGGAATTCCCGAAGCAGTAGTTTTCCATCCAGATAACCTCCAACCAACAAAAGCAAAACAGCAAACAGCATGACAACTCCGGCAGTTCCATCCTGCCGCAGCACCTCTAAATTTGACATATAGGAAATAACAAAACACAGAGCTCCAATCACCAGCAGCGTAAAAGGAATGATAAACAACAGACGGAATACCACCTCATGTTCTACCAGATTTTTCCGTTTTGGAATATAAGAATAATGAAACCGTTCACTGCTAAGTGTTAATTCCAAATCCTGTTTTTTGCTTTTGCAATCATATATTTTTTCTGCAATACTTAACAACTCCGGCTTTTCATAACCATATCCACCAATCTCCATAGAATCCTCCCAGATATCTTTTAATCATCTATTTCATGTCCCAGCAAATCCGGTCTTCTTTCCTTCGTCCTTACAACGGACTGTTCATGTCTCCATGCTTCTATATTCTTGTGGTGTCCACTAAGCAACACCTCCGGTACCTTCTTTCCCATAAATTCTTCCGGTCTGGTATACTGCGGATATTCCAACAGGTTATCATGAAAAGTTTCAAACTCTGCACTGACATCATTATTGAGTACTCCGGGAACCAAGCGGGAAACCGCATCCACAACAACCATAGCCGGCAGTTCACCACCGGTCAGAACATAATCTCCAATGGACAAATTGTCTGTCACAATCATCTCAAGCACGCGCTCATCAATGCCTTCATAATGCCCACAAAGAAGAATCAGATCTTCTTCCTTTGACAATTCCTCCGCAATGGACTGGTTAAACACCTTTCCCTGGGGTGTCATATATACCACTCTAGGTGGTTTATTCTCATCATGACCGGATAAATACTCCTTCTCATTTATTATACGTTCATTGATGCTGTTCCTGACATATTCATATGCACGGTACACCGGTCCCGGCTGCATCACCATTCCTGCGCCACCGCCGTAGGGATAATCATCCACATGTCCATGCTTGTTATCTGAAAAATCACGGATATTGGTTGCATCAATGGTAATATGACCATTCTTCATGGCACGACCTGTAATAGAGGTGTCAAGCCCCTGCATAACCATTTCCGGAAATAATGTTAAAATGTGAAAATGCATTCTATTCCTCCATTCCCTTCATCAGGCGGACTGTCATCTTTTCATCTGCCATATCTACATGCAAAATACATTCTTTAATTGCCGGTAACAACCATTCTTTTCCATCTTCACCAACAATTACATACACATCATTGGCACCGGTTGGAATCACTTCATCTAATGTACCAAGAAGTTCTCCATCCTCTTTATATACGGAAATGCCAATTAAGTCTGTAATAAAATACTCATCTTTTTCAAGCTTTACCGCATGTGCTCTATCAACATACAATTTGCACTGTTTATACTTCTCTATATCATTTATATTATCAATATTCTCAAACTTGAGAATCACCATATTCTTAAAAAACTTACATCCGCCGGCCTTCACCGGAATCATTTCGCCACGAAACTCAATAAAGCATTCCTTTAATTTCTTAAAACGACTGGTATCATCTGTGGTAGGAAATACCTTCACTTCACCACGAATACCGTGTGTGGATGTGATTACACCAATCTGTAATAAATCTTCCATTCGTCCTCCTGTTTAATCCTTTCAAAAAATAACCGGCATTTGAAATAGATTCCTGATAGAACTCCCTATATCGGAATGGGAACTACTCAAATGCCGGCATACTTTTTAAGAGACACACAAACCAATTATTTGATGTCTACAATTACCTTCTTATCACCCTTTGAAGCAGCTGCTTTCACAACTGTACGGATAGATTTTGCAATTCTACCCTGCTTACCGATTACCTTACCCATATCTTCCTGGGCAACCTTAAGCTCAACATAAATGGCGTCATCTTTTGAAGTTTCGATTACTTCAACCTGTTCAGGGTGATCAACTAGGGACTTTGCTATTACTTCTACTAATTCCTTCATCTACGAATAACCTCCCAAGTCCTACTTCTCAATTCCTGCCTGCTTTAAAAGCTTTGCTACAGTATCTGTTGGCTGAGCACCGTTAGCTAACCATTTCTTTGCTGCTTCTGCATCAATCTTTACAACGCTTGGCTCCTGATTTGGGTCATAAGTACCGATTTCCTCGATGAATCTACCATCTCTTGGAGAACGTGCGTCTGCTACCACTACTCTATAGAAAGGATGTCTCTTATATCCCATTCTCTTTAATCTCATCTTTACTGCCATGTCATTTTCACCTCCTTTTAATTCTGTACAATGTACTGCTGTAACTTATATGTCTAAACCAGATATGGTTTGTACATCCAACTAAAATCCAAATGGCATCCGGAATCTCTTTCCGCGTTTGCCACCCATCATACCGGACATCTGCTTCATCATCTTACGCATCTGCTCAAACTGCTTAATCAGACGGTTTACCTCACTGATATCCACACCGGCACCGGCTGCGATTCTCCGCTTACGGCTCGGATTAATAATATTCGGATTCGCCCGTTCTTCCTTTGTCATGGACAAAATGATTGCCTTCGGGCGGTTCATCTGCTTTTCGTCAATCTCCACATTCTTTAACTGATTACCCATTCCCGGAATCATGGAAAGCATATCCTGCATCCCTCCCATTTTCTCCATCTGGGCTAAGCTGTCTAAAAAGTCATTGAAGTCAAAAGAAGCTTTCCGCATCTTCTGCTCCATTTCTTTCGCTTTCTCTTCATCGATGGCGGTCTGTGCCTTCTCAATCAAAGATTCCACATCTCCCATACCGAGAATACGGCTTGCCATACGGGACGGGTGAAACTGCTCTAAATCAGAAAGCTTTTCTCCCATACCTACATAGTAGATTGGCTTACCGGTTACTGCCCGGATGGAAAGTGCTGCACCGCCTCTTGTGTCACCATCTAACTTGGTTAAAATGACACCATCAATTCCAATCTGTTCATTAAAGGTAGTTGCCACATTCACTGCATCCTGTCCAGTCATGGCATCCACCGTTAAAATTGTATAAGCAACAGATACATTTTCTTTGATCTGCTTTAACTCTTCCATCATGGTCTCATCTACATGAAGACGACCTGCGGTATCTAAAAATACAATCTGTATGTGATTCTTTTCTGCATGCTCCACAGCCGCTTTTGCAATATCTACCGGTGAATTCTGATCCCCCATGGTAAATACCGGAACACCCTGCTTCTCACCATTAATCTCCAACTGCTTAATGGCAGCGGGACGATATACATCACAAGCAGTAAGAAGACATTTCTTACCTCTCTCCTTATATTTTCCTGCAAGCTTGGCAACGGTTGTTGTTTTACCGGCACCCTGAAGACCACACATCATGATGACTGTGACTTCATTGGAAGGAAGCAGCTTAATCTCAGTGGTCTCTGAACCCATGAGTTTATCCATCTCTTCCTTAACGATCTTGATGACCATCTGTCCGGGATTCAGTCCCTTTAACACATCTTCACCGACAGCACGTTCGCTGACCGCATTGATGAACTGCTTTACCACCTTGAAGTTAACATCTGCTTCTAACAGGGCACGTTTTACTTCTTTCATTGCCTCTTTTACATCTGCTTCCGTAAGAGAACCCTTACTTCTTAACTTCTTAAATGCATTCTGCAATTTATCCGATAAACTTTCAAATGCCATATATTTCCTCCCGGTTCAAACCTGATAATACACCATAAATGAACTGGCTTAATTATTACGTCTATCAGGTAACTCCAATTATAAGTTGCTGAAATCAGTAACTTTCATATATTGCCTTGGAAATCTCTTCTATTTCATTGAGTTTTTCCTGCAATTCTTCTCTGTCAGTCATACTCTTTAAGTCAGTAGCCAGCTCATGGATCCGGCTGACACGATCCTTTGTCTCTAAAAACTTCTCTACTAGTAAAAGCTTACTTTCGTAATCCTCTAAAATCTTGTCGCACCGTTTCACCAGGTCATAAACCCCCTGGCGGCTGATTCCCTCATCTTTTGCGACTTCTGAATAAGATAAATCATTCAGTACAATATCTGAATATATGGACTTCTGATGCTCCGTTAAAAGCTCACCATAAAAGTCATATAATAACGCCTGTCTGACAATCTTTTCCATGATTATCACCTCTGTAAAGTATTTTTTCTTTACATCAACCTTGACTAGTATACATAAAGAAATGCACCTTGTCAAGCTTTTTTTCTTGACAAAGTGCTTTTT
>JBJEJE010000166.1:24944-28589 GCA_051877755.1 Lachnospiraceae bacterium | reverse complement strand
AACGGATGTGCCTCAAAGCTGGTTCCCTTTACCTTGTAAGGTATGATATGCTTTGCCTCTTCCTTAACCGTAAGCATATCATCCTCAAGCACCACCATCACAGGACCCATGATACTGTCCGGATAACTTAAAATCTCTTCCCTGCTTCTTCCAAACATTTTCATTTCTTCCTGAATATAGAATTCATTTTCCAAAAAATCCGGCTCCTCTTCAAAGCTGTACTGTGTCCCATAGTAAACGCGGATGGTTCCATTATCATTTAATACCGCCGGGTCAAAACAGATATACTTCATCATCGGTGTACCATCCGGATTCCTGACATATCCTAAAAATTCATACGGTCCGGCAGGAGTATCACAGACTGCCACACTGATTGGTCCCTGATACCCGCCATAGCCATAATCCCCACCCATACAATAGTACAGGTAGTATCGTCCATCATTTCCCTGCACCACGTCCGGTGCATACATATATTTCATCTTCGGATAATTCGGATCCTGGGAAGCCCTGTAGCTAACTCCCTCGTACCGCCAGTCCGTTAAATCATCAACCGGAGCAGAATACACAACATAATCCTGCATGCAGAAGGTGTACCCGCCCTCCCGGTCATGGGAGCCATAATGGTATACCCTGTCTCCAAATACATGCGGTTCCCCGTCCGGTATATATTCATGAAGTGGTAAAAATGGGTTATATATCTGTTTTTTCATAACATAATTCCTCCGATCCAAAATACATTCTATTACAATCAAGTACATTTTTCAATAAACCTGTCGAATGCATGTCAGAAAAAATATTTTTTTCTTGCCAGCCACACTATTGCTTGTTATACTTTATTTTGGTAAAAAAAATTGGTTTTTGTCTTTTTATTATTAATCAAAACAAAAAGACAATTTAAGCAAAAATTAAATTTAAGGAGAATATCATGGGTGGATTTTTTGGAGTTGTCGCAAAAGAAGACTGCATGTTTGATTTGTTTTTTGGAACGGACTATCATTCCCATTTAGGTACAAGACGGGGTGGTCTTGCCGTATATGGAGAAAAAGGCTTTGACCGTTCCATCCATAATATCGAGAACGCCCCATTCCGTACCAAATTCGATAAGGACGTACAGGAAATGAAGGGGTATATGGGAATTGGCTGTATATCGGACTATGAGCCGCAGCCTTTGATTGTACGTTCCCATCACGGAACCTACGCCATCACAACCGTAAGCAAGATTAATAATACCGAAGAGATTGTAAATACCATTTTCAACAATGGGAATTCCCACTTTCTGGAAATGAGCGGTGGAGATATCAATCCAACGGAGCTGGTTGCCGCCATCATCAACCAGAAAGAGAATATCATTGACGGTATTCATTATGCATTAGAACTGATTGACGGTTCTCTTACCATGATGGTCATGACGCCAAAGGGCATCTATGCTGCAAGGGATAAATACGGCAGAACTCCTATGGTAATCGGCAAGAAGGAAGATGCCTATTGCCTGACCTTTGAAGATTTTGCGTACCGCAATCTTGGATATGAGGATTACAAAGAATTAGGTCCCGGTGAGATTGATATCGTTACCCAGGACGGGGTAAAAACATTAGTTGCTCCTGGAAAGGATATGAAGATATGTACCTTTTTATGGGTTTATTATGGCTATCCTTCCAGCTCCTATGAGGGAGTCAGTGTAGAACAAATGCGTTACAACTGTGGTGCCAGCCTTGCCAAAAGAGATAATGTAAAGCCTGACATTGTAGCCGGTGTCCCGGATTCCGGAACCGCACATGCCGTTGGTTATTCCAACGCTTCCGGCATTCCATTTTCCAGACCGTTCATCAAATATACACCAACCTGGCCACGTTCCTTCATGCCAACCATCCAGAGCAAACGGAACCTGATTGCCAAAATGAAACTGATACCGGTACATGATCTGATTAAAGATAAAAGTTTATTGTTAATCGACGATTCCATTGTACGAGGAACCCAGTTAAGAGAAACCACGGAGTTCCTGTACCAGAGTGGTGCCAAGGAGGTTCATATCCGCCCTGCCTGCCCACCTTTGGTATACGGCTGTAAATATTTGAATTTCTCCCGTTCCTCTTCTGAAATGGATCTGATCACAAGACGTGTGATTGCAAAGTTAGAAGGAACAGAGAATGTTTCTGATGAAGTATTACAGGAATACACTCATCCGCAATCTCCAAAATATGACCAGATGGTTGAGGAAATCCGCAAGGAATTAAACTTCACAACACTCCGGTATAACCGTTTAGACGATATGCTGGCGGCTGTAGGCATTCCAGAGGACAGACTCTGTACCTACTGTTGGAACGGAAAAGAATAATTATAAAATTTTTTTGTAACACTTTCACACCTTTTTGTATATCATAACAAAGAGGTGATGAATTTGAAAAAAATGAAAAAGAATTCTTCTACAAAAGCGAAATGGATGCTTGCAACCCGTATTGTAAGCATTCTTTCCATTTTGCTAATGATCGTGTTCTGCATGCACAGCAGTCAGGCCGAAGGAATTACCTTTCATTCTATCAATCTACTAAATTCCGAAAAACAATTAACCACACCTTACACAGCACAAAACCAGTTCGGGGGCAGCCAATATTCTTCTGTAGCTTTTGACTTCCACATTTTTGCAGAAGAAGTAACGCTAAACTGCCATACCAACGGTAACATTGCCACCAATACCCTGCATGCCAATTATCAGGCATTTGGAGCAAAGCAAACGAACTACCTTGGCAAACGGGAGGATAACTATATCGGGGAGTTCGCAGAAAAAATAACCAATATTAACAGTTCCGGCAACATCGTACTCGGAAAAAATGTTTCTACAAAAATAGAAAGTACGAAAGATAGATTATTTATAGGAGAAAACAGTAATATTTTAGATAATGCTGCCTCCAGTCGCGTTTATCAGGAAACTGTTACATCTTCTCCTTACATCAACATCAGCAGCGAACTAAACAAACTGTGCCACATATCACAAGTTTTTTCCCAAAAAGAAACATCCTCGGATGTCATACTTAGCAAACCTTCGGGAGAGCAGCAATCCCTTACCGTTACGCAATCCGGAGGAAATCACTATCTTAATATACCAGCTAAAGAAATCAGCAGCGGAGGAAGCAAACGTGTACTTTCGATTACGCTTCCATCCTATACAACACTTATCATAAATGTGGATATGAAAAATGCCAGTATTCAGAGTCTTGCCAACCTGGTTGTTTCTTTGAACGGATATCACAACGGAGAGCAAGTCATCTCTGAATACTGCGGAGTATTATGGAATCTTTATGACAGCAGTAACAATAGTCGTCTTTTTGTCACATCAGAGTACGCAAATGTAGGCACCAGTGATTATTTCTTTGGTACAATTTTAGCCCCTTCCGCAAATATCCGCTATGGAGCATTAAATGGCAGTGTAATTGCGAAAAAGACTTATCAGGACGGAAAGGAATCCCACCGGTTTGACTTCACCGGATATGAGGACGCAGAAGAACCAACAACCGAAACTCCTTCTTCTGAGGCCACCACAGAGACTCCTTCTTCCGAAGCTACCACGGAAATCCCTTCTTCCGAAGCTACCACAGAAACTCCTTCTTCTGAAGCTACCACAGAAACTCCTTCTTCCGAAGCTACCAC
>JBJEJE010000166.1:0-24844 GCA_051877755.1 Lachnospiraceae bacterium | reverse complement strand
GCTACCACAGAAACTCCTTCTTCTGAAGCTACCACAGAAACTCCTTCTTCTGAAGTTACAACCGAAACCCCTTCTTCCGAAGCTACCACAGAAACTCCTTCTTCTGAAGTTACAACCGAAACCCCTTCTTCCGAGGCCACTACGGAATCAAAGTCATCAGAAACCACTACAGAAATCTCTTCTTCCAAAGCCACTACAGAATCAAAGTCATCGGAAGCCACTACAGAAATCCCTTCTTCCAAAGCCACTACAGAATCGAAGCTGTCCGAAACCACTACGGAATATTTGTACTATCAGAATACAACAGCACAGCCGGATACCCAAAATATCACTACGACTACTGCCACTAAAGATTCCACTATAAATATACGCAAAAATGACAGTTTAAGAACTGAAACAACCAATACAGAAACAACAAAAAAGACAAGTAAAGCAGTGAAAACCGGTGATTCCTTCTCACCTGTTTTATGTATAGTAGGTGCCATTTTAGCCATAGGACTTTTCCTTACCCTGTGTATATATCTAATATGCAACAAATCCCTATGTATAAAGGAACCATCTTCTGACCATACTTCAGATGAGGTGATGAAACATGGCAAAAGCAGGAATGAGAAGACCAGATCCAAAAGAGCCCCATGGCACAGAAAGCAATAAGAAAAAACATTTTTCAAAAAATGATGCACCACCTGTACCAGAGATACAGGGAAAGGCAAAAACAGGAAATGCAAAGGCTGACAATAAGCAACAATAAAACAGTCCACCTTTGTGGAAAACTTCAAGCCGGAATGATTGCATTCCGGCTTTCTTTATACTCTTTTATAAAACACAGCAAAATGGGATTACACATTCTTCCGGTTAAATGCCATTACAGCTATGATAAGCTGCACCACTGTAAGCCCCGCCGCAATGATTAGTGCCCATGTATAATCGCCGGTTTCCCCGGCACCGGACAACAGTCCGGAGGCTCCCATGAGACAGGTTGGAAGATACTCCTTTATGTCCGGCAGCATACTTAACAGATACAGTACAAAAAACACACCACCGGTTCCCACCGCCACTGCCGAACCTGCGGAAACCAAGGTAGACATCAGCATCATAAGAGAAATGAGCCATATCCCTATCATATAGACGCAAAACGATGCAAAACCCACATCTTTAGCAACGCTGTTATCCCAGAAATAGGCATTGTACACATAGGTAATTCCATAACAGAGCCAGTACCCAAAGCTCCAGAACAAAAATAAAACCAGTGTCTTTGCCACAACAATTTTCCAACGGGAAAGACCTTTTGTAATCATATTGATTAAAGTACCTTTCTGGTATTCCACCGTCAAAATCCCACTGAACATCAGTAAAAAAACAATCAATGCCATGGGAACATTTTTGAAAAACTGCACCCAGGAAGTAAGGGCATCCACCGTTACTTCTGTCACCGTAAGTCCGGAGCCCTCCAGGCTTTCTGAAAACTCCTCCATCATCCATGGTGTCAGTTTTGCAATGGCAGGGTTCATGATGCCGAATAAGATAAACAATATAGTCAGTATCAGGAATTTACCGGTGCGCAGCACCTCCATACACTCCTTCTTTGTAAATGCAATCAGCTGTGTCATCTGCCCACCACCTCCATAAACAAATCTTCCAGATTCGGTTCTAACATTTCCATTCTCTGTACTAAAATGTGATTTTCCACCAGAAGCTGCATCATTTCCATCATGTCCTGCTCTGTCTTCTTTTCATAAAACAGTTTAAGAGGCGTCTCTAGTTTACCACCTGCATATAAAGACTGGAAATGAGTAGCATCCTCTGGTTTTATAAATTCGATTTCCAGTCCCGTTCCGCCCCGGACACCCTTTACCTCTTCCAATGTTCCCTGCAATGCAATCTCACCATCATGAAGAAATGCAATCCGGTCACAAATACGCTCCACGTCAGACAAAATATGGGTAGAAAATATAACCGTAGTTTCTTTTTTAACCGCGGATAAAATCTCTAGTATTTCTTTTCTTCCCACCGGATCCAGTGCCGAAGTAGGCTCATCACAGATTAGTAATTTGGGACTGTTCAACAACGCCTGTGCAATTCCCAGTCGCTGTTTCATTCCTCTGGAAAATCCGTGGATCCGTTTATTGGCATCCTTAAGTCCCACCATTTCCAAAAGTTCTTCCGTCCGTTTCATGCTCTCCTTCTTTGACAGCCCTGTAATACTGCCACATAAAAGCAGATATTCTCTCGGTGTCATAAACCCATAAAACTCCGGTACATCCGGAAGATATCCGATATAGCAGTTGGTTTCATTCTGCCCATACCGCACCTTTTTTTCATTGACGGTTATTTCCCCATCATCCAATTGTAATAACCCAAGTATCATTTTCATGGTAGTGGTTTTACCGGCACCATTTTGTCCGATAAAACCAAAGACCATTCCCTCTGGCACAGAGAAGCTGATATCCCTTATAATCTTTCTCTCCCCGAAGGATTTTGACACATGGGACAATGTCAGCATATCCATCACGCATCCTCTTTTCCAAGAATAAAGTAAAGAATCGGTCCGATATAGTTCATTCCGATAATCGTCACAACAAGCCATAGGGTACGGTTGCCTCTCTTATAACTCTTATGGCTTAAAATGTGCCAAAGGGTATACCCCAGTAACGCAAATTCCGCTATGATAAGCGGTATCAAAAATGGTAAAAACTCTGTCAACTGACTAACATCTGCCTGCATAATCATTCTCCTCTCAACTTCTTAATTACCTATTCCATATCCCTTTTGTGAATTAGTTCCTGCTTGATTTTGATAAATGCTTCCTCCTTTTCCAAAAGGCTGAGTGCCGGGTGCTCCAGTGCCTGAATGGCACTGTCCCAGATTACTTTCTTATCCCGGGGCAGATTACCGCTAAATTCCGATTCCTGAATCCAGGAATCCAGCATTGTAAAATAGGAATCCCCCTGCAGCATAGGAACTTCTTTTGTCAAAAGATTCCCTATTGCATCTGCAAACCGTTGTAAATACACCAATGCTTTTTCTTTGTTTCCCTGCATACAGTATATAATTGCCGCCTGGTACCAGAATAAAGCAATGCTATTAGCATTTAAATGAATCAGGTCAAAGGCCTCGGCAACCATATTCACCCGCCTGATTGTCTCCTCGCATATTTGCAGATTATCACTATGGATTGCCATGTATTCCGTTGCCCCTTCCACCAACGCCAGCACTTCATTATACATACTAATCTGGGTAAAACTGTCCGCCTTCTCCATGTCCCCGACAGACTGATACGCCTTGATCAGCACACTGGCACTCTGCCTTGCAGGGCTAACCGGATTTAACAACCCCTCCAGCGAATCAATAATCTCTTTTGCACGATTTAAGAACAGCAATACCATCGCCCGGAGAACGACGGTTTCGTTACAAATACTGATTTCCTTACAATCTGCCAAGATATGGTCACATAAATGAAGAGCGGTTTCCAGAATCTCCTGCTGCCGTTCCTGTCCTTTGGCCAGCATAAAATGATTCAGATACAACAACACTACCTGATATAAAAATGGATAGCAGCTGTAATACTTTTTTGCCAGTTTTTGACTCCGTTCCATTACCTCTTCAAAGGGCTCCTTTGCAAATGCCGTCGCAAGCTCCAGATAAATTTTTTGCATCTGTTCCTTAGTAAGCTGAGGTTCATATCCTAAGAGTACATCAATTGTCACATCAAAATAGGAAGCCAGCTGGGGAAGCAGTAAAATATCCGGCATACTCTGTCCATTTTCCCATTTTGACACCGAGGCTTTTGTCACTCCTAAAAAGTTGGCCAGTTCGTCCTGTGTCACCGACCTCTCCTTACGGAGTCTTGCAATATTCCCTGATAACCTTAAAGAATTCATTTCCCTCTCCCTTCTCAATTATTCCTGGGTAACTGTTTCACAATCACCTGTCGTTCCCTGATATACTGCGAAAGCTGCATTCGCATTTACACATTAATTATACATAGTTTCTTTTCAGAAATCTATCGACTAGAACGATACATTTCGAGACAAAGTCAACCATTGCGATACTTTCGATGCACCAAAATATAATTCACATGCAAAATCCTCCAAGTCTCCACTCAAATATTCAAACAGTTCTTTCTTTCCTTCATATTGAGTCTCAACCAGGTTCTCTAACAATACCAGAAGCATTTCCTTTAATTCCTCTTTAGAAGCATTTCTAATCTGCTCTTCCAGCCTTTCGCAATTACTTTTTTCCCCATATACATCCTGACATTTTTGCAGCATAAGAATACTTAATATATTTCTAAGTACAATACTGCAGATATTAAAAAACTCCATTTCATAAGTATCATGATAAGAAGCCAGAACCATATAAATGTATTTCTCCGGCAGTCTGCTGAAAAACAGCTGTTCCAGGCAAATGTATTCGATATATTTACTCATCGCATCAATTCCCGATAAAGGATGCACCGGACAAAGGGTAGGATAGTCCATGGTAATAATGGTTTCCTGCGGTGCAAATCTTGCATCATAATACCGGAAAAATCCAGGGATTGCCTTTTCCACCGTATCCCGATAATTTTCATTTCCATAGGCAGAAAACGTCAGAATCATCTCATTATATGTTTCCCTACTGATGCGAACCTTATCGAAAACCATCTGATATCCCGCCTCATAGGCCTGTTTTGCAGTCATGGATTTTCCCACGATTGCCGTTCCATTTTCCGTTTTTAATTCTGCCTCTGCAATACAATATAAAACCGCTTCCATTAAGCTTTTCGCTCTTTCATAAGTAACTGAAGTACTTTCTTTTGAGGTAAACCGTTCCGCCAGTTCTGCCACAATGGGAATCAGTTCTTCCATGGGATAATTATTCTTCATCTTTCGAATACCTCCCGATAAATTTCTGTGTCTTCCGCCGAATATTCCGTGCAAATTCTTCCAGACAGGTATCTTCCAGATAATCTAATGAGCCCATACACTCTCCTTCAAACCTTTCTTTCATATAGCTTATCAATTCATCATCGGTTACCTCGTCCATGGATTCATTTTTATAAAGATAGAAAATCTCCTGCAGTCTTCCTATCATTTCCACATAATTTTCCTGGTAGATATATGCTGAATCACAAAATGCAAAAATTAATTTAGGCAGAATTCCTTCCCCAAATTCCACCCTCTGCTGTTCCTTTAAGATATCCCGTCTTTCCTGAACCAACATCAGGGCATCCTCATCAGACAGGGTAAGACCAAACCGGTTCGTATACTGATTGGTGGCTGTCAGTTTCACCAGTTGGCTGCTTTCTGAAATCTGCCATAACATATCCTTTTCTTCCATTTACACACTCCTCCAGATAACCTTCATTTCTTCTATGGTCTGACGATTGTACCATAACCGCAAGACGACTTCCAGTCTTGAATTTTTTGCGATTTTGTGGTAATATACAATACGAAAAGAGCAGAATATATGATTCACTTATCAAATCATATATTCTGCTCTTTTTGAATTATCCTCACAACAACTCAAATGTTGCATTCCGCAGGAGAAATGGAGTTTCTTCAGATTACATTATACTTTTAATATACCCTGTGGCAATGACTGCCAGGATACCACCAATGGAAGACCCAATCAGATTTACAATAAGCTGATAGCTCCAATCCACCTTCTCTTTCCCCTTATTCGGAATTGGAAGAATTGCAAACCAAATACTGCTAAAAACAGAACGCATGGCATTCATGCTAAATCCTGTACTATTCAATGTAAGTGCCAGAAATGCAACTGCACCAAATCCAACCAGTCCCACAATCAGCGACTGATTGCCTGCCTTTAAATCACTAACTCCGGCAATACTCATAAACACCAAAAACAAAAACACAAAGGTTGCAATAATCTCCTGGATAAAGTTCAGCGGAAGATTTTTCTCCACCGGATACGCTGAAAAGATACCTCTTTTGGGTGCATCACCGGAAGCCTTAAAGGAATCCCAGAAGAAAATCATACAGATCAATACCGCCACACCTGCAGCTAAGAATTCCATTAACAGATACAGCAATGCCTCACGAATACCTAATCCATTATAAATGACACAACCTAACACTACACCTGGATTCAGATATGCCGGACCTCCCATAATAGCCGCAATCGTCAACCCAAACCCAACAGCCAGACTCCACGCAAATACCAATTCAATATAATTTAATGCGGATACCAACGTCTTCTTCAAAGAGATATTACACATATACGCGTAACCTCCCAAAAGAAAAATTAAACTTCCAATAAATTCTGATAAATATGTCATATTTCTTGCCCTCCTCCTTTGTTAATTTTAAATAATTTCATGAATTATTTTTGTGCATTTTTATCATAACACAAAATGCAGAATATGTAAATTATATATTAAAAATACCCTCCAAAGATTTTCCTTTAGAGGGTACCTCATATTCTTCAAAATATCATTATATTAATATGATAAAAACACAACAAAAAACCATGTTACAACTACAATTCAAACACATTCTTTATACTGTCATAGTGCAAAAAGATTCCCTGACTGGCAAATTCCTTAATCTGCTCCACAGTTGCCAGCATGAATCCGTCTGTTTCCTCTTCCTGAGGCGTCACATCCGACTCATCAAAGTCCATAATAAAACGATAGATATCTACAAAATAATTATCGCCTTCACCCGGATTTTCCCTCTGGTACGAAAACAGATATCCGCCCTCTGCCTGGGAGACATCCAGTCCGGTTTCTTCTTTTACTTCACGGATTACCGCATCCTTTGATTCTTCCCCGGCCTGCACTGCACCGCCGGACACTTCCCACCAGCCCGGAGCCCATGCTTTTGTCATAACACGTTTTGTGATCAGGAATTTCCCATCCGGTCTTGCTACCACGCCTAATACTGTTAAATGATATTCATCATCCTTTAAGCACCAATCATTTCTCTTCATGGTACGTCCCGTACGCTGTTTATTCTTATCGTAAATATCCCATAACTCCATGTCTTATCCTCTTTCCTCCCGTAACTTTTATCTGCTTATCCTCTTTGCATTGTAACGCATTTTCTCTACAGACACAAGTCCGGATTCAAATAGGAATAAATGATTTATCTTTCTTCCATAACACTCATATAAGCAGGACGTATAATCTTATCTGTACAGATCAGTTCTTCAATCCGATGAGCACTCCAGCCCACGATTCTTGCCACCGCAAACATGGCAGTATACAACTCCTGTGGAATGCCTAACATATCATATACAAATCCGCTATAAAAATCCACATTTGGACTGACTCCCTTATAAATATGGCGTTCCTCTGCAATCAGCTTTGGTGCCAGTTCTTCAATATTCTGATATAACTGCAAATCCTGTTCTCTTCCCTTTTCTACTGCCAGTTTTTCCACATAGGATTTGAATACCCGTTCCCTTGGGTCAGACAGGGAATATACCGCATGACCCATTCCATAGATTAAACCTTTTTTGTCAAATGCCTCTTTTTTTATGATTTTAGAAAGATAGGCCGCAATTTCATCTTTATCGCTGAAATCCTTTACATGATTCCGGATGTCCTCCATCATCTCCATTACCTTAATGTTGGCTCCACCGTGCTTTGGCCCTTTCAGGGAAGACATGGCTGCCGCCATTGTGGAATAAGTATCGGAACCGGATGAGGTTACCACTCTCGTAGTAAAGGTAGAATTATTACCACCTCCATGTTCCATATGAAGAATCAGTGCAGTGTCCAAAACCTTTGCCTCCACTTTTGTATACTGCTTATCCGGGCGGAGCATCATCAGCAGATTTTCTGCAGTGGAAAGTTCAGGATCAGGATGGTGAATGAACATACTTCCATCCTTTTCGTAATGGTCATATGCATTGTAACCATAGACCGCCAGCAGAGGAAATTCACTAATCAACTGGATACACTGCCGAAGTGAATTACCAACACTGGTATCCTTTGCATTTTCATCATAAGAAGCAAGTGTCAGAATACTTCTGGTCATGGAATTCATAATATCTTCGCTGGGTGCCTTCATGATAACATCCCGCGTAAAATTGGTAGGCAGGCTCCTGCACCGCCCAATCCATTCCCGAAACTCAGCCAGTTCGCTGCTATCCGGCAGTTCTCCCATCAACAACAAATATGCTATTTTTTCAAATCCCATCTCTTCCTGACCAAGCGAGTGGATCAACTGCTCTACCCGGTATCCCCGGTACCAGAGTTCTCCGTCGCATGGCACCTTTTTTCCATCTATGATCTTAGAAGAAACAATTTTGGAAATGTTGGTAAGCCCCGTAAGCACTCCGTTTCCTTTCTCATCCCGTAAACCGCGATTTACACCATACTCCTCATATAATCTGGGAGATATATTATCATTTTTTCTGCAAACACTTTCCTTTTCCTTCACATATTCAGTCATCTGTTTCATCATCTATAATTACCTCCAGTTCCTCCATTTCACTGCTCATTACTGTCTCCAGCTGTTTCATCAACTGCAGCATCTGGATTAAATTCTCTTTCCCGAATTTCTCAATTACCCTTCCGTAATATTCTTTTAAAACCTCTTCCTGCTGCCGCATGGTTTTCGTTCCCAAATCCGTAATCGTAACATAGGTCCCTTCACTTCCATTCCCGTCATGGGACCAAAGCAGCATTCCTCTGTCCCGCAGCCGTTCCACCATTTTTGAAACCTGCCGTATGGAAAGCTGCATCTTATCTGCCAGTTCCTTCAAATAGGTTCTTCCGGAATAGATGTCTGCATTCTCGCTATTCTCTGCAATATTATGCAGTGCAATATACTCCGAAATACTTAATTCTTTAAAAAAATTCTTCACCTGATCCCTGTTCATCAGATATCTGCGATAGGTCAGCTCTGTTGATAATCTTGCGATATCCGGTGTATTTAATATCTCTTTTCCTTCTTCCTGCATAAATGTCACCTCTGCCTTTCTATCATTGTTAGCACTTTATCAGGTCGAGTGCTAAATCCTAATTAAAAAAATTGTAACTATCCCGCTTGGACAGTCACAAAATGGTTTGTTTTTAAACTATTATAATATAAAATTCGTTTTTGTCAATTCATTTTCTGCCCAATCTCAATTCTGAAAGTTACCTTTCTAAAACATATACTGATAATTTCGTTTCCTGACTTCCATGTTTTGATTGGGCAGATTATATTTTTCATGAGTATTTCCAATTAGAAAAATACTCTTCCCACCGTTCTTCCTCTCTCCAGCTCCGTTTCCACTGTAACGGTGTCATATTTCGCATCATCGGGATTTTCAATACACTCTATCAGTCTTTCAGCAGCAATTCGGCCAATCTCTACTGTATTCTGCCGAACCGTTGTCAGCCTTGGCTGATATTGGGACAAAATATTGATCCCATCATATCCTGCAACAGAAATATCCTCCGGAATTTCCAATCCTCTCGCTCTTAAAATGTTGATGCCGCCAATTGCAGCAAAATCATCAGAATAGAGAATGCAGGAAGGCGGATTTGGCAGACGCAAAAGCTGTTCTGTCTGATAAGTAGCCTTTTTCATATTCCTGTATTCTGATTGACGGATATATTCCTCCGGAATATCGATTCCAAGCTCCGCACATGTTTCCCGAAAGCCTTGCAGCCGGATTGCGGTTACCACATTATCATCCCCGGTGATATAGGCGATTCTCTTATGTCCCATTTCTGCCAGATAACGGACTAACTCCTTTATTCCCTGCTCATTATCGGATTGTACCGTCACAACATTGTCCATTTCCTGATCAATTGCAACGATTGGAATGGTACTGTTAATCAGCTCTGTCACTTCCGGATTATCATAGTCAATACATGCAATCACGACTCCATCATATTTTCTATGTTCCGCCTGTTCTAAGTAGGTTTTCCTGTTTTCTTTTGGCAGACTGCAATTCAAAAAAGAAATATCATATCCTTTTGCCTCACTGGCTCTCTTAAAGCTATCTAATATGCTGGCAAAATAGTCATGCGTCAAACCACTGTTTGATTCATCTGCAAACAACACCCCAATACTATAATTGTGTTTCATAAAATCACCCGCCCTTATAATTCATTTCTCCATTTATCAATAATCTCTTCACACCGGTCCACATCTATGTTCCCCACTGCAGTACGCAACTCTTCGAAATATGTTTTCTGCTTTTCAGGATAGGAATATCGGTTCATGTCATTAATCACATCCTCCATCTGATCCATATCCAGATCATCAATTGCAGTAAGCATATGTTCAAATAAAACCAGCAATTGCTCCCCTGAAATGCTTTCCTTCTGGTTCACATCTTCCTTTTCCTCGCAAAACGGCTTCAATATGTCAATATACTCCACATACTTTTGCAGCAAAGAATCGGTATGATTCTTAATTGCGGAAATGTCTCCCTCATTGCCTGCCTTTTCTAAACGGGCTGCCATCTCGGATAATTCCATGGCTCCTATCTGTCTGGATGCACTCTTAAGTGCATGAACCTCTATGGTATATGCTTTCCAATCTTCCTTCTGTTCCAACTCCTTAATCAACATGGATTTTGGAGAAATTGTCCTATAATACTCTTTTAAAATATTCCAAAACAGAGAATCACTACCAAGCAGTTCCCTAGCTGTATCCGTATCCAGATCTCCAATCACAATCTTAGTTGTTCCGTCTGCATCTTTATCGGATCCATGACTACTTATACTAAAATGTCCTTTTTGTATTTTTTCATCAGGCAGCCATTTTGCAATCTTTGATATAATTGTTTTCATCTCAATCGGCTTCGCTACAAAATCATTCATACCTTCTGACAAAAATATATCCTTTGCACCATCCACCGCATTCGCTGTAAGTGCAATAATCGGCACGTCATCATATGTAGGATGTAACCGGCGGATAATTCTGGTTGTTTCTACGCCGTCAAGTTCTGGCATCATATGATCCATTAAAATCAGGTCGAATTTGTGTTTTGCAATCAAATCCAATGCCATCTTTCCACTTGTCGCCGTTATAATCTGCATTTTCAACGGCTCCAATAATCCTTTTGCAACTGTCAGATTAATCTCATTATCATCTACAATCAACACCTCTGCTTCCGGTGCAATGAAATCAAATTCAAACAATTCTACAGACTCATTCATATGCATAGTTTCATTATTCAATGCAGTAGCAATCTGAATAGTTGAAAAAGGTTTCTTGATAATTTTCAGATTGCTTTGTTCCCATTTTTTATTTGAATAAAATGGTGTTAGCATTATCCCAGTAATCTCTGGATAAGCATAAAGAATCTGCTCTATCTGCTCGTCGTAATTCTCTTCTTCCATAAACAAAAATAATTGTTTTTCACGTATATCCTCATCATTCTCACTAAGCAAATCTTCCAACCGATCCGGTGCCGTAAGTGCCATTGAATATACTCCCATACTATTTGTATCCGCAAAAAACTGTTTTGCAAAAAATAAATGATTAAAAAATCCAATTGCTGCAAGAGAATCTGCATTTTTTATCTGGATAGCCGGACTCTTATCCACTACTTTTTGGGGGAGAACAAAGGAGAAGGTGCTTCCTTTTTCATAAATGCTGCTTACCTGAATATCGCCTCCCATCAATGTCAGAAGCTGTTTCGTAATCGCCAGACCAAGACCGGTTCCCTCAATATTCCGGTTTCTCTTACTATCCACCTGCTGGAAGGACTGAAAAATATTATCAAGATCACTTTCTTTGATTCCAATTCCAGTATCCTTTACCGATACCTGCATCTGTATATTATCTTCATCCAGTTTCTTATAATCCACAATAATATCCACATGTCCGTGGCGGGTAAATTTGACTGCATTATTTGCCAGATTAATAAGAATCTGCCTTACTCTCAAGTCATCTCCAAACAAAATCTTCGGAAAGGACGGATTTATCTTTAGAAGAAGCTCCACATTCTTATCTCTTAATCTGGTCATCACAATATTTGCCACATCATAAAAAAGTGAAAGCGGCTCATATTCCACAGGCTGAATATCAAGCTTGCCGGATTCAATCTTTGAAAAATCCAAAATATCATTGATAATATTCAACAATGCACTACCAGAAGTCTTGATTTGAGTAATATATTCCCTTGCAGCAGGAGTAAGTTCTTCCCGAAGTGCCATCTCCGCCATTCCGATTACTGCATTCATTGGTGTCCGGATCTCATGACTCATATTTGCCAAAAAATCTGACTTCATATTGGCGGCACGCTCCACTTCCTTATTTGCCTCCAATGCCATATATTTTCCATAAGCCATATCTGACAAAACACTGGCTGTGGTATATAGAAATTCAGCTGCAGAATCAATCTGTTCCTGCTCTAACACTGGAACCTTTCCCAAGGCTTCCCAATATTCTTCAAAATCGATATCCAAATCGTTGGCAATCGCCCGGATAAATTCCTTTTTGGGTTTCTCCGTAAGGGTCTGACCTCCGATAAAACATCCTACCAACTGGTCATCTGCAACAATTGGAGCAGCAAAATCAATCAATCCGGAATGGCACATATAGGTTGTTGATTTCCCCGTTTTCAAAGTAGCCTCCGCACCAAATTTATCGCATTGTTCACACCTGGCACAGCCCTTTTTACTTTGTCTTGTATATTTCATACAATAATCTGTAAAATTAGAACCCTCTGTTACCGGTTTTCCATCCACATCTGTTGTAAGCGCTGCCATACCTGTCATCTTGGAAAAGGAATCCTGAATGCGCTGCAGCGTATCTACATCAATTAATTCCGTCAAATGAACGTCCTGCATAAGTAACCTCCCCTTTTGTCATCCTGTGTATCAAAGAATAAATCTCTCTATGGTTCCAAGCAGCTTTTCTCTGTCAATCGGTTTTAACAAGTATCCCTGAGGCTTTAATTTCAGTGCCTGGCTTATCTTTTCCCTTTCCGTGATTCCGGTAAGAAACACTACCGGAATATTGGCCAGTTCTTCATTTTCTCGAATTTTCATTAATACTTCAGGGCCATTTTCAATCGGCATCTCATAGTCTAACAATATCAGGTTGACTTTCTTGGATTCCAAAAATTTGCGTGCAATCTTGCCACTAATAGCCGTTGCGACATCATAGGTATCATGCAAATGCTCTTTAATTAACTTTAACATAATCGGATCATCATCAATTACTAATACGCGTTTTCTCTCTTTTTGTTTTTTTATAGCTTCCAATTTTTCCTGTATCAATTTCTGTTCCTCTTGTTCCTTCTCCAGATTCTCCATATATTGGATAATCTGTTCTGCAATTGCATTTGCTGATATCGGTTTATACAAAACTAAATCTGCCATATAAATCGCAATCTTTCGAAAATTATCACAATCCTCTTCTGAACCGATTACAATTGTACTGATTCCCTCTCTGGTAAGCCTTCTCTTGTGTTCCATAAGTTTTGTGATATCTTCCCGTGTCTCCCCATTCAGGCAGCATACAAAAATATCCGGTTTAAAAAAATCCAGATGACGAATGATATCATCATAACGGGTGGATGTTGTCACCGGCAGAAAATTCTCTCCCGTATGACTAAAGAAATCATCCATTATTGTTCTGCCTTTTCCGGTTAACAGTATTTTGTACTTTTTCATAAAAATCCCTCCCCAAGTCTTTTCCGTTGTACATTTCCAGTTATTCTAAAACATCTTGCTAAATTACGATTCTTTTTTTTTAATAATAACATACCCTATCCTTTTTTACTAGAAGAAGATGAAAAGACTCTATATAACAAAATCCCGGATGTGACATCATCACATCCGGGATAAAATAATTCCAGATCTGTTATTCATCTTACTATTGCATACACTCTCTTAGGCTCCATAGATAACATACATACATGCAGGATTGCCAGTGCAACCTTGGAACAGATTCCTACAATATATTTGCAGTCCTCCTCGACAGAATGATATCCTCTGCGGATATAACATCTATGCTCTTCTTTCAGGAACTCGCAGATATCTGCAACACTTTCAAACTGTTCCAGTTCCTCCAGTTTAAGATTCTGTTTCCATTTTCTTATATCCCTCTCATTGAGATTCCTGATATATTCCCGAAGCTTATGCTTTAACTCGCCTTCATAAATACAATGCTGCTTCATATTTCCCAGATATTCCTTATTGTGTGGAAAGGTAAAATAATCAGCAATATAATGAACCACTTCACCAAGTTTAGTGAAATACGCAGTGGACAGTTCCTCCAGATTCCGATATCCCTGTGTCAGCTTCTCAATGCCGTGTTCTACTAAATCAAAGGTTCCTGTAATCTCATGCCGTTTTGTCAAAAACGATGGTTTACAATCCGGTAAAATACTTCCTACGTAAAAAGCCGTCCGATGCTTGTCAAAATTCTTCAAATCTGAAATATCAACAATATGCTTCGCCAATGAAATATGTGATTTCTTGCGCATTGCAGCCTCCTTTTCGTACATATCCTTCTTACCACCACAAAATATTATACTAGTATTATCTGCAAATAACAATATCAATATAGACGATTTTTTTTGGTAATTTGTAACTACTCTGCCAATTCCAGCATTCTCTGTAACGGAACCAGTGCCTTTTCCATGATGTCTGCAGAAAGTGTCACCTCCGGCTCCATGGTTTCCAAAGCATGAATGACTTTGTCTATTGTTACCAGTTTCATGTTCGGACAAAACTGTCTGTGTCCAACGGAATAAAACTTTTTATCCGGATTCTTCTGCATCAATTCAAAAAATACTCCCATTTCCGTACAAATAATAAATTTTTCATTATCAGAAGAAGTTGCGTAATCAATGATTTCAGAAGTGCTTCCTACAAAATCAGACATCTCTACCACATCCATGGTACATTCCGGATGTGTCAAAATGAGTGCGTCCGGATTCAGTTCCTTTGCTTTTCTGACATCCTCTGCCAATATGCTTTTATGTACGTGACAAAAACCGTCATTAAAGATAAAATTCTTCTCCGGCACCTTCTTTGCAACATATCTGCCTAAATTATTATCCGGCACAAAGAAAATATTGTTTGCATTTATTTTTTTCACAACCCGGAGTGCATTGGAGGATGTCACGCAGACATCGGAAACTGCCTTAATCTCTGCGGTGGAATTCACATAACATACAACTGACACATCCTCCCCATACTCGGCACGGACTTCTGCAATCCGTTCAGGGGTTACCATATGTGCCATAGGACAGTCTGCATACTGATCTGCCATGACAACCTTTTTTTCCGGATTTAATATCTTCGCACTCTCACCCATAAAGGAGACTCCACAGAATAAGATACGCTTTTCTTTTACTTTTGTAGCAACCTTTGCCAGATAATAGGAATCGCCAACGTAATCTGCGATCTGCTGTACTTCGCCATCCACATAATAATGTGCCAGAATAACAACATCCTTTTCTTTCTTTAACTGCTGAATCTTTTGTACCATCTTCTCATCCATGGATTGTTCTCCTTATAATTCTGCATTTCTGCTTTTTATTCACCACTATACAAATGGAAGTATTCTCCCACTAAGATAAACATTATACACCAAGTAGAAAAGCCTGGTCAAGCTTCATTCCTGTCTGAACCTCTCTTTATTCCAAAAGATATATTTTTTACTCCACAGAAACAACCGTATAATCTTTATCTTCTACTGCTTTCTTTAATACGTCATCTGAAATCTCTGCTGAAAGTTTCACCACCGCGGTACCATTTTCATGGCTTACCACCGCATCTGTCACACCGTTTATACTCTCTAATGCTTTCTTTACAGATGCCTCACAGTGTCCACACATCATACCTTCGATTTTCATTGTCTTTTCCATTGTTTTGTCCTCCATTTTTATATTCATTTTCTCTATGTTTTCATCTGCGACATTAGTCACAGGTTGAGCATCTCTTATTGTATCTTTCTCCGTGTTCCCGCCCGAATGTGTTACCTTTTTATCCCGGCTGGCATCATGCAGTTTACACCAGTTAAGCCTCAGCGCATTGGTCACCACACAGAAACTGGACAAACTCATGGCAGCAGCACCAAACATGGGATTTAACTGCCAGCCAAACAGAGGAATCCATACTCCCGCTGCCAGAGGAATTCCAATGATATTATATATAAATGCCCAGAAGAGATTTTCATGGATATTCTTAAGGGTGGCACGGCTTAAACGGATTGCTGCCGGAACATCACTTAACTTACTCTTCATCAATACCACATCCGCCGCATCAATGGCAATATCCGTACCTGCACCTATGGCGATTCCAATATCCGCTCTGGTAAGAGCCGGAGCATCATTGATACCATCCCCCACCATGGCAACCTTTCCCTTTTCCTTTAGGGTACGGATTACACTTTCCTTTCCTTCCGGCAAAACACCGGCAATGACCTCATCCACACCGGCCTGCTTACCGATTGCCTTAGCTGTACGCTCATTATCTCCGGTCAACATGACCACATGGATTCCCATGTTCTTAAGCTCTTCTACTGCCTGCGGACTCTCCTCTTTGATGACATCTGCTACCGCAATGATACCAATGAATCTGCCGTCCATGGCAAAAAATAATGGCGTCTTTCCTTCCTCGGACAACTGTTCGGATTGCTTTTTCATATCTTCCGTAATGTCAGCTTTGGAACTGATAAAATAAAAATTACCTCCGGTTAACCGGCTTCCATTCCACATGGCTGTAAGTCCATTTCCCGGCAGTGCAGTAAAATCAGATACTCCTTCTGCCTTTTGTATTTCAAACTCTTTTTCCACATAGGCAGTGATTGCTTTTGCCAGCGGATGCTCGCTTTTTTTCTCTAAAAAATAAGCTATAGTAAGCAGTTCCTCCTCGGTCACACCATTTGGAATAATGTCCGTCACCTTTGGTTCTCCACTGGTGATGGTACCTGTTTTATCCAGTGCCACAATCTGCATTTTGCCTGCTTCCTCTAAGGATACAGCCGTTTTGAACAAAATGCCATTCTTAGCACCAACGCCGTTTCCCACCATAATGGCAACCGGGGTTGCAAGTCCCAATGCACATGGGCAGCTAATGACCAGTACGGAAATTCCTCTTGCCAGAGCAAAGCCTACACTTTCTCCCATTGCCAGCCAGACAATGGTTGTTATAGCGGCAATAACAATCACTGCCGGCACAAATACTCCGGATACCTTATCCGCCACCTTGGCAATAGGAGCTTTTGTAGCTGCCGCATCGCTTACCATCTGGATAATCTGGGACAGAGTCGTATCCTCACCTACACGTGTTGCCTCACATTTTAGAAAACCGGACTGGTTTACAGTGGCGGCGGACACCAGATCGCCCTCTGCTTTATCCACCGGAATACTCTCTCCGGTTAATGCAGCCTCATTTACCGCACTATTTCCTTCTAATACCACACCATCCACCGGTATATTCTCTCCGGGACGGACAACGAAAATATCACCCTTTTTCACCTGGTCAATGGAAACCTCTTCCTCTTTTCCATCTCTTAATATGACTGCCGTCTTTGGTGCTAATTTCATTAAACTCTTCAATGCATCTGTCGTCTTTCCCTTGGAACGTGCCTCTAACATCTTGCCAACGGTGATCAGCGTCAAAATCATTGCCGCAGACTCAAAATAAAATTCGTGCATATAAGCCATCACACTATCCATATCACCTTTGACCTGAGCATCTGTCATGGCAAACAGTGCGTAAGTACTATATACAAATGCTGCACCTGCACCCAGTGCCACCAACGCATCCATGTTCGGTGCACGGTGCAAAAGACTCTTAAATCCATTGATAAAAAACTTCTGGTTAATCACCATGATTACTATCGTCAGCAGAAGCTGTGTCAGACCCATGGCAACATGATTGTCATTGTAAAATGGCGGCAGCGGCCAATTCCACATCATATGTCCCATGGAGAAATACATCAATACAATCAAAAATCCAATGGAGCTCCATAACCGCCGCTTTAATGCCGGTGTTTCTTTATCCTCTAATGCATCTTCATAATCATTTATGCTGGCGGCTTCCTTGTTCTCATGGTTTCCCTTCAGGGATGCCCCGTATCCCGCATCCTCTACTGCCTTTATAATCTCAGCTGTGCCGGCGGTTCCCTCCACCCCCATGGAATTGGTCAAAAGGCTTACAGAAACAGAAGTTACGCCCTCCACTTTAGAAACTGCCTTTTCCACTCTGGTGCTGCATGCCGCACAGCTCATGCCTGTTACGTTATATTGTTCCATTTCTACCTCCTGGTTTTACTTCATCAGTTTCTGCATGGTAGCCACCAGCTCATCTATGGTTTCATCCTTGCCATCCCTGATATCCTGTGCCACACAGGTCTTGATATGGCTGGCAAGTAACTCCTTATTAAATGCATTCATGGCTGCACTGACTGCCGAGGACTGAATCAGTATATCATTGCAGTATGCATTTTCCTCCACCATACGGCGGATTCCCCGGATCTGCCCTTCAATCCGGTTTAACCTGTGAATCAGGCTTTTATATTCTTCAGGAGAACGCTCCTTTTTTCTGCTCGTACAGCATTCTTTTCCCATAGCATCACCTCATTATAATAAAATTATTCTCCGGCAATTTATCTTTTTATCCATTTTATAGATATATTTTATATACTTACATAATATACCCCATAGGGGTATATTGCAAGTTGTTTTTACAAAACATGTATGCATATCTTCTTATCTGCTGCAGTGCAATTCACGCAGAGCATTTTTATTCTATTGGACAAACTTTCCTAATAAAGTAAAAAAAAGCGGCACAGCCTTTACGCCATACCGCCATGTACTTCCATCAATATCCTAATTCTTCGCCAACCAAAACCACCTTAATTCTTCCAGGAATTCTGGATGCTCTCGTGATTACCGTCTGGCAGCAGATAGTATCATTCAGACAATTGCCGCACTGTCCTGTCTTCGAACAAGGGGTATCGCATCCCAGACGGACTGTATTCGGAGGAGATGCAAAATTCCGTACCCGGCGGATTCCATCTTCCACATCAGTTACCACCTTATTCATACCTGCTAAGATAATAACCTGCTTCGGTCCAAATATCAGAAATGCCAGCCTGCTTCCTGCACCATCAATGTTTACCAGTTCACCGTCCAATGTAATGGCATTGGTGCTCATCAAAAATACATCTGCATTGATCTGCTTTGCATAGCATTCTTCTTTCTCCTCCGGTGTTACATAGTTCTCTCTCCGGAGTAAATCATGTCCCGCTGCCTCTACCGCATCATAGATTCCTGTCTCTCCAAGCGTCATGGAACCGCCATATGCCACCAGTTTCTTTTCTGTCCCAATCAGTTCTAACACCTTTGCCCTTGCAGACTCTTTATCAGGACAGTAATATCCTTCCATCTTTCTGGCTTTTAACTTGTTAATAATGGTATTCGCCTGATTCTCATAAAATGTTTTCTTTGGATTCCCCATACTCTGCTCCTCCCATTCCTTTCTTCTATTCCCATTATACGCCACCGTATTTCCGGTAAGCAAATCCTATCTACGGATTGTTAAATATCCGGCTAAAATCTATCACAACTGCTTGATATACTGTTCTGCCGAAGTTGCCGCATTGGCACCATCGGATACTGCTGTCACCACCTGGCGGAGTGCTTTTGTACGAACATCCCCCGCTGCGAAGAAACCAGCAGCAGAGGTTTTTCCGGTCTCATCAGCCACAATATAGCCGCTATCATCCAGTTCCACAACATCTTTTACCATGCCGGTCATTGGAATCATTCCTGTTGCAACAAATATTCCATCTACAGCTAAATGATTTCCAGTGTTTAACTCTAATATCTGTACTTTATCCTCACCGGTAATTTTCACCGGGGCAGACGAGAGCACAAACTCTACATTTTCTTTTTCCGTCAACTTCTGTACCGTTTTAGCTGAGCCACGGAATTCCTCCCTACGATGAACCAGATACACTTTAGTACAGATATCTGACAGATACAACGCATCATCCAGTGCCGTATCCCCGCCGCCAATAACCGCTGTGGTCTTTCCTTTAAAAAAGGCTCCGTCACAGGTAGCACAATAGGAAACTCCCTTTCCGCAGAATTCATTTTCCCCTGGCACGCCAAGATGACGGTGTATGGCACCTCCGGCATAAATCACTGTCTTTGTCTCTAAACTATCCCCATTCTTAAAATGTACCTTCCAGATACCGTCTACAGATTCAAAGCGCTCAGCCTCTCCATCCTTGAATTCCACACCAAGACTGACCGCATGCTCCCGGAATTTCTCACCCAGTTCATATCCGTTAATACCTGCAAATCCAAGATAGTTGTCCACAAGATTACTCTCTGCAATCTGGCCGGTTCCATAATATACCTTCTCTGCCACCAACACTTCCAAATTGGCTCTCTTTGCATATACGGCTGCAGATAATCCTGCCGGACCGCTTCCAATTACTAATACATCTAACATACTTCTGCTCCTTTCCGCATTCTACACTCTTAAGCAATTACGAAACATTTACACTGTGTTATGCTTATTGCGAACATCTAATCTTCTAATTTTCACAATTTTCTTTAATTAATAGTCATCCAGAAAATGATGTTTCACTCCGTCCTGCTTATAGGCAATCACTGTGTTGAGATTCACATTTTCCACGCTCCGGAAAATGTTCTTCTCAATTACATCACTCTTCTTACTGAGTTCCTTAATCAGTTCCTTGATTTCTGCACGTTTGGAGCCTTTTTCGGTTCCACCGCAGGAAGCACAGCTTTCCGTAAACCGGCAGGCACACTGGATAAAGTGTAAATGATTGTAATCCCGCCAGTGCTTGATGTCATCCTCCCTCACCAGATACAGGGGGCGTATCAGCTCCATTCCCTCAAAATTGGTACTGTGAAGCTTTGGCATCATGGTCTGGATCTGTCCGCCATACAGCATTCCCATGACAATGGTTTCTATCACATCATCAAAATGATGTCCCAGTGCAATCTTATTGCAGCCAAGTTCCTGTGCATGACTATATAAATAACCTCTCCGCATACGGGCACAGAGATAGCATGGGGAACCACCGATATCATCCTTTGCCACCGTATTAAAGATATCCGACTCAAACACCGTAATCGGTACGTTCAAAAGCTTCGCATTATCCAGAATGGTCTGGTAATTTAATTCATTATAGCCCGGATTCATCACCAGAAAAACCACATCAAAGTTCTTCTTGCCATGTCGTTCCAGTTCCTGAAACAGCTTAGCCATCAGCATGGAATCCTTCCCGCCGGATATGCAGACAGCAATCTTATCCCCATCCTGTATCATTTCATATTCATTGATTGCCTTCACGAAAGGTCTCCAGATTTCCTTGCGGAACCGTTTCACAATGCTGCGCTCCACATCCTTGTAAGTAGTCTGAAGTTCCTCTTCCTGGCTCATAAGTTTTTTTAATTTTAACCGCAGATAAGAATGAAAACCATTTTCAATACTGTATATCTCATATCCTTCCTCGGAAAGATTTTCTGCAATCTCATCACTTTTCTGTCCGGTATAGCAGAGCAGATACACCGGTCTGTCCTTTGGCACTTCATCCCTGTGCTGTTCAAA
Organism: Lachnospiraceae bacterium; assembly: GCA_051877755.1. Classification (GTDB taxonomy): domain Bacteria; phylum Bacillota; class Clostridia; order Lachnospirales; family Lachnospiraceae; genus CAG-590. Next base: position 3,330 of record JBJEJE010000166.1, on the reverse strand, counting down.
TTCTTCCCAGAATATGTTCACGGCTCCCGGATAGGTTTCCTTCTCATATTCTTCCCTGCTGCGGATATCTATCACAAGTTTTTCTCTGTTATCTTCTTCTAACTGTTCTATTGTTCTTTGAATCATTTTCTTTTCCTCGTCAAATCCTTAATCACTTCTGATGCGATAATCAGTCCCACCACAGACGGTACAAATGCTGTTGAGCCGGGAATATCCCGTCTTTCCGTACATTTATGCTGTGCCCCAGGCGGACAGATACAGTTTGTCCTGCAGCTGATTGCCATATCCTCAATGGGACGAATTGGCTGTTCTTTCGAATATACCACCTTCAATTTTTTTACACCGCGTTTTTTCAATTCCCGCCGCATCACCTTGGCAAGGGGACAGACCGATGTTTTATAGATATCTGCCACCTCAAATTCGGCAGGATTTAATTTATTCCCGGCACCCATACTGCTGATAATCGGCGTACCTTTTTCCTGTGCCTCCATTACAAGCTGAATCTTTGCAGTTACCGTATCCACTGCATCCACCACATAATCATATTGTGAAAAGTCAAATTCCTCTTTGGTTTCCGGCAGGTAAAAACACTTGTGTACCTCCACCTTACAGTCCGGATTAATATCTAAAATCCGCTGCCTCATCACATCCACTTTATACTGACCGATTGTCTTCCTGGTCGCAATAATCTGACGGTTCAGATTCGTCAGACACACCTTGTCATCATCAATTAAATCAATGGCACCAACGCCGCTTCTTACCAACGCCTCCACGGTATAACCGCCGACACCGCCAATCCCAAACACTGCCACTCTGGAATGTTCTAATTGTTCCATGGCTTCTTTGCCAAATAATAACTCTGTTCTGGAAAACTGGTTTAACATCTTATTACTCCTGGTTCTTTCTGCCTTAATATTTATTATAGTACATTTTTTATGTTATACGCAAAATTACAAATATTATAATCCAATCATAAACCTATTAAATAGCTAGATTTAACATAGATAATCATACAATAAAACAATATTAAGTGCAATTCTTTTTATATTATTCTATGGATTGTTCTATACGAAAACATTTTATGGTCTCGATTTTCTTTACCAATGCGTTTTCTCTGAAAAACTATGTTATAATGGTTTAAGAATTTAAACAAAGGAGGCACTTCCATTGGAATATAGAGAAGAAATCAATTGCCTTGCTGAAGAATTTGAAAACTGTCAAAAAATTCTGCTGGCTATTGGTGACCCCAACCGTCAGCATCTAATCCTGGAAATGATGAAGTCCGGACAGTGTGGAGGTATCCGGGTTGGAGAGATTACAGAAAAAACACATCTTTCCCGGCCTGCAGTATCCCATCATATTCAAATTTTAAAAGATGCCGGTCTTATAAAAATGCGGAGAGAAGGAACAAAGAATTATTATTACTTTGACGCCGATGCTGATGCTATGAATAAACTAATCCAGATGCTTATCCATGCAAAAACAATTATGGAGCATCTACCGGACCGAAGTGGTGAAAAAGGAGGACATAAAAATGAACTTAATTGAAGCAATGGAGGCACGTCATAGTGTCCGCCAATACAAAAACATACCTTTAGACACAGAATTGATTTCTGAATTACAGGCCGAAGTAGACAGCTGCAACAAAGAAAGCGGTCTGCATATACAGCTGGTTACCAACGAACCAAAAGCCTTTGACGGATTTATGGCACATTACGGGAATTTCAGCGGCGTTACCAATTACTTTGCCTTGATTGGAAAAAAGGATTCCACTCTTGATGAAAAATGCGGGTATTATGGGGAGCGGCTTGTTTTAAAAGCTCAGCAATTAGGTCTTAACACCTGCTGGGTTGCAATGACTTACAGCAAGATCAAAACTGCATTTACTATAGACAACGGAGAAAAACTCTGTATTGTGATTGCGTTGGGCTATGGGGAAACAGATGGTGTTCCTCACAAATCTAAACCGGCTGCAAATGTGACAAGAGCAGACGAACCGATTCCACAATGGTTTCAAAATGGCATAGAAAGTGCCTTGCTGGCTCCTACTGCAATGAACCAGCAAAAATTTGTCTTCTCCCTCTCCGGAAATCAGGTCTCCGTAAAGCCGGGTCTGGGATTCTACAGTAAAATTGATATGGGAATTGCAAAATATCATTTTGAAATCGGTGCCGGGGCAGACAACTTTGAGTGGATATAAAATTTGTCCCAATCTGTTTGTCCGTATTTTTATGACACCAACAAAAGAAATTCTTGCAATTGCTCCAAATATTATCCGCAGTTATGGAATTTCATTTTTGCTGCTGCCATTTAATATTTTCTCCACCTATTACTTTCAGGCATTGATGAAGCCAGCCACCTCTTTCATTGTATCAGTGTCAAGGGGTGCGGTAATCAGCGGCATATTAATCTGTCTTCTTCCTGCCGTGGCAGGTGCGGATGCAATCTGGTTTTCCATGCCGATTACGGAACTGATTGTCGCCATTTATGTTGCAGTTAAGATGAAACAATAAATCGCCCTTTCAGGGTACTCTTATTTTCCCGCAAGAACCGCTTTGATTTCTTCCACGGTCAATCCAGTTGCAACCTCAATCTGTTCCAATGTAAAGCCGTTATTATGCATATTCATGATTACTTCCACCTTTCCTTTTTCCATGCCTTCTGCAATCCCGGCTTCCTTTATTCCCTGACTTAAATTACACATAACGCCCACATCCTTCCTAATACTGTCTTCTATTGGAATATTATATTCCTTATCCAGCAATTGTAATCTTTCTTCCGATGTCAATACCTGAGAGAACAAGCCACCCAGCAGACGGTGAAGCTCATACATCTCATCCTGTTCAGGAAACTCCTTTGCCAGCCCTATCATCACAATGTTCACCAAGTCCAGATTTCCTTTCCAGTCATGGTTTCCTACTAAATCCTCTTTGATAAGATGAATATGGCACAGACTGTTTTCTTCCATGTTCATACATACCCAGATACTATAAACACGCCGGATATCGTTATAATTCGTATTTTCAAAATCCCGTTCTTTCTGTGATGAAATCAGCCGGCTGACATAAAAGATTGCCCTGTTTAAGATATCATATCCGTCCGGTTCATCCTTTTGTGCCTCCACATTAATAATCATCTGTGAGAGACCATCTTTCATCCTAACATAAAACACAATGTCAAATCTTATCAGTCCCTCATTTTTTTCAATATTTTCAGTATTAAATCCTATGATTCGTGAACCACCGGTTTCTACCACCTGGTTGGTAAGCCACGGTTCTATCGAAACTTTGCTGATATATGGTTCTCCTTCAATTAACGGAACCACATCCT
>JBJEJE010000165.1:0-5724 GCA_051877755.1 Lachnospiraceae bacterium | reverse complement strand
CATCTCTACTCTTCCTCATTCATACTTTCAACAGATATATGCCGCACCTTCAGCATAGTAATCATACAGGCGATTACGGTTGCCACATATACTGCCGCCGGATACAGCACATACACTTCCCACGGACGAATCTGAAATTCAATTTTGCTGCATCCCATCATTTTAAATACCTGCCCCGATGTCAGCTGGGAAAATGCCGTTCCCGTTGCCGTTCCTAATACCACACCAATCAGTAACACCAGTGCAATCCGCTTGGTCTGCCAGCTTATGATGGCACCGTTGGAAAAACCAATGGATTTTAACATTCCCATTTCGCCCTGTTCCCGGATCAGGAACATTTTCTGCATTAATACCACCACTAAAATATTAATGATAATAACAATAGTCAAAATCATAGTTTTTACCGGTTTTAACTGGTCGGAAATTCCACCAATCATGGAGTTGATAAATTCCTTTGTGGTCTGCACCTTAGCCTCCGGCATCGCCTTTTTGACCTTCTTGATAATACGCTGTACCTCTTCCTTATCCGCCGAATCCTTTAAAATAACCTGTGCCCCCATGCACCCGCCGTTGCAGAATAATCCATTTTGGTATCCTCATGAAAACGGATTCCCTCACCCATGTTATTCATGGACTGGTAAATAGCTGTCACCACAAAAGGAAGCTTTTTGTCAAACATGGTAACATATACGGTATCCCCTATCTCGGCATGGATTTTTTCTGCCACCACATGGGTTATGGCAATCTCATTTTCCTGTGCCGGAGGAGTCCCTTCTTCATACATATACTGGTCTGCTGTGGTTCCAACACCCTGTGAGGCGGTAGATTTGAAAGACTCCTCCCCTTTTTCGATTTTTATACGGAACATGGTTTCTGTTACCACCCGGTCTACCGCAATTCCTTCCTCTTCTAACCGCTCCTTCATTTCTGTAAGATATTCCTTATAACCAGAAGCTTTTGCCTCTAATACGATTTCTTCTATTCTTCCCTGTTCTGTAATATAGAAATCACAAGGCACCGTACCAAACCAGTCCGCAACCCGGTCAGACTGCAATGTGTTGATGGTATTCACCGGCATGACCACAAGCCAGATACCAATGACGCAGGTTACTAACAAAACAATGTATTTCTTCAGTTCGCAAAGTACATCATTTACTGCCATAAATGTGGTAGTACGAAGTTTGGATTTTCCCAAGCTGAAAATCGCTTTTCTCCCAAAGCGTTCCCCGTTATTCCCGCTGCGGATAGCGTCCATCGGAGTAAACTTTTTAATCTTCCCTGTACTGGCAAAAGCAAAGAATATAACCACCAAAACCACCAATATACTGGTTATAACGGATAGCAGAAGATTACTCGTACTGTCCTCCACCACAATATTCTTTGTCACTCCTGCCACCAACATCTGGCTGAATGGAATACTTAAGAAAAATCCAATCATGGCACCCACAATGGAGATTGCCAGATATTTGCTTATGTATAATCTCCGGATTGTCATATCCGGAATCCCGATGGCCTTCATGATTCCGATTTCCTTGTAATCCTCATTTACCGTAAAAAGAATGGTAAACCGGAGCATCACAGCGGCAATCAGAATCAGGCAGATACTGACCGCCAGTAAAATGGCTGCCGTAATCATATCCATGACGTAGGTTATCCGCATGGTAGCCATATCGAAACCAATCAGGACATTGAATTCACAATTGTTATAATCTTTCTCAAAGTTTTTTATATCATTGCAAAATATGGAATACATATGTCCCGATGTGAATTCTCCGTTTTGTTTAAGTTCATCATAATCCCGCTGTCCGATTACAATGCGGCTCATTCCCATCATGTCAGAGCCAAGAAGTGCATCCTTCATAACACCCTTTATTGTGAATTTCTTTTTATAATCCCCGGATACAATGTAAAAACTGTCCCCGACTTTCATTTTTTCATTTAGAAGTTTCCTTGGAAAATAGACTTCTCCCTTTCCTACCTCATCAATCTCCTGATTATTTTCATCAAAAAACTTCTGCCCCTTACATTCAATACTGGATATGGTAACCGTGTTACTGGTATCCATCTGGGCATCTCCGATTTCCTCAATCTGATCTTGCGTTACCATCAAAAAAGTATCCACATCATACTTTGTAACATTTTTCTGCTCCTTTAAGAAATCTTCGATGGCTGCATCATTTTCTGTCTTTTCTCCATTGACTCCACTCATGGCATCAATGACGAAATCGGATAATCCCGCCTTCTCAAAATAATAATCCAGTCCGTTGGTCACAATTTTCAGATTGTTAAGACTTGCCGCAATAAATGTAGTGGCAAGCATAACAAATAACAGCAGAATCAGGTTCATGGATTTCTTTCGTTTCAGGTCTTTTCTTAGTATCTTAAAATTCATGATGTACTCCTTTCTCTCATCTTCTGCTGTAATAATAGAATATTAATTATTAAATAATCCTTAAATGGAGCGTGGTATTTCATACAATTCTAAAAAGTATGACCTTTCGCTCCAATGCAGCATATTATATAATAACATAATTTTGTCGTAATCCCTATGAATAATTGCACCAATCTCTATTTATTATCCACCATCGCCTGCCAGCTTTCAGAATGTCTCGACAAAGATGACCTGGCGGTACTTGCCGCTGACCTTGTGGTCTTAAGCGATATGCTGGCTAATATCCTTGCCCGGCAGGCTGCCTGTCCGGAGGAGAACTCCTCAAAAGAGGTCTGTCCAACCGATATCAACTCAGAGGAAAACTGCCAGGAAACTCCTTATACGGAAGACTCCTGCCCGGAAAATGACAACTCAGAGAATACTTGCCAGGATGCGCCAGCTTCCTACGGTCAGACTGCAGTGGAATAATCTGGTTTCTCTTTCCCTTTCCCTGTTTTTTTGCTATACTGAAACGAAGATACAAATGACAGCCATTACAATGACTCATTTACAAAAGGAGAAAAACACCATGCCACGCAGGAAAAAAACAGACGTAAACCGTCTCATTGAATTATTGAATGAAACCTATGGAACAGAATATAAATGTTACTTAAACTACGAAACACCATTTCAACTGCTGATTGCCACCATGTTAAGTGCCCAATGCACGGATGCCAGAGTCAACATTGTGACTAAGGATCTGTTTGTAAAATATCCGTCAGTGGAAAGCTTTGCAAATGCAGATTTGAAGGAATTGGAAAAGGACATTTTCTCCACTGGATTCTATAAAAATAAGGCAAAAAATATCATTGCCTGCTCGAAAAAATTATTGGAGCTCTACGGCGGTGAAGTCCCATCAGACATTGAACAGCTGACTGCCCTTGACGGTGTTGGCAGAAAAACCGCCAATGTGATTCGCGGAAACATTTTCCACGAACCCAGCATCGTGGTAGATACCCATGTAAAACGAATCTCCAACAAATTGGGACTTACCAACAGTGACGACCCTGTGGTCATTGAAAAAGAGCTGATGAAAATTCTGCCAAAGGAACAGTGGATTCTTTACAATATTCAGGTTATCCAGCATGGCAGAACTATATGTATTGCAAGGAAACCAAAATGTGAGGAATGCACGCTGGCTGAAGTATGTCCGTCGAAAGAGAAATAAAGCAGGATACTACTCCTGCTTCATTTTCGACTGAATTTATGTTTTAAATATCACATTTAACTTCTTTCACATACTCCCACCTGATATCTTCCGACTGCCATACCCCATTATCCGACAGCCAGAAATGGTATCCATCTTCCACCATTTTCTTTGTGTCAATGACAAGTACAATTGGTTTTCCATGACGTTTTCCAACATTCACCGCTGTTTCCACATCTGGCGATAAATGAACATACTGACGGTTCATTTTGAGGATTCCCTTTTCCTTAATGCTATCCAAAAAACGGTCAGCCGTTCCATGGTAAAGTTCGTCCGGTGGTATCATCTCTTTCATCTCAACATTAACGGCTATGGAATGTCCCTGATTGGCTCTGATTTTTGTTTTATTCTCATTAAAGGAATAGCGTTTCTTATTGTTCTCTCTGACAATCCGCTCCAGAATTTCCATATCGATATAGCGTCCCGATAGATTAATGCCGTGTAATAATTCTTTGGTATCTGCCCAACCATTTGCATCAAGAGTGATACCAATGGTTTCCGGTTTATGCCGGAGAATCAGGCTTATAAATCGACCTAAATCCACATCTGAGTTTCTTCCCATTTTTTGTTTGTTACTCATGTTATCTCTCAATCGTCTCCTCTTCATCCATTTCGCCAACCGCTATGAGTGCATTACACAACTCATCAAACTTATCTATCATCCATGAAAATATTTCCTCCTGCTTGGATGGATTAAACACTTCACATTCTCTTTTGTAAATAATACGTTTTGCAGTACTATTTTCTCTGCTTGAATACCAATCCAGTTTGTTGCCAAACAACGTTTCTATCTTTTCTTTCTTACTTTCAAGTCGTGCAAAAGCTTCACCATCAAAGGCATAGATAAGCAAAGATACATATTTACCCTTGGTAAGTGTAAATTCAATCTCATAGTCTGCACCATAAACAGGTATGGAATACCAATTTTGTGCCGCCGGCTTACGGATGGCAATATCTTCAGAACGATCCTCCTCACTACAATATTCCACAAACTTTGTCCAAAAGATCATCTGCTGATTTGCAAGTTCCTGATTTGTAACCGATGTATTTTTTGATGTAGCAGTTTCAATAGAAAAGTCTTCTTTTTCTTCCAATGGAGATGGAACTTCCCTTCCGTCAACAGCGAAGTTTACATATATAAGTTTTTCCATTTGCTCATCAGTAAAGCTGATCTGCCATCTATTCTCCATAAACCGTAATAGTTTCTTGCTACGATTATAAATTCTATCCGCCGACCAGTCTTGTTCCTTTGACACCTCAATTTCGGAATGTGTACCATTTTGATATCCTCTTCTTCCTGATGATTTAGACGTTTTCTTATCCTCAAAGCTATCATTTTGCAATGAAGAATTGATACTCTGTGATAACGGCAGCAGATTACCCAATGCTCCTGAAAGTTGCTCTATTTCCTTATCGTCAAATTGTCTGAACTGATTTCTCCAATAATATTTTGTAGGTGTCTGAGGAAGAATATGCTCAATTGAAACCTTATCCTTTTCTGCTTTGGTAAACATTTCCCAACTCATCTTATCAAGGTTATTCTTCTGTGCCAAATCTAACTCATATTCATACAAAAAATATTTTATGGAATTCCAATAATAGAACCCGCTCCCATTATCAAAATATTTTTTTATCTTTGTAACAAAATGCGAAAGTATATACTCAACATAGTCATTGATCGTTTCATTAATATCCGAAATCAAATCTTCTACATCCATCTGTTTCAAATTAATGATGCGGATGTCACGATAATACTCACTACTTCGGAATGTGGCATTAACATTGCCCATTCTGAAACAGATAAATATAAACCTTTCTATTGCCCTAAAAGCATTTATTCTCTTTTCTACTGATAAATCCCTTCTGCTTATCAATACCATAACAATAGGTCTGAAATAACCTATACCAACCCTATTTAGTCTATCTACCCACATTTTTTCTGTTGAAGACAGATTCTCACTTTGCATTGGAAAAAATGTATCATACCAGTATTTTGCTGTATCTTTTAAACTATTTACATAATCAGATATTTTGATGTTGTACAATAAAAATTGACAACCTATTCTCAAGGATTTTGATATAATCA
>JBJEJE010000164.1:0-5738 GCA_051877755.1 Lachnospiraceae bacterium | reverse complement strand
CAGACAGACAGACAGACAGACAGACAGACAGACAGACAGACAGACAGACAGATAAGTTCTGACTGCTTTTTTTGTGAGTCTGAAAAAACCCCATATAGAGTGAGTGATGTAAGCAGTACATTACAGATAGAAACATCTATTTGTAATGTATTGCTTTTTGTGTTTTTTAGGGATGATATCCTCTTTTTTAAGGAGGGGGCTTGATGAAGATTTTACTGGCAGACGATTCGGATATTGTCAGGGAGGGCATTGCATGTAAGATTAAAACCGTCATACCGGATGCCGAAATTGACGATTTTCCGGATGGAAAATATGCATGGGAAGCGGTACAAAAGAATACTTATGACCTGATGTTTACGGACATCAGCATGCGGGTTATGCACGGTCCGGAGCTTGCAGAGCGGATACATGCCTATGCACCGGAAATTCCAATCCTTTTTGTGACGGGAGAATCCCTGTTTCGCATACAGGAAATGGGCATTCAGGAGGAGCGTTGTATCTTTAAACCGGTGACAGCGGCAAAAATCAGGGAAAAGCTGAATGAACTGGACAGCCTTCCACCATTTGTGATTTCTCCTCCGATAAAAACAGAGAAGGAAAAACCGGAGATTAGGGAATCAACAGATGAAGGAATACTTGTAACCTTCAAAGGTTTCTTTGGGAAAATATTCCGTAAAGATAATGATAAATCAAAAATATAATCCACTTGAAAAAGTGTTTACATAGATAAAATATAAAGAGATATGGAGGATAATATGATGAAAAAACGAATGAAACGTATATGCAGTATGCTGCTCACTCTTGTCATGGCGGTATCGCTGTTTAGCGGAATCAGCATGGGGGAAGTGCATGCGGCAACAGGTGAAGGCACTTGTGGTGAAGCTGTTAATTGGACTTATGATGATAGTACAAAAACATTGAGTATTTCCGGTACAGGGGATATGTATGATTATGAGTTTGAAACAGCTCCGTGGAGTAGTTATTGTAATTCCATCGAAACAATTGTGATTAGTGGAAATGTAACTAGTATAGGACCTGGAGCTTTACAAAACTGTAATGCAATTAAAAAAGTATCCTTAGAAAATTCTCAGATAAAAACAATTGGTGCTAACGCATTTCATTTTTGTAGAACAATATCGGAGATATCGTTTCCAAACTCTTTGGAAACAATTGATGCGCATGCTTTTGAGGGGTGTATCTTTAATACAAATACATTATCCTTGGAAAATACGCAGGTAACAAAAATAGCTGATTATGCTTTTTTTGAGGCATCTGGATTTACAAGCATAACGCTGCCAGCGACAGTGTCAGAAATAGGACTTCAGGCATTTAATGTAGGCACATTGGAAACTGTGATATGTAAAGGAAATCAACCTGCCACTTTGGTGACAAGTGAAGATGATCCTAGTATTCCAGGCCAATTTCATACTTATAATGATGAAGCAGGAAAATATCAATGTAATTTGACCAGCATTCTGGTTCCGAGTGGTTCTGTTGATGCCTATAAATCTAGCTGGTCAGAGTATGACACTCTTATTCAGGCAGAAGTAGCAACCAGCGGCAGTTGCGGAAAAACTGAAGATGATAATGTTCAATGGTCTTATGATTCAGACACCTGCGTACTGACTATTTCCGGTGAAGGGGCGATGGCAGATTACATTGGTGGGGAAAGTAGTTGTGCTCCGTGGAATAGTTATAAGGACGATATCAAAACAATTACGATTGGTGACAACATAACTAGTATAGGTAATCACAGTTTTGAAGCTCATTATAATGTTGAAAGCGTTAGCTTTCCATCCACACTAAAAACGATAGGTGAATATGCGTTTTACGAATGTTATGCCTTGGAGGAAGTATTTTTAGATACTACGCAGGTTGAGACAATAGGTACATATGCTTTTGGGTGGTGTTCTAAATTAACATCGGTTAAATTTCCAACAGTATTATCTACGATAGGTAGCGAGGCTTTTTGTAACTGTTATTTACTGGATAATGTTTCTTTGCAAAACACCAATTTAACAGTGATTAACAATCACGTTTTTGATTGTTGTAATTCATTAGCGAATATAACATTTCCGACCAATCTGGTAAAAATAGGGGATAGTGCTTTCCAGAGATGTGCTCTGACTAACTTATCGTTGGAAACTACAAAGGTAAGCTCCATTGGTTATGAAGCTTTTGCAAATTGTTCAAAATTAACCGAGGTAATATTGCCTGAAACTTTAGATCAAAATGGAAAAATAGATGGTCAAGCGTTCTTCATGAATTACTCATTATCTGTCATATGTAAGGCAACTACCGCGGCAACACTTGGGAATAATGTGTTTTTTATAATTCCGGAAGACATACCGGAAGAAGAACGGGTAGAAGGTATAGAAAGCAGTAAAATTCTGGTTCCGAAAAATTCTGTTGGGGTATATCAAGATGCATGGTCAACTTATTCCAGTATAATCGAAGCAAACCTGACGGACGCTGAAAAGGTAGCTGATGCAAAGACAAAATTTGCTGATGCCGATTTCTTAAAAGACATTGCAGTGGGCAATGATACAACAGAAACGACACTTAAGTCAGCAATTGATGCAGCCCTCACAAATGATGGAATTTCAGGTGTAACGGTAACAGTAACAGAGTTCAATAATCAGAAAGCAACCTATCTGGCAGAAGGAACGATAACCGCTAACATAACCCTTTCATGTGGAACGGAAACCAGCGAGCCAGTACCATTAGAGCTGACCATTAAAATGCTTACAAAAGATGAAGCAACGCAGGTGGAAGACGCAAAGACAGAATGGACGGATATTGAATCAGCACTTGTTGTGAATAACGACACTACTAAGACAAGTCTTGAGGAAGCAATCAATACTGCATTAAAGAGCGAAGATTTACAGAAAAAAGGAATCAAGGATGTAACGGCAACAGTAGGGGATGATTTCAAGAATACGAAAGCAACCTACGAAGCAGACGGAAAAGTAACCGCAACCGTAACGCTTACATCCGGTTCGTCAACTACAACTGTAACAGTCGATCAGCCTATTGCAAAGCTGACAAAGACAGACGCAGAGAAGGTTGCAGGTGCCAAGACAGCGATTGTGGCAGCATTAGAGACTCTTACAATTGATAAAGATACCACTGCAGAAAGCCTTCAGACAGCAATCGATGCTGTATTAAGTGACAGTGCTTTAATAGCAGATGGAATCACCGATGTAACTGCAACAGTAGAGGACTTCAGTAAGACGCTTGCAACCTATCTGGCAGACGGAGTGGTAACCGCAAACATTGCTATTACATGCAGAGAAGCAGAAGATAGCATACCGGTAAATAAGACGCTTAACAAGCTTGTAAAGAGTGATGAGGAAAAGCTTACAGGTGCAAAGGAAGAACTGACAAGCATTTTGGAGGGAATCACAGTCGATAACAACACAACCAAGGAAAGTCTTGAGACGGCAATCAATACTGCATTACAGAGTGATAAATTAAAGGAAAAAGGAATTATTGGTGTAACCGCTGCTCTGGAGAATTTCACCAAGACTCCTGCAACATTAGAAGCAGATGGAACAGTGACGGCAACAATCGTCCTTTCTTCTGGAGATGAGACCGATAGAACACAGACAATTAACAAGACCATTCCGAAGCTGACAAAGACAGAAGAACAGATGGTTGAAGAAGCAAAGGAAGCAGTACAGAATGCTCTTGATACTATCACGGTAAGCAATGATACCACAAAGGATAAGCTGAAAGAGGCAATCGAGGACGCATTGACAGAGGCAGGAATCGCCGGCGTAGATGTGACGGTAGATGATGATTTCGCCAAGACCGATGCAACCACAGAAGAAGCAGGTAAGGTAACAGGAACCGTAACTCTTAAAGCAGGTAACGCAACCGACACCATTACCTTAAACCAGACCATTGCAAAGCTTCCAAACGTATCCGGCGGTGTAACCGGAGAAAACGGCTCTACCTTTATTATCATCATTAAGATTGGTAATCAGGTTATTAAGCAGGCAGAAGCAGATGAGAACGGTAAGTTTGATTTCTCAGGTGTTCCGGATGGCATTTATAACATTGTCGTAAAGGAAACAACATCTTCTAATGAAACGAAGGTAGTAACCGGAGTAATCGAAGTAAAATCCGGAGATAAGACAGAAGCAGGAGATATTACAGTAGACGACAGTCAGACAGAAGTGAGTGTTGCGGAGCAGGCACCTGACGTGGTAGCTGGCGGACTGGATAATCTGTATGATGTTATGGGTGATATAACAGACCAGAATCTGGAAGAAATTGTGGAAAACGGTGGAACCACCAAAGTGGTATTAAACGTGGATAAGGCAGAGAATACAGAGGTTATTCTTGCATTACAGACCGAAGCAGAGAAACAGAATAAGGTTCTGGGAACCAGCTTTGACGCAGAAGTACTGTTACAGATAGCAGCACTTGCAGGCCAGGTACAGGAGATTAAGATATCTGATACACAGTCCCTGATCCATATGGTACTGCCATTGGCAGACAGTGATAAGGGAAAGACAGGATATCAGGTACTCAGAAGTCACTCCGTAAACGGTGTGGAAGAAATCAACGCCTTGCCTGAACTTACAGCAGAGGAACAGGCAGCACCGGCAAAGGAAGGCTTCTATGTAGATGGAGATAAAGTACATATCTGGGCTAATAAGTTCTCGACTTATGTGATTACCTATGATGCACCAAAGAAACCGGTTACTCCACCGAGTGGTTCTGACGGAGATGACAATAAAGATAAGACTCCGGCAACTACGGAAGCACCTGCAACCACAGAGGCATCTGCAGCTGCTGATGAAACTGTATCTGCGGAAACCATTCAGAAGAATGCACTGGAATTAAATGCAAAATTAAAGGTAAGCCAGACAGGAAAACAGATCAAAGTAACCTGGGGCAAAGTTGCAGGTGCGGACGGATATGACGTATATGTACAGTACTGCAACAAGAAGTACAATGCAAAATCACTGAATTCCGTAACCGGCGGCAGTAAGACCAAGCTTATCGTGAAGAAGGTAGATGGAAAGACCCTGAATGTGAAGAAGGATTACAAGGTTTATGTTGAGGCTTACAAGATGGTAAACGGCAAGAAAGTGAGTCTTGGAAAGAGTATCACAGCCCATGTGGTTGGAAACAAGAATGCAACATATACCAATCCAAAGAGCATTAAGCTGAAAAAGAAATCTTACACTCTGAAGGTCGGAAAGACAGCAAAGATTAAGGCTAGTGTTGTATTAGTAAACAAAAATAAAAAGCAGCTTTCCAATAAGCATGCAAAACAGTTCCGCTATGCAACCAGTGATAAGTCGGTAGCAACCGTATCTGCCAAAGGTAAGATTAAGGCAGTGGGCAAAGGAACCTGTAAGATTTATGTATATGCAAGAAATGGATACGCAAAGACAGTAAAAGTTACAGTGAAGTAAGAAGTGTATTTATAGATTGTTATTTAACGGGAAATCCGCTATTCGAATGATAAATTCGTATAGCGGATTTTTCATTGTTAATTATGATTCTTTGTAGATACCAGAGAGACTGCAAATCTTATTGGTATCCATTATATTTCTAAGAATTCTTTATAAGCTCCTCAGCATATGCCAGCAGCCGGTTTTCAATCTCTTTATGATTTTTGGCAATTTCAACCAGAGAATATAATTCGGGTGTTTCTTGAGAAACAAGGATGTAGTCACATTCCATCTGATCGGAAATTCCATAGAGAAAATCTATGTTAC
>JBJEJE010000163.1:0-28876 GCA_051877755.1 Lachnospiraceae bacterium | reverse complement strand
GCCTGCACCACCTGAATGTGTGAAATTCCTCACAACTTCACGAAACAGGGATTTATGCAAGTTTCACTCCATATTCTGTCATAGCTTTCTTAATCTTCTCTACACTGGCAGGTTCTGCCTCGGTCATTGGCATTCTCACATAACCACTGCAAAGTCCTGCAAGCTCTACTGCCTTCTTCACAGGAATTGGATTCACTTCACAGAACATAGCATCACAAAGGTCGATTGCCTTTAACTGTAATGCCAAGGAGCCTGCCACATCACCGTCTAAATACTTCTGTACCATATCATGGGTATCTTCCGGAATAATATTAGCTGTTACGGAAATAACACCCTTTCCGCCTAAGGATAATAAAGGCACTACCTGATCATCATTTCCAGAATAAATGTCAATACAACCGTCTGCCAACTGTGCCAGTTTCACTACCTGGGAAATGTTACCCGAAGCTTCCTTGATTGCCACAATGTTCTTCACATTCTTTGCAAGGGTCACTGCCGTTGCAGGCTGAATGTTACATCCAGTTCTGCCCGGTACGTTATACATGATAATTGGAATATCCACTGCCTCTGCAATGGCTGTGTAGTGTCTGATCAGACCATTCTGGGTAGCCTTATTATAATATGGAGTTACCACTAACAACGCATCTGCTCCTACATCCTGGGCTTCCTTAGAAAGCTTGATTGCAGTTTCTGTACAGTTAGAACCGGTACCTGCAATCACCGGAATTCTCTTATTGACATACTCTACACACTTCTTGATTACTTCCATGTGTTCTTCTTCTGTCATAGTAGAAGCCTCACCTGTTGTTCCACAGATTACAATGGCATCTGTTTTGTTGGCAACATGGTATTCTACCAAAGACTTTAACTGATCATAATCCACTGCCCCATCTGCTCTAAATGGAGTCACTAATGCTACTGCTGAACCTGTAAAAATTGACATACCTTTTTACTCCTTTTTATTCATATTTGTTACCTATTATGTACAAAACGCTCCGTCGGCAGTGCCAACGAAGCGTCATAAAATCATCTTCATTCCGTAGCACTCCACCTGTCATCCAGCTTACATACACATCTTCCGTATTAAGCCTTCTCTCCATTCCGGTGACAGACATATAGCTCTTAACTATACATCCAGACAAAATACCGATAAGGCGATATTCCTCTTCGGCACGAGCCCCTTTCACAATTCTTCTCCCAGCCTTATCTGTCCAAACTGCTACTCTTGGCGCATGCGCCTCTACACATCGACGAAAACATTCTGTAATCATAATAAATCACATCTGTAAATGATATAATATCATTGTCTAATCATGATAACACCATATAATAGTGATGTCAACCATTATTCTATATCCGACAGTACTGAAAAAAACAATAACATTCTTATAAAGCAAAAAAAGCGAGCAGCCAACAGACCACTCGCCATATAAACATTTTTCCTTTCCATATCCTAGTTTGCTTCAATATGGGAAAGTATAGATGCCTTTTTCTTTAATGTATCGGGACAATTACGCCCCGTTATAATCAATTTTACGTTGCTGCTGCTATTCAGTAATTCCTCAAAATCCTCCACATAGAGAATATTGTAATCCATCAAGCCCAGCACCTCATCTAAAATCACCACATCTGCACTTCCGGTATCAATAACCTTCTTTGCATAGTGAAAGCTGTTCTTTGCCTTTGCCCGCTGTTCTTCTCTCTCCTCAAACGTCAGCTGGCCATACGGTTTCTCACTGTTTTCAAATGTAAAAAACTTAATCTCGTCAAACTGACTTAAAATGCTGTAATCGGCATCTGTCCCTTTTAAGAACTGCACAATTGTTACGGTTTCCCCTGCTCCCGCTGCCTTCACAGCAAGCCCCATAGCCGCCGCTGTCTTTCCATAGCCTGTGCCGTAAATAATATGTACATTTTCCATATCTTTCCACCTCATATTTATGTTGTGTATCGTATTCTTTCACCCACAGGTTAAAATACGTACACCAAGCGTAAACTGCTTCTTTCTATGGTCTTATCCGTGAACTTTCTGATATGCCAATACGTTTCATAATAAGCCCAGAGAATACGATATATCCTAGCATATTCCCTCTCAAAATGCAATCATTTTCTATATTTTATTCCAGGCACTCCATCTTGCTGACAGACACCTCATATGCCACCCGGTTAATCACCTCATCATTTTCTAATTTCTTCTGATATTCCCGGCTCTGGATTCTTCCCCATATTGCTACATGTTCTCCCACTTCCAGCTTCCCTGCAAATCTGGCGTTTCTACCCCAGCAGATACACGGAATATAATCCGACTTTCCATAAGCACGGTTCACTGCCAAAAGCACATCTGCAATTTCCCTGCCAAGTGGAGTCATACGATAAATAGGCGCTTTGCAAATATATCCATCTAAATAAATCTGATTCGGATGCTGCATTTCATCCTCTTCATTTAAAATATTTAATTCACGGACAAAGAGCGATAAAATCAAACGATTCTTCGTCTCCTCATGCTTATTATAGGAGCGGAACTGACCTTTCGCCTCGATATGTTCTCCCATATGGGACTGATGCACATCAATCAAACGGTCTGAAACCATCAACGGAATTACATCTGTGGCATCACTTAGACGGTTTACCAAAAGGTCCACCATATAAAAGCCCTCGCCAAAAATCTCGTGGCTGAATGTAAATTCCGAAATAATCTCTCCTGCCACCACTGCCTGATTGTTACTTAATGCTTTTTCTGTCATCTTTTTTCTCCTTCCATGTACCTCAAACTTCTTATTTGCATAATAAATGCCAAACACCACATATTGTGTTCATATGTTTGAAAATCATTTATCATGTACTATATATTAGTACAGAAAGTCGATTTATAGAACGGGGTTTTTTCTTCTAAAAAGGACTAGTTTTGTCGGTATTTTGAATTTCTTTGTCGCATCGCCTCATACATTAGGACAGTCGCCGCTGTTGCCGCATTTAAAGATTCCACTTTTCCCATCATGGGAATCTTAATTTTGTATTTTGTGGCGTTGGAGAGTTCCCTTGACAGACCATTTCCCTCATTGCCTATGCAAAAAATTGTCGGATTCCGGTAATCAAAGTCGTAAAAACTTGTTCCCTGTAAATGGGCACTGTATGTCTCGAAATTCTCTCCGTTAAGTCTTGTGACAAATTCAGTCAGATCATCGACATAACAAAACGGTATTCGAAAAATAGAACCCATCGTTGCACGAACCACTTTGGGATTATAAATGTCCACCGTATCCCGGCTCATCAAAATTCCTGTTACCCCTGCACCTTCAGCAGTCCGCAGGATAGTTCCCAGGTTTCCGGGATCCTGTATATTTTCCAATGCCATGATTAAAGGCTGCGGTGCCTGACAGACATCCTCCGTTGAATAATGCTGTCTCTTTACCAGACTGATAACCCCCTGGGGTGTCTTTGTATCCGAAACAGACTGCATGATATGTTCCGTTACTAATTCATAAGAGATATCTGCAAATAATCCGGTATTCTTCTCAAAAAATTCCTCTGTTGCAAATGTTTCCACATGAAGTTCCTTCGGTATCTCAGAGAACATACGGATACCCTCCACAAGAAAAATATCCTGTTTTCTCCGCTCCTTTGCATTCTTCATGCATTTTGTCAGATTCTTGATTTTACTGTTTGATGTACTGGTTATCACAGATTCTGCCCTGCCTTCCTAAATATACTGTCTCATAACAAGCTTCTGATTCTTCAATAATACCTTACCATCCCCTAACAGCTCCTTTAATTCCTGAAACAGATGATCATCAATGGATACCGCAAACTGTCTGCCTAGTTCCTTTTTTAAATTTTCCTCTTTCAGACAAACCGTTACACCACTATCTCCAGGATACTTATCTAATATCTCATACAAAGACTTCTCTTTGGAATAATAGTCTTCCCGGTTTAAGCATTGAAGATAAACATGCTTTGGAACCTCGGAAAAAGGCACCACCTTTTCCAGCAGCAACTTCCCCTCGTCTTCACTGATAGACGCTCTCCCATAGACAAAAATCTTGGAATCCTGTTCTAAATACTGGCGGTATTGCTCATATTTTTTCGGAAATACCACCACTTCAATGGTACCAAGCAAATCCTCCAGGGTGATAAATGCCATATTCTGGTTATTCTTTGTCATTTTTACGGTTTTCGCTGCAACCATTCCGCCTAAGGTATAATAAATCTGATCCTTTGCCACTGTTTCCCCGGTGTCAGGATCCGGCAGGAAATCATGGGTAGTAGCATCTATGTTCCTGCCCATCAGCTCCTGATAATCTTCTAACGGATGTCCACTTACATAAACACCCAGCACGTCCTTCTCATAAGCAAGCATTTCCTCCTTCTCATATTCAGAAACCTTTGGGTAGGAAATGTCAAATTCTTTCTTCTCTTCTTCACCGAGAAAATCCAGCAGTGACATCTGTCCGGTCATGGCACTTTTCTTTTCCTGGTTTACCATATCAATAACCTGAAGATAGACCATCATCATTTGTCTGCGATTTGCCGGAAAACTGTCTAATGCCCCAGATTTAATAAAACTTTCAATAGTGCGCTTATTTACCTCTTTATTAGAAAGACGGCTGATGAAATCTTTCAAATCCTTATATTTTCCATGTGCCTCCCTTTCTTCAACAATAGCATCAATTACCGGTCTTCCCACACTCTTTAATGCTGACAGGCCATAACGGATTGCTCCTTTCGACACAGAAAAATGGCTGTAGCCTTCGTTGATATCCGGCGGAAGAATCTGTATTCCAAGTTTCCGGCAATGAGCTATATATTCAGATACCTTATCCGTACGGTCTAACACGGAAGTAATCAATGCTGCCATAAATTCCTCCGGATAATGGCACTTCAGATAAGCAGTCTGGTATGCCACCACTGCATAGGCTGCCGCATGGGATTTGTTAAAGGCATACTTTGCAAAATCTATCATTTCATCAAAAATCTTATTAGCAGTTTTTTCATCAATTCCCCTGCTGATACAGCCAGGAACATTTTCTTCCTCATTACCATAGACAAAATTCTGACGTTCCCGCTGCATCACGTCGCCTTTTTTCTTGGACATGGCACGCCGCACCAGGTCACTTCTGCCAAGCGTATAGCCTGCAAGCTCCATAACAATCTGCATAACCTGCTCCTGATAAACGATACAGCCATAGGTTGGTGCCAGGATTTTCTCCAGCTGCGGACAGTCATAGGTAATCTGTTCCGGATGTTCCTTTCCTTTGATATATAACGGAATAAAATCCATCGGTCCCGGACGGTACAGGGAAATACCGGCAATGATATCTTCAATATTTCTCGGTTTTAACTCCTTCATGAAACTCTTCATGCCATTACTCTCAAGCTGGAATATACCATCGGTCTGCCCGGTACAGAGCAGATCATAAACTTCTTTATCATCCATGTCCAAATGGTCGATATCAATATCAATTCCCTTGCTCATTTTCACATTCCGCACAGCATCCTGAATCACGGTAAGGGTTCGAAGGCCAAGAAAATCCATCTTCAAAAGCCCCAGTTCCTCAATGGTGGTCATTGTAAACTGTGTGGTGATGGCATCCTCTGAGCCACGGGATAACGGAACAAATTCATCAATAGGTTTCTGACCAATCACTACACCGGCGGCATGCATGGAGGCATGTCTTGGAAGTCCCTCCAGTTTCTGTGAGGTATCAATCAGATACCGGACATCCTCTTCCTCCTCATATGCCTTTTTCAAGTCGGAGGAAATGGTGAGTGCTTCGCTGATGGTAATGTTGTGCCCATTGGCTCCCATTGGAATCATCTTTGCCACCCGGTCCACTGCTGCATATGGCATATCCAAAGCCCGTCCCACATCGCGGATTACCATACGGGCAGCCATAGTTCCAAAGGTTACGATCTGAACTACTTTCTCTTTTCCATATTTGCGGACAACATAATCGATTACCTCCTGCCTTCTCTCATAGCAGAAGTCCACGTCAATATCCGGCATGGATACACGTTCCGGATTCAGGAAGCGTTCAAAAAGAAGATTAAACCGTATCGGATCAATATTCGTGATTTCCAGACAATAACTTACAATAGAACCTGCCGCAGAACCACGCCCCGGTCCCACTGCGATTCCGTTGTCTTTTGCATATTTAATAAAATCCCATACAATGAGAAAATAATCCACATATCCCATCTTCTGGATGGTGGATAACTCATAATCCAGCCGCTCCTGTAATTCCGGAGTTACCGGATCATAACGTCTGTGTAACCCCTCCTCGCAAAGTGCCTGCAAATAAGTATAGGAAGTGAATCCCTCCGGCACCTCGTATTTCGGTACTTTCTGCTCACCAAAAACAATCTCTACATTACAACGCTCCGCGATTTTTCCGGTATTCTCCAAAGCCTGTTTTGCATAAGGAAACAGTTCTTCCATTTCCTCCGGAGATTTCAGATAATACTGTCCTCCATCATAACGCATACGGTCTTCATCCGTTACTTTCTTCGCAGTCTGGATACAGAGTAAAATATCATGTGCCTCTGCATCACTTTCCCTGACATAATGAATATCATTGGTTGCCACAAGAGGAATTCCTGTCTCCTGCGACATCCGCATCAATCCCTGATTAACCATCTTCTGGTCATCAATTCCATGATCCTGCATTTCCAGAAAATAATTGTCTTTTCCAAAAATTTCCTGATGCTCCAATGCCGCTTTCTTTGCTTCCTCATAAAATCCCTGGCAAAGAAGAGTTGCCACCTCTCCTGCAAGACAGGCAGACAGGGCAATGATTCCTTCATGGAACTCCTGTAAAACCTCTCTGTCCACCCTTGGCTTATAATAATATCCTTCCGTAAAACCACGGGATACAATCTTCATCAGATTATGGTAGCCGGTATCATTTTCCGCCAGCAAAACCAGATGGTAATAACGGTTCTCATTCTTTCCCAGTTCCCGGTCAAAACGGGATCCCGGTGCTACATAAACCTCACAACCGATAATCGGCTTAATGCCTTCCGCCTTTGCCGCCTTATAAAAATCAATCACTCCGTACATCACACCATGGTCGGTTATGGCAATGCTGTCCATCCCCAGCTCCTTTGTGTGATGAACTAGTTCTTTGATTTTCGATGCACCATCTAACAAACTGTATTCTGTATGCACATGTAAATGTGTAAAACTCATATCTTTTCCCGCCTTACTTCTTTCGTCAAAACCTCTTTTTTAATGTATGAGAAAGTCTCATCTTCCCCTTTCTCCGCCAGCATCCTGAGCAGCCGTTCTAATAATTCAGCTGTATCCGGATGAAGGAGATACTTTGCCTTACCCTTTTCATAATATGCCAAAGGCATATCATCTGTATAGGTATCCGGATTATAATTCTTACTTGCCGCCACCCGGTCACAGAACATCTCCACCACATATTTCACCGGCATCTTCATTCCCGTGATGCCGCCATTTTCCAAATCATAATCCAGCCAGTATTCCAAATGATGCTTATTACGCCCCTTGTGATGCAGCCATGCAGAGGTATATCCCTTATCCTCCCGTTCTGCATTATTAGGACTTCTGTTTCCCTGATAATATTTAACACCCACTAAGAATTCCGTGGGACTATATTTGGATAAATCATGAAGCAGACCCTGTTTTATCATTCCAAGCCGGAAACAGGACTTCATGACAAGCCATTTATGATGATTGATTGTCTTTAAATGTTTCCACCAGTTCATATATTACTCCTTTCGTACCACCCAGTACGATTATCGACTCTTTCTATTATGAACTATATCAAAAGAAAAAACAAGATACTCTCTGTTCATATTTTTAATCCAAACTACCAGTCATGATTTTCGATTAGTAAGCATATCCCCACGCCAGCACACATACCCGCTAAAAAAACAGCAACATAAATCTCCATATCATACCTCATCCGATGACGGCAGTTCCTTCTCATAACACCAGAAATGTTCTCCGTACAAATCTGCTTCTCCACGTCTTTCAAAATCAAGCCTGGCATAGGAACGCAGTGCCCTCTCATGGGTCTTGCTTACCAGAAAATGTACGCTCTTATATCCCCGTTTCACCAGTTCTCCCATTGCACAGGTTAATATCTTTCTTGCAATTCCCTGATTCTGATAATTTTCCTTTACCACCAGACGGGCAAGCTCCGCCCCCGGCCGCAAAGTGTCTGACCAGCAAGGCAGCTCTTCCACAGCAGGATCATTATCAATGGAAATAGCACCTATTATTTCTCCCTCATCACTTTTCAGACAGAACAATGCATTTCTTGCTAAATCATCCTGAGTAATCTGCTCATTAGGATACTCTGAAGACCAGGTACATCCCGGACTTCCAATGGCTGCCTGATACAATCCTGTAATCTCCTGTATATCATCTTTAGCTGCATTTATAAAATTCATGTAAATCTTCCTTTCAATTTCTATTCCGCTGTTTTAATAGTATTTTTACATATTTGAGGTTGCATTTCAATGTTAATTTATATTCATTTTCAATCCTTTTTCAGCATAGCAATAAACAGTATTCATAAGCAATTTGATATTGACAAATTTTATCATTTGTTTTATTATTAGTAATAAGTCCTAATATTATATTAAGGGTGATGAGTATGAAAGAACGTAACACAAAACAGAAACAAATGATATTAGAAGCAGTGAAATCCAGAGCTGATCACCCTACTGCCAATCAGATTTATTTTGATGTATGGCAGCAGGATAATCGCATCAGCCGTGGGACGGTGTATCGCAATCTGAATCTGCTCTCAGAAAAAGGTGAGATTACAGATGTTGAGTTATCCGATGCAGACAGATATGACTACCGGACAGACAGGCATTATCATATGCTGTGCACAGTCTGTGGAGAAGTCTTTGATGCTCCTGTGGAATATCAGCAATCAGCAGACCGGATTATCGAGGAACTGACCGGTTTTCAGATTGAAGGACATAATACTGTTTTCAAAGGAATCTGTAAAAACTGCTCACAAAAGAAATCATTATAAAATACAAAAGCATAAGGAGGTAAAGGTATGGCGGTGTATAAGTGCAGCGTTTGCGGTGCTATTTTTGACGAAGAAAAGGAAGGAAAGAAATTAGAAGAGATTGAGGTCTGTCCAATTTGCAAACAGCCGGTATCCAAATTTGAGAAAATCGGCGACAGTGAGCAACAGCCTGCAGTCGAATCCTATAAGGGAGAACTTGCTTATGATTCAGCATATGTGCGGCATGATAAAAGTGCCCGCTATATGGAAGAAATCCACGAGATGGCGGTCACAGGGAAAAGTATCAGTGGTGCAATGGGTACACAGATGCCGGTTCCTAGCTGGGACGATATTTTAATCTTAGGTGCACAGCTTAACACGCTTCCACTAGACGAAGGGGATCCGGTGGATACAAGAACCATTATTGGAAAACACGCAAAGCAGCCGATGGTTTTAGAGCATCCGGTATATATTTCCCATATGTCATTTGGTGCTCTGTCGAAGGAAATCAAGGTTGCCCTTGCAAAAGGTTCTGCCATGGCAAAGACCGCAATGTGCAGCGGGGAGGGCGGTATTCTTCCGGAGGAAAAGGAAGCATCTTATAAGTATATCTTTGAGTATGTTCCGAACAAATACAGTGTTACCGATGAGAATTTACAGTCAGCTGATGCCATTGAAATCAAGATTGGCCAGGGCACAAAACCGGGAATGGGCGGTCATCTGCCGGGAGAAAAGGTAACCGAAGAAATTGCTGCCCTTCGCGGAAAGAAGGCTGGTGAAGATGTCCAGAGTCCAAGTAAATTTCCTGAGATAAAATCCAAAGAGGACTTAAAAGCCATGGTGGATATGTTAAGGGAACGCTCCGGAGGCAGACCAATCGGTATCAAAATTGCTGCCGGAAATATCGAGCAGGATTTGGCACAATGTGTCTATGCCGCACCTGATTTTGTAACCATCGACGGAAGAGGTGGTGCCACCGGTTCCAGTCCATTGTTTTTACGGGAATCCACATCTGTGCCTACCATATACGCTTTACATAGAGCAAGGAAATATCTCGATTCCGTTCATTCCGATATTGCCCTTGTCATAACCGGCGGGTTACGAAGCTCCGGAGACTTTGCCAAGGCACTTGCCATGGGAGCCGATGCCATAGCCATTGCTAGTGCGGCACTGATTGCAGCTGCCTGCCAGCAGTACCGGATATGCGGAAGCGGCAATTGCCCAGTAGGAATTGCCACCCAGAATCCAGAGCTGCGGGCAAGACTCAATGTAGAAGCTGCAGCACAGCGGACAGGTAATTTCTTAAATGCAGTTTTATCCGAATTAAAGACCTTTGCCAGAGTAACAGGACATACTTCAGTTCACGACTTAAGTATTACGGATCTTGTTACCCTTGACCGGGATATTGCAAAGTATACCGAGATTCCTCACGCAGGGAAGAATCCAGATATAGGAACTATCAGCCATGAAAACAATCAGAATAAGGAGGAAAAAAATATGGCAAAATTTAAATGTAAGATTTGTGGAGAAGTATTTGAAGCATCAAGCAAAGAGGAGGCTGTATGCCCGGTTTGTAAAGCTACCGGTGATAATTTAGAAGAAATATCTACTGCAGCATCCAATCCATATGCCGGAACCCAGACAGAGAAAAATCTGGAAACCGCATTTGCAGGCGAATCCGAAGCAAGAAACAAATATACTTTCTTTGCATCCATCGCAAAGAAGGAAGGCTTTGAACAGATTTCATCTTTGTTCTTAAAAACAGCAGAAAATGAAAGAGAACATGCCAAGATGTGGTTTAAGGAATTAAATGGCATTGGAAACACTGCGGATAATCTGGTTTCCGCAGCAAATGGAGAGAACTACGAATGGACCGATATGTATGTTGAATTCGCCGAGACTGCCGAGAAGGAAGGCTTCCCAGAACTGGCTGCCAAATTCCGCATGGTGGGTGCAATCGAGAAGCACCATGAGGAACGCTACCGTGCTCTTTTGAAAAACGTGGAGATGCAGGAAGTATTTAAAAAGAGCGAAGTAAAGGTTTGGGAATGCCGTAACTGTGGCCACATTGTCGTTGGTACCGAAGCTCCGGAAATCTGCCCGGTATGTGCTCATCCACAATCATATTTTGAAATCAACGCGGAAAATTATTAATTTCCGCATCCTAAATCAAATCTCATATGTGAGATTCTATGAAACAAAAAACTGCCCATGGGTTACATTCCCACGGGCAGTTTCTTTTTTATTTTTCGACTTTAACGCCTGCTCCGATTCCCTTCTTCTTAAGCATGATGCTATACGCTTTCACTTTAGACTTTGGTACTTTAACAGATGCTTTCTTATTAATTCCTTTAAACGCATTGCTGCCTACTTTTCCCGAAGTCAGCTTGGTTGTTTTAATAATTATATTCCTCAAATTCTTACATCCGTAAAATGCCTGTTTGCCAATCACGGAAATCTCAGAAGGAATTATAATTTTTGTTAAAGCAGTGCACTTATAAAATGCCTTATCGCCGATAGTTGTAACATTGTTTCCTATGGTTACATTTTTTAATTTCTTACATCCATAAAACGCGCCTGCACCAATGGTTTTAATATCACTCCCCAATTTAATGGTGGTAAGCTTTGTATTATTTTTAAAGGCACCTTCCGCAATACCTGTCACTTTATAAGTAATACCATTGAGTGTCACGGTTGCCGGAATGGTCACATTACTTACCGTCTTGTTAACCGGTTTTGTATATTCAACGCATCCCCCGACATCTCCTGCTTTTGTAATCGTATATGCAGCCTGATTCTTGTCGTCTGTATGTGTCGTACCTAATTGCGGTGTTTCGAACTGGTTTCCGTCATTCTGATTTCCGGCATCCTGGTTTCCTCCTTGGTCTCCGGCATCCTGGCTTCCTCCCTGGTCTCCACCGTCCTGGCTTCCTCCCTGGTCTCCACCGTCCCGGCTTCCTCCCTGGTCTCCGGTGCCCTGGCTTCCTCCCTGATCTCCACCGTCCTGATTCTCCCCCTGCGATGAACCTGTAGCATCGATATCCTCTGTCTTCGTTGCGCCACAGACCGTACAGGTGTAAGTCTTCTCTCCCTTTTCTGTTTCCGTTGGCTCTTTGGTCACTACACCTTCCCCATAGCTATGTCCTGAAGCTGATATGGTATTTCCTGTTACTATTTTCTCTTCACAGTCTATACAGTAGGTATCTCCGGTATATCCGGTTTCCGTACAGGTTGCTGTCCTTGCACCCCGGATTTCCGTATTGGTATGTGCACATATTGTTGTACCCAATGCAGGAATATCTTCTGTCTTGGTTGCACCACAGACCGTACAGGTGTAAGTCCTCACTCCATCTTCTGTTTCCGTAGGCTCTGTGGTCACTACACCTTCCCCATAGCTATGTCCCAAAGCTGCTTTGGTGGTTCCGGTTGCTCTTATCACTCCGCAATCTTTGCAGTAGGTATCTCCGGTATATCCTTCTTCCGTACAGGTTGCTGCCACCACATTTTTGACTTCCGTATTGGTATGCTGGCAAACCGGTTCTTCCGGTGTGGACGGTTCCAGATTTTCGGCAATTAAGACTTTTACACTGGATACTGACAGAGATGCTTTATTGCTGTCAATCACTTTTATATTAGCAAAAGGACCATTCGTACTGCTGTTCCAAGCATTTTGTATACTTTCATATGAAAAATACGCAATCTTATCCGAAAGATTCAAATCATAGGGAGATACTTCTGTCCAGCCCTGCCATTCCGAATTCATCAATGCAAGTTTTGGTATACTATTATTATATTGGATAGCTATTTCCGTATTATCCTGTAATAAGGCAACAGCACCATTGATATAATACTCCATTGTACCATCGTTATTATATTCGCTAATCGTAATATCTGTTCCACTGCTATAATCCTCATGGGTATAAAGCGGATAATGGCTCTTGCTGTCCCATACTATATTGCTGTCATTCGAAACATATATCAATTTATCCACAACGGGCTCACTATTGGTATACCAGCATAAATTGGAATCATCTCTATTGATATAACCATGAACCTCGGAATAATTAAAATTCGAATCGATTGCTGCATTACCAAGGTTACTATTGTTATCCCAAAGCAGGCAAGGGATTCCCATCTGTTTTGCAGTGGTCATGAAATACTCTGCCCAATCTGTCCTGGCAGAAACATTGTTATAATCCGAAGCACTGAATTCCCCAATCACCACCGGTATATCCTTATCCGTGAACGTCATCCTGATATCATTAAAAATCGTATCTAATTCCTTTTTGTAAGTTTCAGAAAAGGTACCATGGTCATAAGTATATGGGAATGTACTATCCCCCATGGCAAATATGTATGGACTATATGCATGTAAAGATACTGCTATGTAATCATCATCCCCGTCATTGTCACTATCTATGCTGTTCGCTGCTTTTGGAACTGTCAGACTGGAATACACACTGGAATAACTGCTTGCGGCATAGCATGGTATCATTAGTAAACGGGTTCTTTGATAATCCGATGGAACTGCACGGACCGTATCCACAAAATCTTTATTTAACTGATTGATAATTTCATAACACGTTTCATTTCCGCTCCATTCAGAAATGTTTGGATTACCAACACAACGTGGTTCATTCATTCCCTCAAATATTAAATGCTGGTTATAACCGGCGAACTCAGTGGCAATCTGTTTCCACACTGCTTTTAATTCTGTAGACATTACATCATAGCTTGAAGTAAAATCACTGCGATTGATCCAATCCTCATGATGCACGTTAAGGATTACATACATTCCCTGATCGTAGGCGTAATTTACTACTTCCTTAACCCGTGCCATCCATACACTGTCAATGGTATAATTCCCATCCGTACTGATATGCTCATACCAGGTCACTGGAATCCGAATCGACTTAAAACCCTTATTCTTTACAGCTGTAATCAATTCCTTTGTAACAGTAGGATTGCCCCAGTTCCGTTCATAGGCTGTAATATCCGTTGGTTGCCAGACACTGGCACCAGTAGACTCTAAAGAATTACCTAAATTCCAGCCCACCCCCATATCTTTCGTGATTTCATCAGCAGTCATAACTGTTACTGCTTTGACATAGCAGCTGGCATAAGGGCTCAATCCCATAACAAATGAAATTATGATAGCTGATACCACTGCCAACAATCGTTTCTTTGATTTTCTTTTCATAAAAACCTCCTTCTCCTACACTCATTTCACAACACAATCACCAATGTTCCAACGACAATCAATGCCATTCCGATAAAGGATTTCACTGTTATCTGCTCATGCAAAAAAATTGCTGCAAGCACGAACGTAATTACAACGCTTAGCTTGTCTATGGGAACCACCTTGGAAGCTTCCCCCATCTGCAAAGCTTTGTAATAGCAAAGCCAGGAAGCCCCGGTTGCAATCCCTGACAAGATAAGGAATATCCAGCTTTTCTTTTCTATCTGGCTGATTCCACTCTGGGCATGGGTAAGAAATACCATTCCCCAAGCCATAACAACAACCACAACCGTTCGGATGGCGGTTGCCAGATTGGAATCCACTCCATCAATACCAATTTTTGCCAGGATAGAAGTCAGTGCTGCAAATATTGCAGATAACAATGCAAAAATGAACCACATTTGCTTTCCTTCTTTCATAGTATTATTCATAAGCCGCAAGCTCATATGCTTCGCATATGAGCTTCTGGGCTGGCGCCCTATCATTCGGTAAGAAACACCATATTCGTGAGTAAACTCCCGCCTATGGTGTTTCTCACCGAATGGCAGCGGCTTGTAGCTTTCAAAAGTTCCATAGCCCATACAGTGGAATATTCAGAATGCCTTTGGAAAAGCCTAGTTCATCCAGCGAAATCCGGATTGCCATATGGTTCTTATATTTGGCATTAAATACTTTCATACTCTGTGCTTTCCGCCGTATTCTGGACTGCACATCTACAGGTACCACCTCTCCGTCATCTTCAAACACAAAATCCACCCTTGCAGTGGCACCGGAAATCCAGAAATACAGTTTATCCACCGTCTTATTCATGGTTAACTCAGAAAGTACCAATTGCTCTAACAATGCACCGTTGACATCTTCCAGATCTTCATCTACATTAATCTGTTTGTGTGAAATTCCACACATCACCCGTAACAGACCGTGGTCTAAATGATACAATTCAAAAGATTTATCATCAATCTGCAAAGCCAAAGGTGCGATTCCCTCTTTGATACGGTTTACCTTTCGGACCAGTCCCGTATCCACCAGCCAGTTTACTGAATTCTCATACTCTCTGGCTCTTGCCTTCTCATCTACATACTGATACATGAATTTACGGTTATCCTTTTCCATCTGTGCCGGAATGCTGTTCCAAATCTTGTCCACCTTTACGGCATAGCTCTTTGGAACCTCCCGGTCAATATATTCCTTTGTCCGTATCAGCAATGCCTTAAGGATTGCATCTACCCTGTTTAAATCTTTATTTTTCACATAATCCAATACTACAATCGGCATGCCGCCCACAATATAATACAGTTTCAGATATTCTGTAATCTTTTCGATTATTTCCGGTGCCACCGGTTCTATTTTCTGATTCTCGATATGTTTGCACAGATCCTGTGCCTTATTGGCAGTAAGGAACTCCTCAAATGTCATAGGATACAGGATAAGATTATAAAATTTCTCCGCATATTCTGCCTCGTGAACAATGTTGCCCACGGTGGAGGCAATAATACACACTGGCAAATCCGGACATTGCTTTTTCAGGCTCATGATTGCCTCCACCGCCT
Source organism: Lachnospiraceae bacterium (assembly GCA_051877755.1). Classification (GTDB taxonomy): domain Bacteria; phylum Bacillota; class Clostridia; order Lachnospirales; family Lachnospiraceae; genus CAG-590. Next base: position 13,091 of record JBJEJE010000163.1, on the reverse strand, counting down.
TTGGATAATGCTGTGGTTCATCAAACACAAACAAGGTATCGCCTTCCACAATCTTCTGATTGCAATACATAGCTAAAGCTGCAATCAGTTTCTCAGCCTTCACCTTTGCTCCTTGCTTAAACAGCGGATAAGAATCATCATCCCGCTCTAAATCCACATAAATCAGCTGCTTATAAAACCCCTGACCAAAATCGATCATGGTCCATGTTTTTCCAACACCTTTTGCACCTTTTAAAAACAACACTTTGTCCTGTGCTTTTTCATACCATTCCATTAGGTCATTCATTATAATCCGGTACATTTCAAGCCCTCCTGTATCTTTATCATGTTCTCGTTGTTCCATGCCTGTTTCAACCGGGCAATTCCATCCACAATTTCATTCTCTCTTAATCTTGCAAAACCAATGAGAATCGTTGGTTTACGCATCTCATCCTCTATATAAAAATCAGCAAGTGCATAAACTCTGACCCCTTCTGTCTTTGCCAGTTCCACCAGTTCCCTTTCCAATGCAGATGCCTTGACTGTCTTTTCTCCAAACTCTAACAATAAATGCAGCCCGGCACTTTCCCCTGTGATATGCACCGGCAATTCTGATTCCTTCAATGCCTGCAACAGCACATCATGCTTGGTTTTATAGATTTTACGCATCCGGTTTAGATGCCGTTCAAAATGTCCCTGTAGAAAGAACTGGCTGATTACCCGCTGGTCAATCCGTGAGACTGTAGAAAAATAAAATCCTGCTGTTTCCTGATACCTTTTCACCAGCTTTTCCGGAAGAACCATGTAACTCATACGGATTCCCGGTGCAATTGCCTTAGAAAGGGTTCCCATGTAAATAACTTTTCCAAAGGGATCCTGACTCTGCAATGCCGGTATGGGTTTTCCAAAATACCGGAACTCACTGTCATAATCATCCTCAATAATGTAACGTTCTTCTTTCTTTGACGCCCATGCCAACAACTGTTGCTTTCTACTTGCAGACATAACCATTCCTAACGGAAAATGATGGGAAGGGGTTACATACACAAGATTTGCACCGCTATCCTTCAGCAACTCCATCTGTATTCCCTGTTCATCTAAAGAAATCGGAGAAACAGAATATCCTACACTCTTAAATATTGTATATGCCTGCTTGTAGGTGGGATTCTCCATTGCCACCGACTGATTCTTTTCCAAAATCCGGCTTAATAAAAGCAGCATATAATCACTTCCGGCACCTATCACAATCTGGGAAAGACTGCACTGTACACCTCTGGACTGATGAAGATAAGTCTGTACTGCCTGCCGAAGTTCTATATCCCCCTGATGGTTTCCAGATAGAAACAGTTCCCTGTTATCATCGATCAGACATTCTTTCATTAATTTTCTCCATTTACTATATGGAAAATAATCCATGTCCACGCCGCTTAAGGAAAAGTCCACCTTATATTCGGTCTCTTTTCTGTCAGCTTCCACTATTGATATATGTGTTTTACTCCATTCTGTCTTATCATCTGCCGGAACACCTGCTTCATGCCCTTCAAAATACAGGTTATCCAGATCACATACATAATATCCTTTTTTGGGAATCGATTCAATATACCCCTCTGACAAAAGCTGTCCATATGCCATATCAATGGTATTCCGGCTTACCTCCAGATAGTTTGCCATTCCCCGCCCGGATGGAAGTTTTGTTCCACATGGTATATTTCCATTTCGGATTTCTTCCCGGATATATTTGTAAATCTGTTCATAGATTGGTACTTTACTTGTTGTATCAATTAAAACTGTGATCATGTCTCTCCTTGTAAAGAAAGAGGGGACACACCTGTGCGCTACCCCTCTTTTCATCATTCCTGTTCTGCAAAAAAACTATCAGACAAAAACCATGCCATCGTCATCCTCATCCTTGCTGATGGATAACATACTATTGTCATTATTACCGGACATTAACAAGGTAAGACCAATATGCTTATTCGCCTTATCTCCGGTTGCCACATAAATCTCTCCGGATTCTACCAGCGTCAGGGCAATCTCTAACGCCTGCTCCTTAAAACGCATCAACTCTCTACGGTCAATAGAGCTTAATTTGAATAAATACTGGTTCTTAGAGCTAATCAAAAGAATGCTATATCGATTATTACCTGCCTTGCGGGTCAGCATGCCGGAACCAACCATTCTGGAATTGGCAACCAGAATTTCTGCATTCTCTTCCCCTGCATATTCATTGTAAATCAAATTAAATACTTTGTTATATTCTTCCTCTGTATCCACGCGGACCGGCATCTCCGCAACTGCAAATTCCACTGCAGAATCTGCAAACCGGATTGTACCACCCTCATCGTTAATCACTGCCGTACAGCTTCTTGGAACCTGTAACCGGAAGAACTTATTCTGAATCACCTTGTTGGAACTGCTTTCAACAGGATTCAGCAATTCTTTGAATTTCTCTTCTATTAAATGCATGGAGCTTAATGCATCCACATCACCAGCTTTAACAACTTCCTTAAGTCCCTCGTATAAGTCCCGTGTTGCCTGATCCAATGCCGGCACCATGGCAAGGAGCTGTTTCACAGCCGGAATCGAACCTTTCTTTGCAACATCATAATATAATTTTAACTTCTCGCTGTCGGATACGCCCTGGGAAATCTTATGCTCAATAACCTGATACAGATATTCCTTGCTGAACTCTTCATATCCGGCTTCATATGCTTTATAAAAATAATCCAGACTCTTAATCGGACCATTATAGCCCTCTTCTTTCTCTTTCACCTGGCAATATGCACCATATTCATAAGCAGCCTGCACACTTCCCAGTTCAATAGCTTTCATGAATGCCTGTTCAATCTCTTCATCGCTGGCAAGATAAAATACCTGCTCCTTCTTATTCATAGCTACTTTAAATGCAGTATCTGCAATACCTTCAGAAACCGCACGTTCCCACATCTCAACTGTGGATTGCAGCTGACCCGGATCACCTAAATTCTCAATGTCACGGATATATGGTTCTGCCTCAAAAATACCATTTTCCAAAGCCCGTTTCAAGTAGGAAAGTGCTTTTTCTCCATCACGTTTGCCGTCATCCACCAGACCATAGTAATAAAATCTACCAAGATAGAACGGCACACGCTTATGTCCTAAGCGGTCTGCATTCTCATACCATGCTTTTGCTTCTGCATATTGCTTAAGCTGCTGGTCGTAAATCGTACCAATTAAAAATGCAAGATCAGGATCTTTATTCGACTCAAACAACTGCTTAGCATAACTGATTGTCTTTCCTATATCGCGATATGGACTATCCTCATCAAAATATAGTTCAATCAACAGATAGCTTGCCTGTGTACTTCCATGCTGTAGTGCAATAGAGGCATTATTCATTGCCTTATCATAATCTTCCATATTGTAATAATAAAGAGCTTCATTGTAATACTGTATCTCTGTACGATTCGCACTCTTATTACTCAACAGAGTAGGAATTACAAATGCAAAAGAATTGGCAACCTCAAAAATAATCTCATTGTACTGCTCCATGATATCCATTGTAGAACAGACAAAACGAAGGCAGGCCCACCGGTTCTTCTGCTTAAATACAAAGGTAACGATACCCTTATCCATATCCTTATGGTAAAAACGTGCCGAAATACCATTGGCATACTCTGTAATGTATGGCGTGATATTCACATCACAATCATATGCCTCATTCTGGTAATACAAATAATCATCTATCTTACGTTCCGAATCCTTAGGAACCGTTGTATACGTCACATAAATTGCAAAATCTGTATAGGTATGGCTTGGTGCATAGTATTCTTCATCCGTATCCACATCAATACTCTTAACCCAGTCCTTTGGAAGCTTATGGATATAGCCCTCCACCTGGTCGTGGACATAAGTATACTGATACTGCAGTTTCGTAGCATCATTAGCCTTATAATGAAATTCAATTCCCTTTGCTTTTCGCCGTTCAGAGATCTCAGAATAAATCTTATCCTTTTCCTCAAACTCAATACTATCTGCATGGGTGGCATTATATTCAATACGGTCTACTGCCGCCTTTGCTTTGTCATCCCCTTTGTCTGCCAGCTTCTGATACCAGGATTTTGCTTTCTCTATATCAACAGGAACAATAAAATCACTCTTTTGTCCATTCTCATCAATACGGTTAAGACCCTTCTCATAAATATCACCAAGACGCATATATGCCTGATTCACATTATAAGAAGCAGCTTTTTCCAAGTATGTAATCGCCTTTGAAAAATTCTGAATATCCAGCATCAAAAGACCAAGCTTGTAGAAAAGATTACCATCTTCCACCAGTTTGATGTAACGTTCATAGTATTTTGCAGCCAATTCCCGGTCTACCTTCGCCTTTATATTCTGATACTTTCCGGTTTCATAAACCTCACCCAGAATCTTAAGGGCTTCACAACCATACTGCTGATACTGCAGCTCCATCATTCCAATATCTGCAATCTGGTTCAAGGCTTTGATTGCCTCTTCAGAAATACCATGTTCAATCAGCTCTTTTGCCTTATTGTACTGTCTCTCTACATTGTTCGTCTGCTCAACCTCCTGCTTTGCAGTCTGTTTTACAAACGGAATCTTATTCAGAAAATTTGAAAAACGCCCCATTCCCTTTCACCTACTTCTTCTTATATTCTATAAAATGGAAACCCATCTAAAACGGTCCTCACGGCAAATGTAACCGCAGCCACCCTGCTGGCTCAGACCAAGCTATAATTAGTTTAATTTTATCATACTGTATGGCAAAGGGCAAGCTAAGAAACTGCAAAAACTACACGAAAAAAAGAACGCCAAAACCCATATTCTTTGACGTTCTTAACAAAATCTTTCTTCACTTTATCAATCTATCAGCCTTCGGTCATTCCAAACACACCCATTATAAAAAGCTGTCTAAAATACTGCCAGTAGAATAATTCCCCAATGTTCCAAGTGATGTATAGGAATTGCTATTCCCCATAGAATTGTTCACATTGAGATATACATTACTTGCAACTGACTGGATTTTGGAACCATAAGATCCATTCCCATTAAAAAGGCTCTTAACTGTACTCATATCGGCTCCTTTAAATTTCTCCTCATCCACAGACATTGTATTATCTGCATTTATGGTAATGCCAATGCTATTCAGCAAAGAACCATTTGAGGAAGATGCATTAATCATTCCGACCGATTGTCTTAATACTGCATTGTCCGTACTGTCAGCAGACTTTTTTACAAAATTATTATAGGATTCTACCAGACTGTTTACTGCTTTGTAAATCTTCTCGGTATCGTATCCCTTCGTTGTCTCACCGGTTTCCTCATCTTTAATATCAACCTTATTGAATACAGAATCCTTACCGGTTGTTACCAGGGCATCTGCTGCCTTATAAAGTGCATCTGCATTGCTCTTCAGCGTCGTCTTAGTTGCTGTAGAATCCTTTTCAGAAGAACTGTCCTCAGATGCCGACTTACTCGTTCCATATTTCTCATAGTACGCCTTAATCAGCTTGCTGTAAGAACCTCTTGTTATAGAAGAATACTCTGCCAGATCAATTCCAAGTATATTGCCGGATGTACCGGATGTCTTGCTGGCTGTACTGCCAAACAGATAAGATGTATTATCTACATATCCATTTCCCCAGATTCCATTAACAGATGCCATATATACCACTCCTTTGACTCAATCCTGAACTTCCATGTTCCTTCCTGCTCCATGCTGCAATTCGCTTCTTGCTCTTTAAGTACTTTAATTTATCTGATTATACCATAATATTCCTGTTTTGAAAACCCGAAAACGCGTATCAACCGGCATTTTTTAAATACTCTGCAAGATTTTCCACTGCAGATGCCTCATCTTCACCTTCAGCAGAAATGATAACTTCTTCATCCTGTTTCAATCCTAAACTCATCATGCCCATAATACTCTTGGCATTGATTTTTTTATCTCCGGACTGAATAAAAACTTTGCTTTCAAACTGGCTTGCCTTCTGTACCAACACTGCTACCGGTCTTGCCTCTGCATCTGCCGCCAAATTCACCTTTATAGTTTCACTAACCATTTTTCATTTCCTCCTTAAATCTGGTTATCCTCTCGCAATGTGTTTGCAATATTACTTATCTTTCTTAATCTATGATTCACACCGGATTTTGATACCGGTGGATTCAACATTTCTCCAAGTTCTGACAAATTGGCATCCGGCTCTTCCAGTCGTAGCTCTGCCAGCTGCCTTAACGGATCGTTCAGATACTTAAGACCCTTTGTCCGCTCAATATATTCGATGTCTTCAATCTGCCGTCTGGCAGCATTGACTGTCTTCTTGATATTCGCAGTTTCACAATTTACACGGCGGTTAATATCATTTCGCATATCCTTGATAATCCGGACATTTTCCATGTCCATAAGACTGACATATGCCTCCATCACATTGAGAATATCCACGATCATGGAACCCTCTTTCAAATAAACCACATAATATTTCTTGCGTTTTACCACCTTGGCATCCAGCGAAAAGCTGTTAATCACATCCCTTACCGCCTCTGCCATATCCCGGTTATGTACCACAATTTCAAAATGATAGGCTTTATTGGGATCATTTACGGAACCCGTGGCAAGAAACATTCCCCGTATAAATGCCTTTTTACAGCAATCCTTCTGCACTACCTGTTTCGGAAAATGGCAATTTTGCAGGGATACTCCATGGGAAGATACATAGGTAATGGTATTTTCCTCAATCTCAGAAAGTTCATCATCATCCAGCCAGTCTTCCCCTAAATAGTCCACATAATCAGATAATTTAATTGTCTGTAAAAGCATCTCCGCCATGTCCGGGTCAGCAATCTCAATACATCGGGAATAACTGTTACAGCTTATCCTGCCTTCAAACAGCCTGTCTATCAGCCGGCAGATCCGATCACTGATCAGGTCATTTTCCGGCCGTAAAATCAGTTTGATCTGACTATCCGCAAATTCAACCTCTCCGGTGGCAAGAACAAGTGCCAGCAGCTCTGCAATCTGACAATGCCGCCCGTGACTGCTGTGCCGTCCTATCTCTTCCTTTACCTTTGTTGAAAATGACATATTCACTAACCCTTTCTGACAGCATCCTTTTCAATATCTCTGTGATCAATCCTCACACTATATGGAAACGCCTGTAACTCTTTATAAATACCATTAGCAAGGGTTACAGAACGGTGTTTTCCGCCGGTACAGCCAATTCCGACCACCAGCCCATTCTTTCCTTCTTTTATGTAATTGGGAATCAAAAACTCCAATAAATCAACAATCTTATTCATAAATTCCTTAGCTTCATCAAACTGCATGACGAATTCCTGAATGGCTTCATCATTGCCGGTAAGGGGGCGCAGTTTTAAATCATAATAGGGATTAGGCAAAAATCTCACATCAAACACCAGATCTGCATCCCGCGGAATTCCATATTTAAAGCCAAAGGAAACCACACTGATAATAAAATTATTGTACTCTGCATTCTCAATAAAAATCTTATCCAACTCAGCCTTCAATTCCCTCGTCAGCAGGCTGGTGGTATCTATGATATAATCTGCTTCCTTGCGTAAAAAAGCAATCCGGCTTCTCTCTGTCTTAATTCCATCCTCTATACGGCCATTTCTTGCCAGAGGATGATTTCTCCTGGTTTCCTTATACCGCTTGATCAGCACATCATCATTGGAATCCAGAAATAGAATCTCATAATTATACTTTGCTGCCTTTAACTCTGACAAACACTCCGAAAGCTGCTCTAAATAGACTCCGCTTCGGATGTCTACTCCAATCGCCACATTATTGATATCATTGTCCTTGGCATAGGCAATCTCTGCGAACCGACGGATCAACTGAATAGGAAGATTGTCTACACAAAAATATCCAATATCCTCTAATGTCTTTAAAGTTGTACTCTTCCCGGCGCCACTCATACCGGTCACTATCACAAATCGCATACGTTTTCCCTCTGGTATTTTAGTTACAATCCGGGTAATCTCCTACCATTTTTACTTCCGGTTCTAATTCCACCTGGAACTGATCATATACCCTTTGCCTTACATCCGTAATCAATTGCCTTACATCTGCGGCGGTTGCACCACCTTTATTGATTACAAATCCACAATGTTTCTCCGATACCTGGGCTCCTCCGACCTCATAACCGCGAAGCCCGGCATCCATAATTAATTTACCGGCAAAATATCCCTCCGGGCGTTTAAAGGTGGAGCCGGCACTTGGAAATTCCAAAGGCTGCTTGGTCCTTCTTGCAACCGCAAGTTCCTCCATCCGGTCAGCAATCGCCTGTTTATCACCCTCTTTAAGGGAAAGTGTTGCACCTAATACAATATATCCATTGTCCTCAATAATACTATGGCGATAAGAAAAATCCATCTCTTCAACCGGCTTTTCCAACAAATCTCCATTTGTATCCATCAGCTGTACACACTTTACAATATCCTTCATTTCACCGCCATAGGCTCCTGCATTCATCATTACTGCTCCGCCTAAGGTTCCCGGTATTCCCGCTGCAAATTCGAATCCTGTAAGACCGGCTTCTTTTACTGCCTGCCCTAATTTACAAAGCATGACTCCCGCCTGTGCCCGCACAACAGTTCCTTCTATCGAAAAGGCAGAATAGTTATGATATAACTGTATGACCACACCTTTCATACCCTTATCACTGACTAACAGATTGCTTCCATGGCCCAGTACAAAAAACGGTATCTTTTCTGCATTGCATAACAAAACCACCTGGGAAAGTTCCTCCGTACTCATGGGCGTCACAAAATACTGTGCCGGACCCCCTATCCGGAATGTGGTATGCTTTGCCAATGGCTCGTCAAATTTGACATTCTGTTTTCCAACTATTCTGAATAATTCGTTGACCAAGTTCTGATTCATTCTATTCCAACCATTCTGTTTTTTTGACTATTCGTTACCATTTTTCTAAAATATCTGATTTCAGAAAAACAGGATAACTCATACTTTTCTATTATATTCTATCCCGCAACGTAAAATCAATGTAAGAAGTAACGAAAAAAAAGGGGAGAAGTTCTCCCCTTTCGTCTATTTTACCAATTTTGTAATGTTATTTCGTTAAAATCGCTTCTGCACAGCCATAGATGCCCGCATCGTTGCCCAAGGTTGCCAATACAAACTTTGTATTCTTGCAGGCATGGAATACATACTGCTGATAATATTTCGCAGTGGTCTCCAATAAGATATCTCCTGCTCTGGACACTCCTCCTCCGATTACAAATGCCTCCGGATCACATACACAGGCAACGGTTGCCAGCGCTTTGCCAAGTGTCTTACCATGGTCTTCCACCAGTTCTAACGCCAGATCGTCACCTTCCTTTGCCGCATCAAATATCTCCTTTGCAGATATGTACTGTACATTGCGAAGCTTAGATGGTCTGTCTGTATTGTTCAATGCTCTTTCTGCCATTCTGGTGATTCCGGTTGCAGACGTATACTGTTCCAGACAACCCTTCTTACCACAGCCACATACCTCCGTCTCAGAATCATTTACACAGATATGTCCAATCTCTCCGCCGGCACCATTGGTTCCATATAGCATCTTGCCATTAATAATGATTCCTCCGCCAACTCCGGTTCCCAGTGTCACCATAACAATAGAAGAATATCCTTTTCCTCCGCCCTGCCACATTTCACCGAGGGATGCCATGTTGGCATCATTACCAACCTTTGCAGGAAGACCTAATAATTTCTCAACTTCCTCTTCTACATTAAATACACCCCAGCCAAGATTTACACAGCGGAGAACAGTTCCATCATCCTTAACCGGTCCCGGTACACCAATACCAACACCTGCCACATCCTCTTTTGCAACGGATTTCTCTGCAAGTTTTGCTTCAATGGAAGCTGCCACATCCGGCAGAATAAAACGTCCACCTTCATCTTTACGGGTTGTAATCTCCCATTTATCCAGCAGTTCGCCTTCTACCGTAAAGAAACCCAGTTTTACAGTTGTTCCTCCGATATCCACACCAAATACATACTTTTTCATAATATCCTCCTTAAATATATGTTCTACGCAGAAGTGTTATCACTCTATACTCTGCTAATATTGTTTTATGGTTCTATTTGTTTTTATTCATGTTACTGGTAACACGGTTGTATAATTCCTGTGCCGCATTATAGCCCATTTCCTTCTGCCGGTGGTTGACCGCAGCCGATTCCACAATGATTGCAAGATTACGTCCCGGACGGATTGGAATATTATAAGAAACCACCTTATTGCCAAGAAATTCTGTATACTGGTCCTCCAGACCAAGGCGGTCATAATTATTCTCTTTGTCCCATTCCTCCAGATTAATGACCAGATCAATACTTTGTGTCATTTTGACACATTCAAATCCAAATAGTGCCTTTACGTCAATAATCCCGATTCCCCGAAGCTCTATAAAATGACGGGTAATATCCGGTGAAGTTCCCACAAGAGTATCATCGGATACCTTCTTGATCTCCACCACATCATCTGACACCAGACGATGTCCACGTTTAATCAGTTCCAGTGCCGCCTCCGATTTTCCGATTCCGCTTTCCCCCATAATCAATACGCCAACACCATATACATCCACCAATACAGCATGGACGGATATTCTTGGTGCCAGTTCTACATGAAGCCAGCGTACGGTTTCGTGTACAAATGTGGAAGTGGTGGCCTCCGACGTTAATACCGGCACGCCATATTTTCTTCCTGCATCCAGTACGAAATCCTGTGGTTGTAATCCACGGCAGAACACCAGACACGGAAATTTGTGTTGAAACAGCTTGTCAAAGATCATGGCCGTTTCATCCTTATCATGTATACTGCTGATATAGGCATGTTCTACATTTCCACATATCTGAATACGGTTGGCATCAAAATGTTCGAAAAAACCGGAAAGCTGGACAGCCGGGCGATTGATATCCGGGTCCGTGATCAGAATCTTATCTGTATCAATTTCCGGCAGATGATTTACCAGATTGAGCTTCTCAATCAACTGGGTTAATGTTATTGAATACATACCTTCCTCCTGTTCATCCTCATAATTCTACTGACATGTAGGCAATTAATTTTCACACGAAGCTCACCTCAAAACCTTCGGTTTTTCGGTGTCCGTTGCACTCATTATATCGTGAACCCGCACTTCGTGCTTTACCGCCTGTTACACAGGCTGTTCACTCAATAATGGCACAAGAAAAACAAATGCCTGCTTCGCAGTCGCTTGTTTTTCTATTGTGCTCATTATATCATACAATTTTATGAAACACTAGGAGATTTTCACACCTAATCTGAATGAAAAAATATATAAATTTCCTCCGCAACCTGAGGCGTAATCCCTTTTACGGCAGCCAATTCCTCCACAGATGCATTCTTTATCTTTTCAATTTCCTTAAAATGCTGCATCAGTGCCTTCCGCCTTGCCGGTCCTACTCCATTGATATCATCTAAAATACTCTTCACCTGTTCCTTGCCACGAAGCAGCTTATGATAAGTAATCGCAAAACGGTGCGCCTCATCCTGAAGCCGGGTAATCATCCCAAAAACCTCGCTGTTTTTCGGGAATGAAATCTCTTCATTATTATAGTAAAGCCCCCTTGTCCTGTGGTTATCATCCTTTACCATTCCACACACCGGGATATGGATATTCAGATTTTCCAACACCTTAAGGGCAACATTTACCTGTCCCCTGCCACCATCCATCATGATCACATCCGGATATACATCCAGATGTTCATCCGTAAACCGTCTGGTCAGCACCTCTTCCATACTCTTATAATCATCCGGTCCGCTCACGGTTCGCAGCTTAAACTTGCGGTAAGCATTTTTTCTGGCACGTCCCTTTTCAAATACCACCATGGATGCCACAGACTGATATCCGCTGGTATTGGAAATATCAAATGCTTCTAAGCGGTCTGCCTTAGGCAGTCCCAGCATCTCTGCCAGCTGATTTGCAGCACCAACTGTGCGTGCCTCCTCACGTTTCATCTTTTCCAGATCCCTGGAAAGTACCACGGATGCATTTTCTCTTGCAAGATTGATCATCTTAGATTTCTCGCCTTTCATCGGCGTGATAATATGCACCCTGCCGCCCCGGCGTTCTCCAAGCCACTGCTCCAGCAGTTCCTGCTCATCCACCGCAAACTCCGTCAAAAGTTCATTTGGTACAAATGGTGTTCCGCTGTAATACTGTTTTATGAAAGTCTCCATAATCTGGGAACCGCTGTCCTGACCGGAATGTTCAAGATGAAAATGTTCCCTGCCTAAAAGCTTGCCATCCCGCACAAAGAATACAGAAACAACTGTCTCCTCTTCCCTTCTTGCCATGGCAATCACATCCCGGTCAATTCCACTGGTTTTCACCACACGCTGAGAACCGGTTACATGCTTCACACTCTCAATCAGATCCCGGTACTCTGCCGCCTCTTCAAATTCATATGCTGCCGCCTTTTCTTTCATCTTGTCTTCAAGTTCACGCAGTACCTTTTTGTAGTCCCCATTTAAAAACGCCAGCAGTTTATCAATCCGTTTCCCGTATTCTTCCTTAGAAATATATCCCTGGCAGGGACCAGCGCACTGCTTCATCTGATAATAAAGGCATGGACGTCCCTTTCCAATCTCCTTCGGCAGAGATTTATTACAGGTACGGATTCCATACAGTTTCTTCACCAGTTCAATGGTATCCTTCACAGCCCCCGCACTGGTATAAGGTCCAAAATACTTTGCTCCATCCCGCCGCATCTGCCTTGCAAACAGTACCCTTGGAAAATCTTCCTGTACGGTCACCTTCATAAATGGATAACTTTTGTCATCCTTTAACATGGTATTATATTTCGGACGATGCTCTTTGATGAGGTTATTTTCCAACACCAAAGCTTCCAGTTCCGAATCCGTCACAATATACTCAAAATAATCAATCAGCGTGATCATTTTCTCAATCTTAGGGCTGCGGTTATTTATCTTCCGGAAATAGGAACTCACCCGACGTTTTAGATTAATGGCTTTCCCAACATATATAATCTCATCACTTCTAGAATGCATCAAATAAACGCCTGGCTGGTCTGGTAATTTTTTCAGTTCTTCCTTTAAATCAAAACC